>JBBSIS010000009.1:0-32004 GCA_038231955.1 Acidimicrobiales bacterium
GCCGTCGCCATGGCCGCCGGCATCTTCTCCCTCCCCCTGGTATCCGTCGGTGGCCTGACGCTGGTGTGGGTGGGATGGCGGGCGTGGCGCACCCGGGACCGGACGGAGCCGGCTGGGACGGGAGCCGGGGTGCCCAGGCCCCACCTCCCCGCGTGGACGATCGTCGGCCTCGTCGCCTTCGCCGCCCTTGCCGCCGCAGAGGCGCTGGCGGTGCTGGCTTCGGTGCCACCGTCGCTGCGACGACTGTGGATGACGAACTACATCGACCTGACGACACCGGGGGCGGCGCTGGGCAGCACCGTCCGGGTGCTGAACGAGTTCATGACCGGGCTCGTCTACCGGCACGGACCGACGGGCGCCGTCATGCTGGGGGCCATCGTGGTGGGCGCCGTCGCCTATCGGCGGGACATCGCCGTGCTCGTCCTCGGGCCGCTCGCCGCCGCCGTGGCCCTGGCCGCCGCCCACCGGGCCCCGTTGGGTGGCGGACGGGTGGACGAGTACCTCTATCCCGGTGTGGCGCTGGCTGCGGCCATGGCCGCGGAACGGCTCCTGAGCCTGCCGGCGCTGCGGGCCATCCCGCCCGCCGTGGCCGGCGCCGCCCTCGCCGGCGCGATGGTCGTCTTCGCGCTGACCTCGGGGCGGGCCCACGTGCGCCTCAACCCGTACCCGGGCGCCGACATGGCCGCCTTGCAGGGCCAACTGGCGACGCAGCTCCGCCCTGGTGACTCGGTCGTGGTCTCGCCCTTCAGCCGTTACCCGTGGGCCCTCTACAGCCGCCCGCGTCCCGAGGTCGTGCTCACCCGCAGCCTTCCCACCAACGTCCTGGTGGCCAGCCGCGACCCTGACAGGCTCGTCATGCCCCGAGAGTACGTCGAGGACGGGTACGACCCGAGCGTCGCCGTTCGTTTCGCCGCCGGCCGTCCACGGATCTGGTATGTCGTCACCGACACGCCCGCAGCCGACACCCCCGCCGAGGGACAGGCGCACGAGGGCGATGCCGAGGCTCTTCTCATCGCCGACGGCTACACCGTCTCCCGGACCATCTCCGTCTTCGGCGCCCACGCCGACCTGCTCGTAAAGGAGGTAGACGCGTGAGCGCGTCACCGAACGACTTTCTGACCATCACCGAAAGACGCCGATGACCGAGCTGGCAGACAGAACCGGGACGGCGATGGTCGACGACACCGTCGTGCCCGAGCGTCGCCGCCCAACCGGGCCCCCGGCGCAATTGGCGCGGCCGGGCACCCGGGACGGGCTGGGCCTCGCCGGCACCGTGCTCGCGCTCGCATTCCTGTGGGGCCGGGGCCGCCACGTCTGGTATTGGATCGACGAGGGCATCTCGGTGGGCATCTCGTCGCACCCGCTGGCCCGAATCCCCGGTCTACTCCGCCACGACGGCTCCCCGCCGCTGTACTACGCGCTGCTGCATTTCTGGATGAGGGCCTTCGGGACGTCAGAGTCGGCAACTCACCTGCTCTCGCTGACGTTCGCCCTGGCGACCCTCCCCGTCGCCCTGTGGGCGGGATGGAGCCTCTTCGGCCGCCGGGCGGGCTGGATCGCGGTGGGTCTCGTCGCCGTCAACCCCTTCATCGGCTATTACGCCAACGAGACACGGATGTACACCCTTATGGTGCTACTGGGGTTGGCGGCCACTGCCTTCTTCGCCCACGGCATCGTCTTCGGCCGCCGCCGGTACCTACCCGGCCTCACGGTGTGTATGGCCCTGTTGCTCTACACCCACAACTGGGCTCTGTTCTTCGCCCTCGGCGTGGGAGTTGCCGTGGTCGTCTGCGCCTCCCTCCAGCCCGATCGGGCGACGCGTCAGAGGACCATCATCGATGGTGTTCTCGCCCTGGGCGCTGCGGGGCTGCTGTATGTGCCCTGGCTACCGACCTTGGCCTATCAACTGGCCCACACCGGCGCCCCCTTCTCGTTGCGGCCGACGCTCCTGGTCGTCCGAGGCGACCTGATGGGGCTCTTCGGTGGGCCAAACGTGGTCATTGTGGCCGGGTTGGCGTCGGGTTTGGCCTTCATGGAGATCCTCCGTCGACCGTGGAACCACCACGCCGCGTTCGCAATGGCCACGGCGGCCATCGTGATCGTCGTCGTGGGCCTCGGTTGGATGATCTCGCGCAACAACTCTGTGTGGGTGTACCGCTATCTGGCCGTCCTGGTGGGGCCGATCCTCATCCTTCTCGCCTTAGGGTTGAGCCAAGCCGGGCGGTTCGGGGTCGTGGCTCTGGGTGTCGTCGTCGTGCTGTCGGCGCCGGTGGGCATCAAGGGACAGCTGTACGACAAGTCGAACATCGCCGACGTCGCCGCCAAGCTGGGGCCCCGCCTGGCACGCGGCGACCTGGTGGTGAGCGACTTCGGCCGGCTGCCGGTGCTGGCTCACTACCTGCCCGAGGATGTTCGCTACGCAGAGACCATCGGACCGGTACCAGACCCGTTCGCCTCGGACCAGCGAGACGGCACCCGGCGTTTGCGGGAGGCGCTTCCCGGCGTGACCCTGGCTCCCTCGTTGGACAGCCTGGCGCCCGGTCAACACGTGTTGGTGGTGTGCTCCGCCAGCCCGGCGTCGCTCGACGCCCCGGAGTTCATCCAGCTGATCGTGGACCGCTGCCAGGAGGCCTTGGACCTGCCCGAGCACGACGCTCGATTCCGCCTGGACGCAACGGTTACCCCTACCGTGCTCGGCGCCAATCCGGTTGAAGCCCACCTCTTCACGAGGGTGGCGAGCCCGGGCGGCTGAGGGGACCGCTGGCGGCTCGGTCGTCGACCACCCGGGTCACCCTCGCTCTAGATTGCCTCGGTACGAGTCCGCCGGTGCCGAGTCGGCTGCTGGTAGTCGACCCGGACATCAGGAGGGAGCGCAGTGCGTCGGACGAAGATCGTGGCCACGGTG
The DNA here is from genome assembly GCA_038231955.1 of Acidimicrobiales bacterium. GTDB lineage: Bacteria > Actinomycetota > Acidimicrobiia > Acidimicrobiales > AC-14 > CADCTB01. The sequence continues at coordinate 2,906 of JBBSIS010000009.1, forward strand.
GGGCCGGCGTCGCAGAGCCCCGCCGTCCTGCGGCGCATGGTGGCGGCAGGAATGAACATGGCCCGCCTGTCCCTGGCCCACGGCCCCGCGGCGGAAACGATCGAGCGGATCGGTGCAGTCCGCCAGGCCGCGGACGACGCCGGCGCCGCGGTGGGTGTACTCGCCGACCTGCCGGGCCCGAAGATCCGCACGGCCTCCTTCGTCGAGGAGGTCTACGTCGGCGAGGACGACCGGTTGGAGCTGGTGTCAGCGGCCAGGGGAGCGGTCAGCGACGGGCGACGGATCGCCGTCGACCACCCGGAGCTGATCGAGCACCTCCAGCCCGGTGATCGGGTGGCCATGGGCGACGGCGGCGTCAACCTGGTGGTCGAGGCGGTCGACCATGATCGGGCGACGGTGCGCGTCACCGCCGGCGGTCACCTGATGGGCCGGCCGGGCGTCATGCTGCCGACCGCCCGCTTCCCCATGGAAAGCCCGACCGCCGAGGATCTGCAGCTACTGACGGCGGTGTGCGAGGCTGGGGTCGACGCGGTGGCCATCTCCTTCGTCCGCTCGGCCGCCGACGTCGAACGCGTCCGCGCCGCAGCCGGGGCCGACGCTCCCATGCTGGTGGCCAAGATCGAGACGCAGGAGGCGGTCGACGCCCTGGAGGAGATCATCGCCGTGGCCGACGGCGTGATGGTGGCCCGTGGAGACCTGGGCATCCGCTGCGCCCTGGAAGACGTCCCCCACTACCAGAAACGCATCATCCAGACCGGCGTGGCGTACGGGCGGCCGGTCATCACCGCCACCCAGATGCTCGAGTCCATGGTCCGGGCCCCCTCGCCGACCCGGGCCGAGGTGAGCGACGTGGCCAACGCCGTGCTCGACGGCACCAGTGCGCTGATGCTCTCCGGTGAGACCGCCATCGGTCACGACCCGGCGGGGGCGGTGGCCACCATGGCCAGGATCGCCACCCGGGCCGAGCGCGAGTTCGACTACATGGCCTGGGGCCGCGAGCGGGGGGTGCAGCAGGTGGCCGAAGCCCGGGGGGCGCCGGCCGCGGTCCGCATCACCGCCGCCATCTCGGCCGCGGCGTGGCGGGCGGCCAACGACGCCGGCGCGGCGGCCATCATCGCCTGCACCAGCAGCGGGGCCACCGCCCGGGCCATCTCCCGGTTCCGGCCCGTCGTCCCCCTCCTGGGGGCCACGCCGTCACCCCGGACCGCCCGTCAGTTGGCGGTGGCGTGGGGCGTGACCCCGGTGCTGATCGACCGCCAGGGGACCACCGACGACATCGTGTGGTTCTCCATCAAGGCCGCGGTCGACGCCGGCGTGGTCAAGACCGACGATCTGGTCGCCGTGCTGGTCGGCTCCAAGGTGGGCGACGAGGCGACGACCGACGTGCTCCGCCTGATCCGCATCCACTGAGGGCATGGCGGCTCTCCGCCGACCGAGTACATGGCGGCTCTCCGCCGACCGAGTACATGGCGGCTCTCCGCCGACCGAGTACCGATCGCGGCGGGCCGCAATGCTCAAGAACTCAGCAGGAGGGCCTGGGGGCCAGGGTGGTGACGGGCTGAAGCGGCGCCGCCGAGGCCGCGCCGGCCGGCGGGTGCACCGAGGCGAAGTTGGTGCCTACGACCAGGACCACACTGGTGGTCGCCAGGGTGGCGTCCCGCTCGAGCTTGGCCCCCCCTGTGAGGTAGCTCTTGAGCAGCTCGGCCTGCCCCTGGTTCCCGGGCGCGTACCGGATGAGGGTCTCCGGGTAGCTGAAGTTGTCGGCACTGGCGGTCTCGGCGATCTGGAACCCGAACGGGCTCAGCAGCGTGGCCGCCTTGCCCGCCGACCCGTCGACGCCGTTGCCGTTGAGCACCCGGACCGAGACGCCGCCCGGCTGCACCGAAACAGGGTCGGCAGCCTTGCCGTTCAGGCGGTCGACGTACTGGTAGGCCTGCTCCTTGTCCAGGAGCAGGACGTCGGCGCCACCGACGAACGCCTGTGTCGCCGGCAGCGTCAACATCTCGACGGAATCGGCGTCGAGGGAGCGGAACTTGCGGGCCAGGGTGGTGATGTCCTTGGTGGACATGGCGTCGTCGACGTGGATGTTGCCGACGCCGATGCTGACCAGCCGGTTCAGGGTCAACGGATTGGACAGCCCGGACGACACGGCCTTGCGCATGACCCGGCGGACGAAGTCCTGCTGGCGGGTGATCCGGTCGAGGTCGGATCCGCTCACCTCCACCCAGCGGCCCTTCACGAGGGTCTGGTAATGCCGGCTGCGGACGAAGGCCAACGACTGGAAGCCGTCGAGGTCGACACAGCCGGCCACGGGGATGTCGAGGCCGGTGAAGGAGTCCCGCGCCGGGGTCTCGACGAAGACCTTGACGTTGCCGATGGTGTCGACGATGCGCTTGAAGCCGGAGAAGTCGACTTCGGCGTAGTGGTTGATCTGGATGCCGAGGCTCTGCTGGATGGTCTGGACCAGCCCCTGCGGGCCGCCGATCGAGAAGGCGGCGTTGATCTTGTCCTTGCCGCCGGTGCCGGCGATCGGCACGTAGAGATCCCGGGGGATGGAAAGGATGGCCGCCTTCTGCTGCGCCGGGTCGATGTGCAGCACCATCATGGTGTCGCTGCGCTGGCCCGCAGTGCCCTCCGCTCCCTTGCCGGTGGCGTCGGCCAGGTCCCCCTCGACGTTCTCCCGGCTGTCGGAGCCCACGAGCAGGACGTTCATGACCGAGTTACCGCCGTCGTCAGGCGTCAGTCCGTTGATGCCGAGCTTGTCGATCCGGCCGAGCTGGTGCTTGAGGTAGAGGTAGCCGCTGCCGGTCAGGACGATGCAAACGGCAAGGACGACGACGACGCCGTTGCGCACGCGGCCGACCCATCGACGGCCCGGCCTCCGGCGCTGAGGCTGTCGGGGCCGCACGACTCGCGCCGGTGCAGTCACAGCCGAAATCTAGCCGCCGACACCTACCGAAGCTGGGCGGGACGGCGAGCCGAGAGGTCGGAACCCGTGGACGAAAGACCGAATGACGCCGGATGACGTCGGTGGCATCCAAGGCGCCATCCGCCGGGCCGATGCCGGCCCCGAACCAGGTATGGCCCCCTCCACCTTCGACGTGACGAGCCTGACCGAGGCCCGTGCCCCTCACGAACTCCCTTTCTCGGCGGGGGGTCAGGGCGTGGGGCTGTCAGGAAGCCCCTCGTTGAACACGCGATAGGTCTCGTAGATGTCCTTGCAGACCGCGCACATCGGTAGCCGGGTCGGGTCGTGCTGGGGGACGAAAACCATGCCGCAGATCGCCTCGAGCGGCGTGCCGTAGATCCTCGCTTCGACCACTTTGGCTGCCGCATCGCCGTCGGCTTTGACGATGTGGGCGACCTTGGGTTCGCCGGTGGTCGTCTCGTCGTCCGGACGGGTGACGACGACCTCTTTCACACCGGTGCTGAGGGGAGTGGGCATGCGGTCAGGACGCCTCGGGCGCGTGGCAGACGGCCTCAACGTTGTTGCCGTCGGGGTCGCGCACGAAAGTGCTGTAGTACTCGGAGTGGTACTCGGGCCGCACACGCGACTCGTGGAGCACCTCGGCACCGGCGACCACGGCGGCGTCGAAGAAGGCGCGAACCGTTGCCCGATCCGAGGGGGTGAAGGCGATGTGGGCTTCCCGGAACTCGCGGCCCGAATCGATAGTACCGAGCCAGAAGTCGGGCTTTGGCGGCACCCCGTATCCCATGGCGACACCGAAGTCCATGAGTCGACTTGCCCCCAAGGGAGCGAGTACGGCGTCGTAGAACGCGACGCTTGCCGAGAGGTCGGCACATTGGATCCCGAGGTGGTCGAGCATGACTAGAGTCTGACACCCACGGCGACGCGACGACCGTCGAACGCGGTAGACACCCGCGTATCCGTGGTGAGGCGGTCAGTACCATCTGTCTGCTCCATCCTGTCCTACTCCTGTACTACCATTGCGGGCATGGCTTCACGGAAGAAGCGGTCGATCTCGATGCCCCCCGACCTCGACGCCCAGATCGAGGAGGCGGCCACGGCGGGCGGTGTCACCTACAGCGCCTGGCTGGCGGCGGCAGCTCGCAGAGAGTTCCTGCTCCAGGATGGCCTGGAGGGCGTGGCGGAGTTCGAGCGTGCGAACGGCGCCTTTACCGACACCGAGCGAACCGAGGCGGACGCCTGGGCGTCCGACGCCGTCAACCGGTCGCGTCGGACCGGCGCCGCGTCACGTCGCAGCGCCTGATGGGCGTGACGTACGACACCGCTGCGCTCGTCGCCGCATACCGGGGCGAACGGAGGATATGGGCCCGTCACCGGGCGCTCCTCGCACTCCGGACGGTACCGACGGTGCCCGCTCCTGTCGTTGTCCATGGCTGGCGTGGAGGTGGGCGCCAAGCCCTGCTCGCCCAGCTCCTGCGCGGGTGCGATGTCGAGGCCCTCGATGATGATCGAGCGCGTGCCGTCGGCGCCCTCGCCGCCAAGGCAGGCGCATCCGACGTTGTCGACGCCTGTGTCGCAGAAGGGGCGCTGCGACGCCACGATCTCGTCGTTACGTCCGACCCAGAAGATCTTCAAGGCTTCGCCGACGCCGTCAGGGGTCACCTCGAATTGGAGCGGCCCTGACCCAGGGAGCAATGCACCTGACCTGTTCCCAATGCCGGTGATTAGGTGCACCTCGATGCCGACTCGCCCCTGAGCGTTATGGACGGCTGGTCCGCCTCCGCCGACGGCATTGCGACCGTCCGGACGCGGCACGTTGCGGACGGCCGCGGGCGAGCCCGCACGGCTGCCGGCCGGAGCATTATCGGGCATCCCCGCCCGCCGGACTTCGCCGGTTATCGCGCCCGGCCGCGGACGGCGAAGCCGCCGACCTGCGGGCGCCCGGCGGAGGGGTGGAGGCACTACGCCCTGATGCCTCGCTCGCGGTTTCAGGGCGGTGCCGATCGGGAGGCTCTGCAGCACGCTCCTTGACAGCTCCACGAGATCGCGCCGCCGGCCATCGCGATCAGGTTGCCTATTCAATTAGCCGGGCGGAACGTAGGGGAAGCGGTAGGTTTGTAGGGCGAGCAGATTGTCGGCGAAGAAGGAGTCGGGCCGGTCGCGGTAGTAGATTGTGCCCGTCGTCATCTGGATGATCTCCTTGTCAGCGACGGCCAGCGCCTCGTGCCGCAGTTGCAGGTCGGCCAACTCGGCCGGCAGCAGGTCGAAGCGGGAGATGGCGGCGACCAGCCGGTCGACGTCCGCGGCCAGCCCAATCTGCTCGTAGACAGCCTGCTCGGGGTCGACGAGCTGGTCGATCGCAGCCGTCACCGCGGCATCGACCTCCTCCTGCGTCGGGTCGCGACCCAGATCGGAGCGGAGCTTTACGGTCGCGGTCTCGGCGAGCTCGACACCTTGCTCGGCACGAATGCGTGCGGCGGTGGCGCGCCGAAAGGCGTCGATGGCCACCGCCCGCTGCTCGTCGACCTCGCGCTTGCTGACCACCAGCAGGTCACGGATCGCGTTGTCGACCATGTGCCGGGCCCGCGGCAGGTACAGGATCGGCGCCTGCAGCCGGGTCTCGGCGATCCGTTCGTCGACCTGGTCGAGCGTCAATTCCACCAGGCCCGCCTCGTTGCGAGCGTCGGTTGCCGGGTCGACTCGGGTGAAGGGGCGGCGATCGGTTCCGGGCGCTACGGCGGCGAGGTCGGCGGCGATGCGGCCGAGATCGCGCACCCGGTAGCGAAGGGCGACGACCTCCTCGGCGTCCCGCCGCTCGTCACGGATGACGGCATGGGCGGTCGGTGCCGGTTCGCGGTCCAGCACGGCGACGCCGTCGAACGCCAGACCCAGGTCGTTCACCTCGAAACGATTGAGCCGGCTGACCACCTGATGTCGGGTCGTGTAAAGCGGATCCCAACGTCGGGTCGCCACGGTCAGCCGAGAGGGCAGGACGTCGAGGAACGAGGCGTCGGCCAGCTCGTCGGCCCGGTTCCCGGCGGCCGCCGAGGCGACGAGATCGACAACGATGTCGAGGGCGACGAGGAGGACGAACAAGGTGATTGCGGTGCCTGGGCCGATCAGCAGCCCGCCGATGATGAACAGTGCACCGAGCAGCGAGCCGAAGATGCCGACATCGACCGACGCGTCGGCATCCCACGTCAGCAAGCCGTCAGCATCGATCAGCGGCTGCAGCGTGATGAGGAGGTGGAAGTTCGGATCGGGCAGCACGTCGACGCTGTACTCGCCGGCGATGTCGATCTGCAGCCGACCCGTCAGCTGCCCGACGAGGTCACGTTCGGGCCGGGCGGTGACGGAGAACAGGCGACCCTTCTCGGGACTGTTCAGATCACCGGGAATGTCGCGCAGGGGGTGGCGGAAGTTGCCGCTGCCTGGCGGATCCTCTTCGGCGAGGCGGTGGAAGAGGTCGGGCCCGATCAGATCGAGCAGCTGGCTCGACGTGGCGAACGCGAGATCCTTGTCATCGTCAAGGAAGTTGACGGCAGCGGCGACGTCGCCGCGGTCTGCGACGAACGTTGCCTTCGGGCCCGTCCTTGAGCGCGAGGTTGACGTACACACCGAGAGCCGGTGGCCGGCCTCCGCCCCCCGGCATCAGCTGCATGACGGCGCACTGGACGGCCTGGCCGCTGGCGACCCCGAAGGGAACGGTGCGGTCGAGCTGCTGGCGCACCCGATCGGTGACGTCGTCGACGTCGATGCCGGCAAGGGCCAAACCGAGCACGGTCAGCGGATCGAACTTGACGAACGAGACCGACAGCCGGTGGTTGCTCTCGAAGCCCCGATCGTCGGGGTCGGCGGTCAGCCCGACCGCCAGCATGAGGCCGATCGGCTGATCGTTCCGGGCCCCGTTTGAGGTGTTGTCGACGATGTCGGCCACGATCGACAGCTGCACGTTGGCACCGTCGGCGTCGCCGAACACGAACAGGGTGTCGAACGAGCCGTCGACAGCAGCGGGGAGCACCGCAACAGGTTCGGGAACGTATCGGCGGTCGTAGTCGGTGGGCGGGTGCAGGTCGATGCGCAGATCGAGCCCGGCCACCTGGTCGACGATCTCGAGCACCGTCGGGAGCAGGCCCGCCTCGATCTGCGCCAGGAGCGCGTAGCGAACGAAGCGGGCTGAAAGCAGCACCTCGATGTCGAGCCCCGATTGCACCAGCGATTGGTCGACCACCACCGCTCCTTCGACGACGGATCGCCATGGTAGAGCCACCGGCCATCGCCCGGCTCGGCGAGCGGAAGCTTCGCAGGTCGTCCGACCCCGTGGTGCGAGTCGTCCCAGGGGTGCGGAGCCCCAGGAAGGCGAAAAGGCCCGGTGACCTGGGCTTTTTGTCTGGTGCGGGCGACGAGAATCGAACTCGCGTTCTCAGCTTGGGAAGCCCAGTGGAGGGTCCGCAGCGACCAGCGATTTTAGGCAAAAGCCCAGTTCACAGGCTTGCGAGCCTGACCAGCCGTAACCCAGAATGACCCCCCGTGACCACCCCTTAGGTCACTCTAAGGTCACGCCGACGGTGCCTTTCGGATGCGAACAACAAGGATCCGCTCGTGCTCGTCGTCGACCACGTAGGTGACCCCGAGACCGCCTAGAACGTCGTCGTCAAACATCCGTACGCCGAGAACATCACACTCCGTCCGACGCGGAGGGCCCTGCTCGACCCAGGTGAACATCTCCGCCGCGAGCGCTGCTTGGCCGGCATCGCTAAGCTTCTCGAGATCGGATTCGGCGGCACCGCGTACGAAGACCTGCCAGGTCACGCCGACCGGCGGCCAGGGCGCGCCAGATGGGCAAGGAACTCGTCCTTGTCCGTGAACGCCGGCAGCAAACCCTCGGCAACCTGACGCCGGACGTCATCGATCATGGCGACGACGGCCTCCGGGCCACCCTCATCCGCCACCCACTGCTCGAAGCTCTGATCCTCGTACACAGTCACCGATCGTACAGCGGCGCCCTCAACGAATCCCGATCCAGCTTCCCCCGACACGGGGTCACCCGGCCTCGACGACGTGGGGGCCGAGCGCGGACAGGTCGAACGTGCGTTGGTGTGTCGCGCTCTCGACGGGCGGTCCAACCAGAATGGGAACGCCGGAACTGCTCAGATAGGCGGGTCACAGCCAGGGAGCGACCCGGGCCGTCGATACCACTCAAACGATTCCCATGACCGGGATCGCCTGGTCGAGTGCTCGAACGGCGCCCTCTCGGCCGACCCGCGGCGGTTGCCGCTTGGCGCGGACGCCGAAGACGGGCCAGTGTGCCGCGTGCCGCAGATAGAGCCGTCCTCCACGATAAGGCGCTCGCGGAGGCACGCCTACGCCGATTCGATCCGGCTCTACAAGGTCATGTTGGACGGCGATCATGTCTGCGATGTCGCCGACGACTCCGCGGTCGAGGTGTCCACCACCCCGGTACATGTGGTTGGCGGCCGGCAGCGTGGTGGCCGTGGTGGGGGAGAGCGGCGCCGGCAAGACGACCCTGGTCAAGCTCCTGACCCGTTGCTATGAGCCGACGGTGGGCCGGATCACCGTCGAGGGCGTTGACATCCGCCGATTTGCCGTCGACGAGTGGCGGCGACGGCTCTCGGCCGGATTTCAGGACTTCGTGCGCTTCCAGGAGATCCTGCAGCAGTCCGTCGGCCTGGGCGACCTCGACCGTATCGACGACCCGGGCCGGGGTGACCGGCGCTGGAGGCTGGGCAGGCCCACGAGCTGGTGGCCAAGCTGGAAGACGGGCTCGACAGCCCTGGCCCGTTCGGCCAGGGCGGCGGTCCCCGGGGGCTTGTTGGCCTTTCGGTCACAGGGCCGGGCCGTGGAGAACTAAACGAGCACCACCTCCTCCAGCTGCCCGGACAGTCGACCACCACTCGCGGCACGTCGAGCGGGTCGGCCAGGGGCGTGCCCAGATAGCGGGCGGTGGTCAGCTGGAGAGCGAACCCGAACCCGACAGGAACTCGACGCGCACGGCCCTCGCCGTAAGGCCAGACCGCGGCAGCAGCCACGGCAGTCGTGAACGGCTCTCGCCGGAGGTGTACACCTGGGTCGTGGGGGACTAGCTAGCACTGGCTTGCCGCCACTCTCCGATCTTTTCCTGTTCCCCGAGATCTCTTATCCGCGCGGTGCCGTCAACATCGACCACGGCCGAGCGGGTAGCGAGACGGACGCTCAGTTGCTCGGCCCGACCGGGTGTGCCCAGCGGGGCGCTCGGCGGGAGGCGAAACCGGACGCCTAACGGTCGGGGGGCTGTGTCGCAGAGACGAGCATCATCTCGAGAGGGTGGGGTCGGAGTTCCGTCGGCAACGTGAGGCTCGCGTAACGGCTCGTTCAGGGGCCGTGAAGCGGATCACCGCGCTGATCGTTGCGCTCACGCCCGTCGTCGCCCTCGCGTCGGTATCGGTCGCCGGCACCGGCGCGGACAACGGCGTTGGGGCCCGATCAACGCGATCATGACGACGTGCGGCGCGTTGTCCTCCTCGGCCCTGGCGGTGCGGGGAAGTCGACGCTGGCCGCGGAGCCTGGCCGACGACTGGACCTCCCCGTCATAGAGCTCGCCAAGGAGTTCTGGAGCCGTGATCTCGAACCGATGACCCTGGATGAGTGGCGCCGTCACCAGGGAGCCCTTGCGGAGCGGCCGGAATGGGTTATGGATGGCGACTTGGGCCCTTACGACGACCTCGAGCCAAGACTTCGACGCGCCGACACCGTCGTCCTGCTCGATTTCCCGCGATGGCGTTGTGCTTGGCGAACGATCCGACGCTCCCACGAGCGTCGAGACACTATTGGCATTGGCTGTGGCGCTGGCGACGTCACAGTCGAGCGCTGCTGCTCCAGGACATCGATCGTCATACGTTTGGCATCGTGGTCGCCGTCCTCGGCAATCCTCGGGCGGTGAGGCGATGGCTTGACCGCGTCGATTCCTCTTGACCCGGAGCTATGGGGCGCACCCTGAGCGGACGGTCCGTCGTTGTTCGGGACACCGTGGCCGTGAGGGGAAGAATGGCGCTGTGCCCTTGTTGGGAGCCTTATGACCGTGGTGCTTCGCGAGGAGTCGATGACCCTCCTTGGCGAGCACGCTCAAGTCTCGATCGTCTATATGTCGTCGAGCATGTCCTCGAGGTGTCCATTCCCGATTCTGGGTTGGGCGGCATCCTTCTCAGGGAAGCCCCTGTGGCCGTACCTTGGGAGAAGGACTACGACTCCATCGAGGGTGAAGGTCCGACACGGTGGCCGAAGCGCTTCGACACATCGAGCTGGGGCCTCATCGGAGCCCACGACGAAGGCACCCGCGTCGGTGGTGCCGTGATCGCTATGGCCACGCCGGGTGTCAAGCTTCTGGACGGACGGCCGATGTGGCCGTTCTCTGGGATCTACGGGTCCGACCGGAGTGCCGCCGGTGTGGCATCGGGGCCATGCTGTTCCGGGCAGCCGAGGCGTGGGCCCGGCGACGCGAGTGTCGAACGCTCGAGGTAGAGACTCAGAACATCAACGTGCCCGCGTGCCGCTTCTACGTCCGGATGGGCTGCGAGCTCTGCGCGGTCCACCGCCACGCTTACTCGATCCTCCCTGAGGAAACGCAGCTCCTGTGGGCGAAGCAGCTGTGACGCCGTGGCAGTTCTACTCCTCCTCGACCCGGGAAGTATCGGCACTTCGGCGCTGCTACAACCGGCTCGCGTGGGCGTCAGCGGGCAGCGGAGCGCAGGAAGATATCAGCAGCAGCGCGCTTAGGAAACATGACGATCTTCTGCGACCCTGACTGTTCGGCCGCAAGCGCTTCGCCCTCGATGTGGCGGGCCGCGTGTGACGTCCATGCCCACCGCAAGGGGTGCTCGCGGTCGAGAAGTCCACGGAGCCCCTGCGGTTCATGTGCGCCAACGGGGCGCCGCGTCAGCTCGACCAGCGCAGTTCGTATCAGAACCTGCCGCATCACGACTCGTTTGGGCAGGTCGAAGATGACAACGGTGCCCGCCCGGGGGAGGACGAGGCGGTCTGCGTAGTACGGGTAACCGTCGAAGATTCAACCGGTTCCCGCAACGGCTCGCTCGATCGCCCGGAGCGTCGACGGAATGCCCTCTGGGCCGAGCGCGTCGCGCTCGATGTGCGGGAGGCCTGTAGCGGCCGACAGCTGACTTGCGAACGTCGATTTGCCACTCCCCGCACACCCGATCACGAGGATCCTTTCCACGCTGTCATCATCGCCGAGGGCGCCACGCGGCCGCCCCGAATGGCGGATCCTGCTCGCAGGGTGCGTGGCGCTCAGGGACCGCGCCCGGCTCAGTGAGCGCGCACGATGCTGCCCGAATATGAGCGGGACTCCCAGCCCGGCACGCCGTACAGAACGCCGCGCCGTTCCGTGAGCGCCCTCGTGCACCACGAGGCGGGTCGGGGGCCAGCCCTTGGTACGTTTAGCTCGCCGGCCTGACACCGGCCCCGCCGCGCCACGAGGAGCTCGTGGTCGCAGCGCGGACGGCTCTGGAGCACCGCCTCCGGCCGGCGTGACTCACACGAGCCGGGACCGGAGAACCTCGTCGAGGCAGTCACCATCGTCTCCGAGACCGGCTACGCAAGCTTGCCGGCGGCCCCTGCACGGCTTGGGATGGTCGAGACCCAGAACGTGCTTGTCCGCCTCGGCGATTCGTCCCTTCGACCGCACCCTCACTGCCGCCGAGGCGAACGTTCTGCGCGACCAGGTATATGAGTCCATCCACGAAGGAATCCGCCGGCCAGTGGGCGGGGAGGTAAGGCGAGGGCCCGTGCCGTCGCCGTCGAGGTAGCCGAGGAGCGTGGCGTTCCCGCGCTAAAAGGGAGAGCTCGGCGTCGCGAGGTAGATGGCTACTGCCCCCTTTCGGGCGTTCGAGTTGGGGGAGCCTCTACTGGTCCGAGCTGGGCTGGTCCCGGACACTGGACCCGGTCCCATTGGCCAAGGCGCGCCGGGCGAGCTCCCAGACGACATCGGCGTCAAACGGCAGTCCTTCGTTGTAGGACCACTCCAGGTGATCGACAAGCTGGCCTGTGGTCAGCTCCGAACGGGGTGGCAGTTCCTGATGGGCGACGGCAACGCCGGAGGAGCCTCGGTCGTTGACCGCATCGTCTCGTGTGGTCGCCATGCGAACACGCTAACGCCCCCGGGCGCTCCACTAGGGTCATCCGTTCCGGCAGAAGGGCGAGGACGATGCCCAGACCAGCGAGGGTCTTGCGCGTGGCCCCAGTGCCACTACGGCCCGACCGGCTGTCGGACCTCGAGCGGATCTTCGCGACGTCGGTCAGCGTGAGCGAGATGGCGACCACAGACCCGGCCGTGCTGTCCGAGGCCGCCAAGTCACTGGCGGTCGACGCCATCGTCCTGGACGTCGTGCGGCCCGCGCCATTGCGCCGGCTGGTCGACGCGCTCGGCGCCCACCAGCTGCTCCGTCCAACGTGGGCCGAGACCCGGACGAGTCGTGGGGAACTCCAACCCAGGTTCGCAGGCTACGGCCTCATCGAGGGCGACGGGACGCTGAGGCCCGTTGCTGATGGCGAGCTCGCTCCCGGCGAGTAACGCCCCTCTCGGACCGTTCTGGGGCATCCAGGAACCCGTTGATAATGCCACCTATCACCGCATTCGGGGCATCTTGCGCGTGCTCACCTGATCTGGCCCCACCCTGCGCCACGAGGCGCCAGTCAACCGTGCGGAGGTGAAAGGACTCCGCCGCGGCCATGGGTCGCCACTCCTGTATCCGGCTCCGCGCGGTCGCAAACGAGCGTCGATTGCTACCGCTTTCTGCTGCGACACAGCCCCAAAGGCTTCTCGGAGTAGGGCGGCCTCCGCTACCAGTCCCACGAGATCGCCGTAGCGCCTGCGCCCAAGGGATCTGTGATGGCCAGAGGGGCGGAGGAGCGCCACCGCTGCTGTCAGACGGCCTCCGAGCCGCGCGATGGCCACGCTCGGGGCGGGATTGCGACCGGGCCCGAGTCGGCCAGCTCGGATGCCATGGTGGCGAGGAGGCGGCGCGAATCGCTGCCGAGGGTGGTGATCACCGCCGGTCGCATCACCGCGATCTGCGCTTGAAGGAACTCCCGGCACCACGCGCTGAAGTCGGGGTCGGCCGCTCCGGGAAGCGCCCGGTCCGGTGATCGCCAGCCTTGAGCCCGACGTAGGCGTTGGTGAAGGCCCAGTGCTCGGGTCGGTGTCACCAGCCGCAAGGTAGAGGAGCAACTCACACCGGGAAGCGGTCGATGACCTTCTCATAGCTCTCTTGGGCGTCGGCCAGAGCGACGCGGGAGTAGATCTCAAGGCTCGTCCGGGAGGCGCGCCCGGAGTAGGGCTGGATCACCGCACAGGTGCGGGCCTGGTACGCCGACCTGCTGGCCGACGGCCTGGGAGCCAACACGACCGCCAAGTGCTACCGCCTTCTACGGACGATCCTCACGACCGCATTCGAAGACGGTATGGTCGCCGCCAACCCGTGCCGAATCAGGGGAGCCGGCGTCGAGTCGGCCGAGGAGCGGGCGGTCCCCTCCATCGGTGAGGTCTACGCCCTGGCGGACGCGGTGAAACCGAGGTTCCGAGTGCTCGTGCTCATGGCCGCCTTCGCCGGGCTGCGGCGGGGCGAGCTCCTCGGCCTCACCCGGCGGTCCATCGACCCTCTCCACCGCTGCGTCACGGTCTCCATCCCGCCAAGAGGACGCCCACGGCCAGCGCCTGGTGGGACCACCCAAGACGGACGCGGCCAAACGCACCCTCGTCGTCCCGCACGAGCTGCTGGCAAGATCGAGGACCACCTCGCGGCCTGTCGCGCCGGGGCCCGACGGCCTCGTCTTCATCGGGGCCAAGGGCGACCCGCTGCGACCTCAGGTATGGCAGGCCGAGTGGAACCGGGCCCGGCGGACGCTCGGGCTCGACCACCTCCATTTCCACGATTTGCGCCACGTCGCCGGCACCCTGGCCGCGGCCACCGGCGCCGGCACCAAGGAGCTGATGTACCGGCTCGGGCATGTCTCGCCCCAGGCCGCGCTGCGCTACCAGCACGCCACCAGGGAGCGCGACACGGTCATCGCCGACGCCAGGGGGCCATGATCCGGTCGCCGCGAACGACCCCGGAAACGCCCGATCGCGGGCCCGAGGAAGCCGAAACGCGACCGTTCGTGACCCAAGACGGCCGCCGTTAGGTCACGCCGGCCCTCCGGCGGAACCCAAGGAGACGGGCGCAAGCCCCTGACCTAGGCTTTTCTGAGAGCGGGCGACGAGAATCGAACTCGCGTTCTCAGCTTGGGAAGCTGATGTTCTGCCGCTGAACTACGCCCGCGGGGCGACACACCCTATCGCCCGGCCGCCGACGCCTGACAGCCGCGACCGGTAGTTCACCGAGGGGAAACACGGCGGCAACCTTTCGTCCGTATGGTCGAGGCCGATGGACGTCGTCATGATCAGGTGGCCCGAAGAGGACGAGCGCCGGACCCGGCTGAGCTTGGCCGGAGGCCCTCGCCTGCTGCTGGTGCCCGACGGTGAAGAACCGCCACCCGTGGTCGATTGCCTGGAGGACTGGATCCGCATACCCGCCGCCGAGAACGAGGTCCGCGCCCGGGTCGACGCCCTTACTGTGCGCAGTCACGCGCACATGCCCGACGCCTCGTTCGGCCGGAACGGCGACCGCGACGGTGCCGGCGGCAGTGAGCCGAACACGAACGGCCACACCGTTCACACCGCGCCGGAGCTCGACGACTTCGGCGTGCTGCGGCACGGCTCGTCCTGGGTGGCACTACCCCCGCTGGAGGCCCGCCTCACCGAGGCGCTGATCGAGCGCCTGGGGACGGTCACCAGCCGGGAGCTGCTGGTCCGGGCCGGCTGGCCGTCCGGCGCACCCGGGCGCAACGCCCTCGACGTCCACGTGCTGCGACTGCGCCGGCGCCTGACACCGGTCGGGCTGGCCATCCGCACCGTCCGCTCCCGCGGGTACCTGATGGAGCCGGGCCCGGCCGGGTGACGTCGACAGGGGCGCCCTCCTCAGGTCCTACGCTGGGGGCATCATGACCCTCGACCTCGCCACCCTGGTCCAGCCCGCGACCACCAAGATCCTTCTGGTGGTCCTCGACGGCCTGGCCGGCTACGCCACCGCCGATCGCGGCACCGAGCTCGAAGAAGCGGCCACGCCCAACCTCGACGCACTGGCCGCCGCCGGCTCGTCCGGCCTGCTCGACCCGGTCGGGCCCGGGATCACCCCCGGCTCCGGCCCCGCCCACCTGGCCCTCTTCGGCTACGACCCCTTCGATTACCACCTGGGCCGGGGGGCGCTGTCCGCCGCCGGCCTCGGTGTCACCCTCCATCCCGGCGACGTGGCGGCCCGAGGGAACCTGGCCACCATCGACGCCCTGGGCGTCATCACCGACCGCCGGGCCGGGCGCCTGGGCGACCTCGAGGCGCTCGAGGTGGTCAGGCTCCTCAACGACCAGGTCTCCATCCCCGGCGTCGAGGTGCTCTTCGTCCACGAGGCCCAGCACCGCGTCCTCGTCGTCTTCCGTGGCCCCGGTCTGGAGCCCCACGTCGACGACACCGACCCCCAGAAGGTGGGCTGCCCGCCGCTGGCCCCCATGGCCCAGGTCCGGTCGGCCAATCACACCGCCGAGGTGGTCGCCGAGCTCGACCGCCAGGCCCGCTCTATCCTGGCCGACCAGCCCCAGGCCAACGCCCTGCTGCTGCGGGGCCTCGATTCGCACCGCCAGCTCCCCTCTGTGCAGGAGCGCTACGGCGTGCGGGCCGCGGCCATCGCCGTCTACCCCATGTACCGCGGCATCGGCAGCCTGGTCGGCATGCAGGTGGTGGGGCCCCCGGCCACCCTCGACGAGCAGCTCGTCCTCCTCAAGGAGCACTGGAACGACTTCGACCTGTTCTTCCTCCACCATAAGCCGGCCGACTCGGCCGGTGAGGACGGCAACTTCGAGGCCAAGGTGATGGCGATCGAGGCTCTCGATGCCGTCGTGCCCAACCTCGTGGACATGGAGCCCGACGTGGTGGCCGTCACCGGTGACCACGCCACGCCCAGCCAGATGGCGGCCCACTCGTGGCACCCGGTGCCCGTCGTCATCGGGGGCGACCTGGTGGGCCGGGACGACGCCACCCGCTTCGGCGAGCGGTGGGCCCGCGCCGGCGCGCTCGGACGGCGGCCGGCCCGGGAGCTCATGCCCATCATGTTGAACTGTGCCGGCCGCCTGGCCAAGTACGGCGCCTGAGCCACCCCTCCCGCCCTTCTTGTCGCGCTCGATGCCCTCCTGGGGCCTTCAGCGCGACAAGAACGACAGTCAGGGGTTGAGGTTGCCCGAGCGGAAGCCCTCGAGGTCGAGCGTGACCCAGCGGTAGCCGGCCGCCTTCACCGCGGCCACCATCTCGCGGCGACGGTCCACGGCGACGGCCAGATCGTCGATCTCCACTTCGATCCGGGCCACGTCCCCGTGGTGGCGGACCCGGACCTGGCGGAAACCGAGCCGGTGCAGGGCGGCCTCGGCCCGCCCGACGGCGTCGAGGGTGCTCAGGGTGACGGGCGTGCCATAGGGGATACGCGACGCCAGACAGGCGGCGGCGGGCTTGTCCCACGTGCGCAGGCCGAGGAGACGTGAGGCCTGGCGGACGTCGGCCTTGGTGAAGCCCGCCTCGACCAGAGGGAAGACCGCCCCCCGCTCATCGGCGGCCTGCTGGCCCGGGCGGTGGTCGCCCAGGTCGTCGACGTTCACCCCGAGCACGATGGTGGCCCTCTCCCGAGCGGCGAGGGGCCCGATCACGTCCATCAACTCGGACTTGCAGAAGTAGCAGCGGTCGGTGCCGTTGGCCACGTACTCCGACCGATCGAGCTCGGCGGTATCGGCGGCCGCCCACCGCAGCCCCCACTCCTCTGCCAGCGCCGCGCACTCACGGCCCTCGTCGGCAGCCAGCGACGGGGAGACGGCCGTGATGGCCAGAGCGCGGGCCGGGCCGAGCGTGTCATTGGCCACCCAGGCCAGGAAGGCGGAGTCCGCCCCGCCGCTGAAGGCGACCGCCACCCGGTCGAGGGCCCGTAGGCTCGCCCGCAGGACGTCGAGGTCGGCTACGGGAGAACCTCGGCCAGGATCTGTCCGACCGAGCCGACCAGGCCGGTGATGAACAGGCCGAAGTCGGCGTAGACCGCCGAGGCCGGGTCGAAGCGCATCTCGTAGACGCACGCCTTCAGGTCGGCGGGATCGGCGGCGAAGAGGGTGACGGCCCACTCCCAGTCGTCGAGGCCGGTGGAGCCGGTGACGAGCTGGACGACCCGGCCGGTGAACTCACGGCCCTTACGGCCGTGGCTCTCCATCAGGTCGCGACGCTCCTCGTAAGGAAGCATGTACCAGTTGCCGGCGACGTCGCGCCGCTTGGACATCGGGTAGAAGCAGATGACCCGCTTACCCTCGGGCGGCAGCTTCGGGTGCAGCCGGGGCTCGAGGCGCTCGGGCGGCACGCCCTGGGCGTACTCGGAGACCTCGGTGAGGCTCACGTAGGAGTCGGCCACCGTCATCCCCGCAGCCGTCAGCTCGGCCTGCAGGCGGCGCAGCCGCCACAGGTCGGGGCCGAGGGCCATGACACCCACGTCGGCCTTGTGGCCGAGCACGGCGAAGGTGACGACCTGATGATCGTCGGCCTGGCACGATTTCACCGCCGCCACCACCGCCTCCCGGTCGAGCTGGGGCCCGACCTTCAGAAAGAGGTGCAGCACACCCCAACCCTGGGCGGAGACGATGGGCTCGGGCTGCTGGCTCACAGCGCCTGCCTTTCTAGAGGGTCTGGGCGCACTCCACCATGCCGTACTCCTTGGCCGCCTTGGCCGCCTTCTCGGCGTTGGCCTTGGCGCCGGCGAGAGCAGCCTGGGCCCGGGGCTGGTCGTTGACCCTGCGGGCCTGATCGACGTCCTGCAGCGACAGGTTCACGTTGTTCAGGGCGGCGATGAACAGGTCGGCCCGCTCGCTGTCCTCCTTGGGCTTGGGGACGGCCATGATCTTGATCACCGCCGCCTCGATGGCCGCCGCCTGCTTGCCGGGATCCTTGCCGAGCTCACCGCCGACCTGACCTGGCAACTCCTTGCAGATCGGGTCCACCTGGGCGACGTACGTGCCCTTGGCCCCGGTGGCGCGACCGTCGTCGCCCCCTGCTCCACAGGCACTTGCAACGAGAGCGACGAAAAGTGTGGCGACACCGAACCGAACTCTGGATGAGGTCACGGCCGGACTGTAGCGCGACGCAGCCCCGGCTCACGAGGAGCCGGGGCTGCGGGGGGCGTGCTGCCCTTCGGTACTCGCTCTAGAAGTCGCCCATGCCTTCCATGCCGCCCATGCCGCCGCCCCCGCCGCCGCCGGCCGACTTGTCCTCGGGCTTGTCGACGATCACGCACTCGGTGGTGAGGAACAACGCGGCGATGGAAGCCGCGTTCTGCAGAGCCGATCGGGTGACCTTGGCGGCGTCGATGACGCCGGCCTTGAACAGGTCTTCATAGTCGCCGGTGGCGGCGTTGAGGCCCTGGGCGCCATCGAGGTTGCGGACCCGCTCGACGACCACGCCACCCTCCATGCCGGCGTTCACCGCGATCTGCTTCAGGGGCTCTTCCAGCGACCGGGCCACGATGCGGGCACCGGTGGCCTCGTCGCCGTTCAGGGTGAGGGCCAACTCCAGCACCTTGACCTGGGCACGGAGCAGGGCCACGCCACCGCCGGGCACGACACCCTCCTCGACCGCAGCCTTGGTGGTGCTGACCGCGTCCTCGATGCGGTGCTTCTTCTCCCGCAGCTCGACCTCGGTGGCGGCCCCCACCTTGATGATGGCCACACCACCGGAGAGCTTGGCCAGACGCTCCTGGATCTTCTCCCGGTCGTAGTCCGAGTCGGTGTTCTCCATCTCGGCCTTGAGCTGGGCGACGCGGCCCTTGATCTCCTCGGCCGAGCCGGCGCCCTCGACGATGGTGGTCTCGTCCTTGGTGACGGTGACCTTGCGGGCCCGGCCCAGCATGTCGAGGGTCACGTTCTCCAGCTTGAGACCGACATCCTCGGTGATGACCTGGCCGCCGGTGAGGATGGCGAGATCCTGCAGCATGGCCTTGCGACGCTCGCCGAAACCGGGGGCCTTGATGGCGACCGACTTGAACGTGCCGCGGATCTTGTTGACGACCAGGGTGGCCAGGGCCTCGCCCTCGACGTCCTCCGTCACGATCAGCAGGGCCTTGCCCGACTGCATGACCTTCTCCAGAACGGGGAGCAGATCGCGTACCGCGGAGATCTTGGAGCCGGCGAGGAGGATGTAGGGGTCGTCGAGGTCGGCCTCCATGCGCTCCGGGTCGGTGACGAAGTAGGGCGAGATGTAGCCCTTGTCGAGGCGCATGCCCTCGACCAGCTCCATCTCCATGCCGAAGGTCTGCGACTCCTCGACGGTGATGACGCCGTCCTTGCCCACCTTGTCGATGGCGTCGGAGATGGTGTCGCCAATCTCACGGTCGGCGGCAGAAATCGAGGCGACCTGGGAGACCTGCTCCTTGGACTCGATCTCGACGGAAATCTCCTTGATGCCCTCGAGGGCCCGGATGACGGCGGCCTCGATGCCCTTCTTCAACGACATGGGGTTGGCGCCGGCGGCCACGTTGCGCAGGCCTTCCTTGACCATGGCCCAGGCCAGCACGGTGGCGGTGGTGGTGCCGTCACCGGCGACGTCGTCGGTCTTCTTGGCAACTTCCTTGACCAGCTCGGCGCCGATGCGCTCGTAGGGGTCTTCGAGGTCGATCTCCTTGGCGATGGAGACGCCGTCGTTGGTGATCGTAGGGGCGCCCCACTTCTTGTCGAGCACCACGTTGCGGCCCTTCGGGCCCAGGGTGACGCGCACCGCGTCGGCCAGCTGGTTCATCCCGCTCTCCAGGGCCCGGCGTGCACTCTCGTCGAAGGCGATCATCTTCGGCATATATGTGCTTCCTCCTCTTCGGCCCGGATCCCGGACCGTTAGCACTCTCTACTGTCGAGTGCTAACCAGCAAACCACGCCCGGGCCGACTGTGCAACCGCAACGCCGCCGGTCGGCTGGCGGCGTACGGATGCCGGGGTTCTTAGCCCCCAGCGACGGCGGGAATGATGGAGACGGTCTGGCCGGGCTCCACCGCAGTGTCGAGGCCACTGGAGAAGCGGACGTCCTCGTCGGCCACGAAGACGTTCACGAAGCGCCGCAGACCCCCGGCATCGTCGAAGAGGCGAGCGTGGAAACCGGGGTGGGCGGTCTCGAGGGCGGCCAGAACCTCGCCGACGGTGCCGCCGTCGACCGAGACCTCGGCGGCCCCCCCGGAAATGGTGCGGAGCTGGGTGGGTATCCGGACGGTGGCCATCAGAGCGAGGACCGAAGCGAAGCGGAGGACCACAGCGACCAGATCATGATTCGGCACTCGCTTCGTCGAAGGCCGCCGCGAAGGCGTCCATGGTGGGGGCGATGGTGGCGGTGGGGCGGCATCGCGGAGCCACGGCCTCGATGGTCTTCAGGCCGGCGCCGGTGATGTAGGCCACCACCCGCTCGTCCCGCCGGACCACGCCCTTGGCCGCCAGCCGGGCGAGGGTGGCGACGGTGACCCCGCCGGCCGTCTCGGCGAAGATGCCCTCGGTGCGGGCCAGGAGCAGCATGGCGTCGACGATCTCGGTGTCGGTGACCGCTTCCAGCGCCCCGCCGCTCTGGCGCACTTCGTCGAGGGCGTAGAAGCCGTCGGCTGGGTTGCCGATGGCCAGTGACTTGGCGATGGTGGAGGGCTTGACCGGCCGGATGTAGTCGTGGCCCTCGGTGAAGGCGGTGGCCACCGGCGAGCAGCCCTCGGCCTGGGCGCCCGAGACCCGCACGTGGGGTGCGTCGTCGAGCAGGCCGACCTGGTGGAGCTCACGGAAACCCTTGGCGATCTTGGTGAGCTGCGAGCCCGATGCCACCGGCACGACCACGTGGTCGGGCGCCTCCCAACCGAGCTGCTCGGCCGTCTCGAAGGCCAGGGTCTTGGAGCCCTCGGCGTAGTAGGTGCGGAGGTTGACGTTCACGAAGGCCCAGGTCGGGCGCTCCGACGCCAGCTCGGCGCACAGGCGGTTGACGTCGTCGTAGCTGCCGTCGACGGCGATGAGGTTGGGGCCGTACACCGCAGTGGTGACGATCTTGCCGGCCTCGAGGTCGGCGGGAATGAACACGACGTGGCGCATCCCGGCGCGCGCTGCGTGGGCGGCCACGGAGTTGGCCAGGTTGCCGGTGGATGCGCACGCCGCCACCTTGAAGCCCATGGCCCGAGCCCGGGCCAGCGCCACCGAGACCACCCGGTCCTTGAACGACCCCGTCGGGTTCAGAGTGTCGTTCTTGAGCCACAGCTCGCCCAAGCCCAGTTCGGCGGCCAGACGGTCGGCCCTGACCAGCGGGGTGTAACCGGCTCCGAGGTCGACAGCGCCGTCGTTGATGGCGGGCAGAAGGTTGGCGTAGCGCCAGATCGACGGCGGCCCGGCGGCGATCGACTCCCGCGACGTGGCCGCGGCGATCCCCTCGTAGTCGTAGACCACTTCGAGCGGCCCGAAGCACCACTCGCAGACGTGGAGCGCCTCGGCCGGGAAGGCGTGGCCGCATTCCCGGCAGCGCAGCCCTTGGACGAACGACTGCGCCTGTACCGACGCTGCCGTCATTTGGACACCGTCCCTGGAGATGCTGGCCCTGGAGACATTCGGGTTCCTCCTCATCGCTCCGGGCATTGGCACCTGGTCGCCCCCGACATTCGGTGACGGCTGGTTGTCGCGGTTTCTGCGGGCCCGGTCCCTCGACCGCTCTGGATGACGGCCCCATGATAGGCGGCGGCGGTTCCCTACCTCAACGCAGATATCCGGCGACCACGTCCTCGACGCAGCCCGTCACATCGGCCCATGCCCGCTCGGCGCCGAACCGCTCGACGAGGGACACCAACGTCGCCGATGGGCCCAGTGCTGAGAGCTCGTCCTCGACCACGTCGCCGGCCACCACCAGTGCAGGGATGCCGGCCTCGGCCGCCAGCCGGAGCACGCCGCCCACCGCCTTGCCCTCGAACGACTCGGCATCGAGGAGCCCCTCGCCGGTGACGACGAGGTCGGCGGCGGCGATCCGCTCCGGCAGCGACAGGGCGTCGGCCACCACGTCGAAGCCCGCCACCAGCGTGGCGCCGATCGCCGCCAGCCCCCCGGCCAGCCCACCGGCTGCGCCGGAGCCTGGAAGGTCGGAGACGTCGACCCCGTAGTCGCGCAGGTAGACCTGGGCCAGGCGCTCGAGCCGCCGGCGCAGGAGCGACACCTGGGCCGGCGTGGCCCCCTTTTGCGGCGCGAAGACCTCGGCGGCGTCGGCGAACCGGGTCCCGACGTCGCAGGCGACGATGAGCTCGATGCCGGCGTGGAGGCGTCGGCGGGGGTTGAGGGCAGCGATGGCAGCCAGGCCGCCGTCGGTCGTCGCCGACCCACCGACGCCGACGATCACCCGCCGGGCGCCGGCGTCGAGGGCGGCGGCGATCAGCTCACCGGTCCCGGACGTCGTGGCGCGCAGCGGGTCGTTGCCCTCGGACCCGCCGACCAGGCTGAGGCCCGACGCTCGGGCCATCTCGACCACCGCGGTCCGCTCGGGCCGAATCTCCCGCTCGTGGGGCCGCCCGGGCCCGGGCTGCAGGCGCCACTCGGCCTCGACCGGCTCACCCAGCGGGCCACGCACGGTGGTCCGCCGGACGGCGCCTCCGAGGACAGCGAGGGTGCCCTCGCCCCCGTCGGCCACGGGCGCCTCGTCACACGCGGCGCCGGCCGCCACCGCCGCCCTGGCGACGGCGGCCGCCACTTCGGCGGCGGTCGCCGTCCCACGGAACTTGTCGGGGGCGGCCACCAACAGCATGGGCATTATGTTGACCGACAATGCCTGGGTCGCCAGAGTCCGCGGTGGTTGACCCGCCCGTGCTCGTCGTGTCGAACCGCGGGCCGGTGTCGTTCTCGTTCGGCGACGACGGCGGGCTGGTGGCCAAGCGGGGCGGGGGTGGACTGGTGTCCAGCCTCGGGCCGCTCGTGCGCGACATCGGCGCCACATGGATGGCGGCCGCGGCCACGGAGGCCGACGTGGCCGCCGCCGCCGAGGGCGTCATCGACGCCGAGGGCTTCAAGTTCCGCTCCCTCGCCGTGGACCCCACGCTCTACCAGATGGCCTACGACGTGGTGTCGAACGCCACGTTGTGGTTCCTCCACCACGGGATGTTCGACCTGACCCGCCGTCCCCGCCTCGACCGCAGGTGGCGCGAGGCATGGGACGCCTACCGGTCGGTGAACCACACCTTCGCCCAGGCCATCATCGACGAGGCGCCGGAGGGCGCCATCGTCCTCGTCCAGGACTACCACCTGGCCCTCGTCGGCACGTGGCTGGCCCAGGAGCGCCGGGATCTCCGGGCCGTCCACTTCAGCCACATCCCGTTCTGCGAGCCCGGCGCCCTGCGGGTGCTGCCGTCGGACGTGGCCGAGGAGCTGCTGGTCGGCCTGGGCAGCCATGCCTCCTGTGGCTTCCACGCCCGGCGGTGGGCGGCCAACTTCGAGGCGTGCTGCACCGAGACGCTCGGCTTCACCCCCGCCACCTTCGTGTCGCCCCTCGCCCCACACCACGAGGACATCGCCGCCCTCGCCGCCTCCGACGATTGCAAGCGGGAGCAGGGCTGGATCGACGAGGTCAGGGGCGACCGGGCCCTCATCGTCCGCGTGGACCGGATCGAGCCGTCGAAGAACCTGTTGCGGGGGTTCTGGGCTTTCGACGACCTGCTGCGCACCCGGACGGAGTGGCGGGGCCGGGTGGTCTTCGTCGCCTGCGTGTACGCCTCTCGTGAGGCCTTGCCCGAGTACCTCGCCTACCGTCAGGAATGCGAGTCGGTCGCCCAGGTGGTCAACGACCGCTGGGCGACGCCGGGTTGGACACCGATCGTGCTCGACACCACCGACAACTTTCCCCGGTCCATCGCCGCCCTCACCCGCTACGACGTCCTGCTGGTGAACCCTATCCGTGACGGGCTCAACCTGGTGGCCAAGGAGGGCGCCATCCTCAACGAGAACGACGGCGTCCTGGCCCTGAGCCGGGAGGCCGGGGCGTGGGAGGAGCTGGGCGGCATCGCCCTGGAGGTCAATCCCTTCGACGTGGCCGGTACCGCCGACGTGCTGGCCATGGGGCTGACCATGGGTGCGGCCGAGCGGGCGGCCCACGCCGGAGAGCTGTCGAAGGCGGCCAGGGCCCGGGTGCCGCGCCACTGGTTCGACGACCTGCTGAAGGAGGCCGGCTCCGCGCCCGGCCTGTCCGACCCTCCGAGGAGGGCATCACCTAAAGGGCGCGCAGGAAGCTGAGGGAGCCCTCGGGGCCGTTCACCACCAGGTCGGCACGGGCCAGCAGGTCCTCGGGGGCCTCGGGGCTGGTGACAGCCACCTTCACCACCGTGGTCCCTGCGGCCGACAGCCGGTCGAGGGCGTCGAAGGCGGACAGGTCGCCCCGATCGTCGCCCAGGAAGCAGACCTGACGCCGCCCCATGGCCACCCCGGCCAGCACGCTGCCCTTGTGACACGGCACCGGCGGCCGCAGCTCATAGGACATCCGGGCCGGTTCAGCCACCAGGCCGGTGACGGCAGCCTGGTGGGCTGCCCACCGCTCGGCCACGGGCTGCAGGTCGGCGGCGGTGCGATAGTGGACCGTGACCGACAGCCCTTTGCGCTCGACGGTCAAGCCACGGGCCAGCTCGGCCTCGGCCCGGGCCGCCACCTCGTCGACGACCGGCCGCCACCGCTCGGCCTCGGGCAGCACGTCGATCTCGCCGCCCTCGGAGACCGACTCGAGCCCGTAGAGCCCCGACAGGTACAGCCCCCGGCCGCCCAGATTGGCTAGCAGGAAGGCCGCCGGTCGCCCCGAGATCACTCCGACCCGACCGTAATGGCGGGCCAGACGGCCCAGCTCGTCGACCACCCCGTCGACGGGAGCGGCCTGCGCCGGGTCGTCGACGATGCGGGCCAGGGTGCCGTCGAAGTCGGAGAAGACACCGGAGCCGGCCGGGTCGGCCTGGAACGGTGCCACCAGCTCGGCGACGGAGAGTGAAGCGGCCAACCGGCCACGACCCTATCGGCGCGCCCTTCCCGCCGGTACTCTTGCCGCCCGTGGCCCGGCTGTCGTGGTTCGCGGGTCTGCCCCGGGTGCGTGAGGTGGCGGCCGTCGCCCTGGCCGGCAGCCTGGCCCTGGCCGGATGCGCCAAGAAGGAGGCCGCCGTCCGTGTCGGCTTCCGGCCCGACGCCGGGGCCACCTACCGCTACGAGATCAAGGTCCAGTCGACGACGACGACGAATCTGGGCGACGCCGCCCCGGAGCGGTCGGTGGACGACGTGGTCCTGGAGTCGCGCGACACCGTGCTGGACTCCAGCCCCGTCGCCGTCCGTGTGCAGGTGCAGCTCATACGGCAAGGCTCGCCCGACCGGACCTTCGTCGTGCGCTTCGACCGGGGGGGCCAGCTGGCGGGCGTGGAGGCGGTCGACGGTCTGCCGCCCGATGTGCTCGGGTCGGGTGGCGGCTTTCCGGAGTTCCTCCCCGCGGCGGCCACGGCCCCGCCCGACCGGCCCCTCGCCCCCGGCGAGACGTGGAAGATCGACGCCTCGACCGCCGCCGGCACCGCCACCGGCGCCAGGCTCGTCGGCACGGGCCGGCTCCTGAAGGTGACGGGCACCGGCGACCACAGGGTGGCGTCGATCAAGGCCACCACCAGCCTGCCCCTGTCGAGCACCAGCCGCCTCGGCGACGCCGCCGTCACGCTCGAGGGGGAGGAAACCACCGAGAGCACGGCCACCCGGGCGCTGGCCGACGGTGCGGTGGAGGAATCGAGCTCGGTCACCAAGGGGACGTTCCGGTTGTCGCTGAACCCCAAGCCCGGCAGGCAGGCCCAGCCGGTGACGGGCACCATGTCCGTCGAGATCCGCTCCCAGACCCGCCGCCTGGCCGACGAGGCGGGAAAGAAGGGCTGAGCCGCCATGATCCCTCTTGACCTCCGGTACGTGGAGCGCGGTGAGACGCACCGCTTCGAGCTCCCGGGAGCCGAAGAGCGGCTGCCATGCCCGGCGCCGACGGTCGCGTCGGCGCTACCGCTTGACGGTGGTGCTCGTGCCGGCCGAGTCGGCGCCGAGGACGACGATCACTTTGGCGTCGCCGATGTCGGTGGCGGCCACTGCGGGGGCGCTCAGCCGGGCCACCACGGTCGGGGGCTGGTTCAGCGTCTGGGCCACTTCCCGGCCTTCGGCTTCGTAGCCGTCGGCGTACTGGATGGTGGTCTTCTCCACCGGAGCGGTGGCGTCGACCGGGGCGAGGGTGGCATAGCCCGCCGACTTCAGCGTCGCCGTCGAGGACGCACCGGCGCCGCGCACGCCGCCACCGTTGGCGACCACGACTTTCACGTCGCTCTTGGCCCGGGCGCGGACGGAGGTGGACGTGGCGATCACGGCCGGGACGGTGGTGAGGGTGACCCGGCGAGTGGTGCTCGTCGTCTCCTCCACCGCGGCGTTGGCGCTGAGCTGAGACGAACCCGAACCGGAACCGAGTTGTTGGAGCAGGACGACGCCGAGGACGACGGCGAGGGCCAACACCATGGCGCCGCGGGCGCCGGCGCTCCCAGTGGGGCTTCCAGTGGGGCTTCCGCCGCCACCGGGGCCACTGGGCCCGCCCTGGCCGCCGCCACCGGAGCCGGTGCCACCGCCGGCCGGGTCCCCCCGGGCGCCGGCACTCCCGGCGGGGCTTGCGCTGCCGGCCATCCCGCCCGACGATGCCGGCCTCTGTCCGCCTGGCGACCGGCTCACCGGCCCGGCGGCAGGACTGCGGCCGACCCCTCCATACGCGCCCGCCGGCGGTTGCTCCGCACCTTGCGCAGGCGGCGCACGACCAGGGGGTCGTAGGCGACGGCATCGGACGTGCCCACCAGGTTCCCGAGCAGCTGGTAGTACCGCGTCGGCGACAGGCGGAACCTGTCCTGGATGGCAGCCGCCTTGGTGCCCGGCTCGGTCCACCAGGTCCGCTCGAAATCGAGGATCGCCTGGTCGCGCTCGGTAAGGGGCATCCGCGCCAGGCTGCCCGTATCGCGGCGGCAGGTCAAGCACCCTCCTGTCCGGGCCCTGACCGGCGCCTCGACCCGGGGCTACCGTAAGGGGCGACGCCGGTGTGGCGCAGTCCGGTTAGCGCAGGCGATTTGTAATCGTCAGGTCGTCGGTTCGAATCCGACCACCGGCTCCACGGATCGGTGCCCCGGGCGGGTGGGCGACCGGCCCCGGACGATCAGGCGGCGGGCAGACGCTGGACCGGTGGCAGGTCGGCGGGCCCCTCGAAGGGCGGCCCGGGCCGGGCGCCCAGGTGGGCTTCCAGCTTGCGCTTGACCCGCTGGAGGGCGTTGTCGACGGCTTTGACGTGACGCCCGAGCAGGGCGCCGATCTCCTGGTAGGAGCAACCGTCGATGTGGAGCCGCAGCACGTCGACCTCCAGGGTCGACAGCAGGCCGACCAGTGATTCCCGCATAGCGGCCTGGCCCTCCAGGGACACCACCTCGTCGGCCGGGTCCGGGGCCCGGTGGTCGAACAGCTCGTCGGCCACGCGCTCGGACGCGTCGTCGGCGACCGGCAGACCCCACAAGGAGACGTAACGGTTCAGCGGCTGGTGCTTGCGGCGGCAGGCCAATTTGATGGCCGTCATGATCTGTCGGGTGATGCACAGCTCAGCGAAGGCCCGGAAGGACGACTGACGGTCGTGCCGGAAGTCACGGATGGCCTTGAACAGGCCGATCATCGCCTCTTGCTCGAGGTCGTCGGCATCGCCTCCGGCCAGGAAGTACCCACGGGCCTTCATGCGGGCCGAGCGGCGGTAACGGGCCAACAACACGTCGAGAGCGGCGATGTCTCCCTCGTGGAAGAGGCTCACCAACTCCTCGTCCGCCAGGTCGGAGGGGACGAGGCTGGGATTGTGCATCCGGGCTCCTGGCTGTTGCTGCGGCGAAGGTGACGACCGAGAGGACGACGTCGGTAGGTGATGAATGACTAGAGCAAGATGCCACTTTGTAGTCATGTCACGGCCGCCTGTCAACGGGTAGTCACTGCCGCCGGCCGACCTCGCGACGCGGTGACGCCCTCTTTCTCGGTTGCGTCCCCTCAGGACCGACGTCGGCGGCTGACCTCGAACAGGGCGAGAGCCCCGGCGGCGCTGACGTTGAGCGACGGCAGCGAACCCCGCATGGGGATGCCGACCACCAGGTCACAGCGGGCCCGGGTAAGGCGGGCCAGCCCGGCCCCCTCCGCCCCCACCACGACCATCAGGGGCTGGTCGGCCACCGGCAGATCGAAGAGCGACTGCTCACCCTCCTCGGCCAGCCCCACCACCCAGCAGCCCAGCTCCTTTGCCCTGGACAGCGCCGCAGGCATCCCGGCCACGACCGCCATGGGCACCCGTTCGATGGCGCCGGCCGCCGCCTTGGCCACCGTCGGCGTGACGTGGGCCGACCGGTGGCGGGGCAGCACTGCGCCCGTCGCCCCGGCCGCTTCGGCGCTCCGCAAAAGAGCGCCGAGGTTCTGGGGGTCGGTGACGCCGTCGACGGCCAGCAGGAACGGCGGGCCGCCGCCCGGGCCGGGGGCCCGGCACAGGTCGTCGAAGTCGGTCTCGGGGAGCGGCCGGGCATGGGCGAGCACGCCCTGGGGCGCCTCGGTCGCGGCCTCGGCCTCGAGGCGACCCCGACCGACCCGGCGCAAGGGCACCCGCTGGGCCTCGGCCAGGGCCACGATCCGCTCCAGGATCGGCGCCGGCGGCAGATCGTGCGACAGCCAGACGTCGAGAACCGGCCGACGGCGGGCGGCCAGCAGCTCGACCACCGCCTGTCGCCCCTCGACCTGCTCACCGCCCACGCCGCGGGTCGACGGCCGGCGCGACCCTGGTTCTGTCTGCGGGCGACGGGATGCCGCCTCGCCTCCCTGGGCCCGAGCGGCCCTCTGAGCGGGAGGCTGGGCCCGAGCGGCCCTCTGAGCGGGAGGCTGGGCCCGAGCGGCCCTCTGAGCGGGAGGCTGGGCCCGACGCCCTACCGGCGCTCGATCAGGACGACGGCCCAACAAGCCACCCCCTCTCCCCGCCC
>JBBSIS010000010.1:0-30220 GCA_038231955.1 Acidimicrobiales bacterium
CATACCCGCTGCGCTGGACCCCCTTTGAGACTCAGCGCCCGACTCGCCGCATCACTTCATATGGGCTAACCACCTAGGCAGCCCAACGAGCCGGAACGCCCCGGGGCCAGCCCGAAGCCGAATTTGCTACAGCCTGCTGGGAGCGCGATCCTGAGCATCAGGCGCTGTTCGCCAAGATCCGGAGCCGCCAGGCAACCGAGGCTGAGCGAGCCCGCTTTCAAGAGTTGCATGTGGCGCAGTCCCACGCCGTCCTCGCCCATGAGCCCGACGCTCTCTACGCGGTGGAGGAGTTGCACATCGCGCCACCATCAAGAGCGCGCATCCACACCAGCATCTCCTGCGCGGCGTGTGGCGAGGCAACCATGGAGACACGGGTACGCCGCCTGGACGGCCAGGAGCTATGCCCGCCCTGCTTTGACGCCGCCATGTCGCCGGTCCAGGCGGTGACCATGCGGCCCGGGACAACCGCGACCGGTGAGTAGCACCGGTCTGGCCAAGTGGAGCGTCAGCCCACAGGCTACCGAGGAAGGTTTCATCCGAAGGGCGCGGGAAGACCTTCATGGAGCGACCTTCACCACGCTGGCCATGGCGGCCACCGCGACGCCCGGGCGTAGAGCCTCGCCCCGGCCCGAATCGTCGAGGGTAGGGAGGGGCATCTCGTCCATGTGGTGGTCGAGCGCCTCCACAAGGCGGGTGGTGGACGCGGCTTGACCACGCGGCATCCTGGGGATCCGAAAGCTTGGTCCGCGTTCGGAGTTCCGGCGACAAGGGTCGGCCGGCCGGCGACCGGCAGCCGCGCCCGGCATCCGGCACCCCGCGTCGCGCGTCAGCGGGCCGGCATGGTTGACCGTCACGCACGTCTCGGCTCCAGCGGCGGGGAGCGGAGGACACGGTTGCCGACCGCGCCATGGAAATGGGGGTCGTCACCCAAGGCGGGCGAATGTCGTTGGAGCGACCATGGCCGGCCGTCAACCGCCTCACCGCCCGCGGCGCGGTCGCCGATGTGTGCGCGGTCTCACCACTGGCGGCACGACTACCTGACAAAGCCCGTTCAGTGTCGACGAGCTCGTCGCCAGGTGTCGACTGCGGGCTCGTCGCTCCGAAGGACAGAGCAGGCCCGGTTGGGTGACCGTGTCGATCCATCGTTTGAGGATCCACGGAACGCCGCCGTTCCAGACCGGGGTCGCAATGATCAGATGGTCGGCGGCGAGCAGTCGCCGGGCCGCGGCCTCGATGTGGCTCCACGCCTCGGCGGCCTGCCCCTGTCGATCCTGACCGAAAATCACCGCCATCTTGGCGTCTACAAACGACGGATCGAACACGGGGGTCAGGTCGTCCCAGAGATCGAGCACGTCGACGACGGTCGCCGGATGCAGCTCGACGAATCGTCGCACGACGACGTCGGACACCCGGCGGCTCTCGCTGCGCTCACCACGAGGCGAGGCCACCACCTGCAGGAGGTGGGGAGTACCGGTCATGCGGCTGTGCCCTTCATCCGCAAAGCGACGATCCCGGCCAAGATGAGTGCGACCGAACCGATCGTGGGCAGGTCGATCCGGCGCTGGCGGACCTGCTCAGAGGCGGTGGCTCCGACCGTGCCGATCGCCGTGAAGTCGTTACGAATCCCCCCTCGATACCGCCGGCGACAAGTAGCCAGATCCAAGCCATGTGCACACTTCCGATGCTCTAAACGGACTATAGTCCGTTTGGTGGAAGACCATAGCGGACCGCAGTCCGTTTCACAACCGATCGTCCTGGGCATGAGGCCAGGAACCCGCAGCCCTCGCTCGGACGCTCAGCGCAACCGCTTGGCGCTGATCGACGCGGCGCAGCGGCTGGTGGCGACGCGCGCTCTCGCCTCGGTGACGATGGAGGAGATCGCTGACGCTGCCGGGGTGGGAAAAGGCACGGTGTACCGGGCCTTCGGGGACAAGGGTGGTCTGGCCACGGCCCTCCTCGACGAGCGGGAACGGACACTCCAGGAACGCGTGCTGACCGGGCCGCCTCCCGTAGGCCCAGGAGGGGACACGGCGGCGCGCCTGGTCGGCTTTGCCGTCGCCTACCTAGAGTTCCTCGACGGCGCCGCCGACCTCCTGGTTGTGGCCGACAATTCGCACATCGGGGCCCGCTACGACACTGGCCCTTACGGGTTTTGGCTCATGCACGTGGCCACGTTGCTGCGCGAACTCAAGCCCGACGAGCGGGACCACGAGTTCTTGGCCCACTGCCTCCTCGCTCCCCTGGCGGCCGACCTGTACCGCCACATCCGGTTTGGAGACGGCTCGCCGGCTCGATGGGCGGACGCCGTCGAGCGTTGGGTGAGGACATTCGTCGACGGCCCCGGCGATACCTGACCGGATCGCCGGCCAGCGAGGTAGCTATCTGGCCGCGCTCTCCCGGTTACCAACTCAGGCGACGAGGCCCGCGATCGTGGGGATAGAGGGGTCGAGGAGGGTGTCCCCGCCGAACCCCACGTCGACGTGCCAGGCCGCGCCGTCGACGACGACGCGCAACACCAGGTGGCTGCGCGGCCGCGGGCCGGTGCTCCGGCCCTGTCGCACCCGGGCCAGCATCGGGGTGACGTCACGGATCCCCATTGATTCCAGTGCCGCTTTGAGCAGGAGGTTCTGCTCGAAGCAGTAGCCACCCCGCCTGCGGGTCACGAGCTTCGCTTCGAGCTGATCCGGATCGAGCGACACGGCGACGCCAGTGGCCGGGTCGAGGTTCTCGAACGTGATCGCCGTGGCATGGGCGCGATGGATCGACGCCAAGTCGGGGCGGCCACCCAGACCGACACGGGCGAGGTAGCCGTCGAGATCGCGTAGTCCGCTCACGCATCGCCTCCGGTCGGGATCCGAGTCACCAGTATGTCGGCCTGGAGCTCGACCCTGGGGCGGCGACATGAAGCGCCCCAGGGCCGATCGTTCATTGGGACACAGCCGCGCCCAACGACGGGGCCGTCAGTTCTGCGGGATGAGGCCGAGCATCTTGAGAGCCACGACGCCGTCGTCGATGCCCAGCTCCTGGGTGATCAGCCCGTTCTCCACCTTCAGGATGGTGATCCCGGAGAAGTGCATGGCCTTGCCGGAGCGGGCCGGGAGGGATCCGACCGGGATGTCGTCGAAGGCGTCGCCGGTCTGGGTGCCTCCGCCTACCCATTGGCCGACGACCCAGTCGCCCTCGGCGATCAGGTCGGCCGTCGCCCCGAAGGCGAGGTCGGGAAAGGCGGCGTCGGAATTTGGTCGCAAACGCCCGGACCTCGTCACGCCCACTGCACGGTGCGTGCATCGAGTACTCGAAGCGGATGTTCGGAGCGGCCAGCTCGTCGATGACGCCCGGGTTGTAGTCCGGGCCCCAGAACTCGCCGAACCAGCGTCCGACGATTGCCTTGTTGTCTTCAATGGACATGTGCGTACCTCGCTTGTTGGTGTGGTTTGGATGGTTGCGGAGATCGTGGATGGGTAAAGGGACCGCGACGGTCAGGTCCGGTTTATGGAGACCCCGCCGTCGACCACCAGCGCCGTACCGGTGACGAAGCTCGCGCCGGTGACGATGGCGACCTTGTCGGTGAGCGTGTTTATGGGTGTTCTCTCTCTGTGTGTGTGAGGGAAACCGTTTGGGTCGGCGAGACTGGGCGCGCCTGGTGAAGGCCTCGATCCCTGTCGTGGATTTGACCGCCCTAGTTGGCGGTCTCGGGGCCGTCAGGCGGCGTTGTGAAAGATGACCCCGAGGCTGAACCGGCGCCCCGAGGTCACCGTGCTCACCCCGTGGCGGATGGTGACCCGGTAGGTGCTCTTCGCGCCGGTCACCGGTCGATGACGGGTCGGGAAGACCACGGCGTGGCCGAGAGGCACGTTGATCGCGGTCCCCCGAGATTGGGCCCGGGGCCGTTGCTCGACGAACAGGTTCTCACCGCCGGTGAAGTCCGAGTCGGGCTCGGTCAGCGCCACCGTGAGCTGGAAGGAGAAGACGACCTCGCCGTAGATGTCCTGGTGCAGGGCGTTGTAACCGCCCTCGTCGTAGCGCAGGATGAGCGGCGTCGGCTTGGCCTGACCAGCCTCGTGGCAGTGGTCGAGGAACGCTTCCAGCTCAGCGGGGTACCGGTACCGCTCCCCCAGGCGCTCGGCCCAGTCGTTGGCCAGGAGGGCCAGCGCCGGATAGGCCGCTCGTCGCAGGCTTTCGACGACGGGCGGGAGCTGGTAGGCGTAGTAGCGATACGTGCCGTCGCCGAAGCGGTATCGGGCCATGTCCACCGTGGCCCGGTACAGGCCGTCGTCGTCGAAAGCCTCACGGAGCCGTCGGCATTCCTCTGGATCGAGGACCGGGGTCGAGGTCAGCCCGTGCCCCTGACGATCCAGATCAGCCACCATGGCCTCTCAATTGCATGCAGCAAGAGACGGCGAATGGACCTCGATGACGGGCGCCGCGATGCTCATCCGCGTGCCCCGCTGACCGCGGCGGCGCCCTCACGCTCCAGAAGCGCAGCCTTGCGCTCGACACCCCAGCGGTAGCCGGACAGACTGCCGTCGGTCCGCACCACCCGATGGCAGGGAATTGCCACGGCCAGGTGGTTGGCGGCGCAGGCTCCGGCGACTGCTCTCACCGACCGGGGCGAGCCGATCATGGCGGCCACCTGGGCATACGAGGCCGTGGAGCCGACCGGCACCTGACGCAGCGCCTGCCACACCCGTTCCTGGAACGCTGTGCCCCTGACATCGAGAGGCAGGGGCTCCCTCGTTCCGGCCGGATCCTCCACCAGTCCCACGACACGGGCCATGAGGGCGGCGAACTCGGTGTCGTCGCCTACCAAGTTGGCGGCGTGAAAACGATCCTGGAGCCCTCGAACGAGGGCGTTCGGGTCGTCGCCGAACTCGATGGCGCACACCCCTCGCGCCGATACCGCCACCAGGATGGCGCCGAGTGAGCACTGCCCGACGGCGAAGCGCACCTCCACGTCGGCGGCGCCATCGCGGAACTGCGTCGGGGTCATGCCGAGGCGCTCGTTGGACGACGCGTAGAAGCGCCCGTTCGATGCGAACCCGGCGTCGAAGATCGCCTCGGTGACCGGCCTGCCGTCGCCCAGACCGTCGCGGACCCGGGTCGCACGACTGGCATCGGCGTACGCCTTGGGGGTGATACCGGTCTCCTCCTTGAAAGTGCGATGGAGGTGAAATCGGCTGACACCGACCGCTGCTGCGAGGGTGACCAAGTCGGGCGGCTCCTCGGCGCCGTCGATGATGCGACAAACTCCCGCCACCAGCTCTGCTCGGCGAGCAGCAATGCCCTGCCCGGTCGGATGGCAGCGCTTGCACGCTCGCAACCCGGACGACTCGGCCTGGGCCGCCGTCTCGAAGAACCGAACGTTCTCACGCCGTGGTCGGCGGGCGGGGCACGAGGGCCGGCAGAAGACCCCGGTGGTCACCACGCCGTAGAGGAACGTCCCATCGGCGGCCGCGTCTCGATTCTCCACCGCCGTCCACCGCTCGTTCTCGACAGCCACTGCTGGACTCGATGTGCTCACGGGTCCAGCATGCGCCTTCGCCGGGTGGGGCGCACCCCGGTTCTTGCGGTTGAACTCGACGGGTGTCTTCGTCGCCTCGACTCCACGGAGCCGAGACTGATCGCTGTGGTGCGGCGGCCTCCAATGTGGACCAGATCAGGACCGATCAAAGGTGGGCCATGTCACCCCCACCCAGATCCTGGTCTCCCGAGCCATCCCGGGTCCGTGCAGTAAGGATATTGGGTTCCAGCCACGAGAGGAACTCCAGGATCAGGCGAGCAACGTCTGCTGGCGACTCCGGGGCAACCAGGTGCGATGCACGAGGCACAACAGCTAGCTGGCCCGCCGGCAACCCTTCGTAGAGCGACGCCGTGTGGCCAAGCTCGATCATGTCGTCGCCGCCGACTAAAACGAGCGACGGCGCCGAACGGGCTGCCCCACAGGACGTCGCCGGCGAAGTGCCGGTTGTACACATCGGCGTCGCCGTCGTCGACGCCCGCCTGCAGCTCGGCGACGAACCGGGTCACGGCCCCGACCGCCTCCTGGCTGGCCTCGGCGAGGCCCACATCGGGCGAGCTGGGACGTCGTTGGCGGGTCGGGTGAGCGACACCCCGTCGGGGCGGTAGTACTCGAGGGCCAGCGGCGTGATGTGGGGCAGGGCCAGGGCCCGGTCCCAAGCCTGCGAGGGGGTCTGGCCGATGCCGGCGATGTCACCCCCTTCGATGGCCCGGCGGTGCTCGGCCTCCCCGCTCCATTCCGCGTAGTTGACGATGCCCGTTCCATCGGCGCCGACGTAGAAGTGGGCGGCGATGAGCCCCGGGATGGGCGCCGGCTCGCTCTCGATCGCATCGATGACCGCGTCGACCCACGCCCGGGCGAGGGCGGGACCGTCGGCGGCCAGCCTGACCATGACGACGCATCCCACCGTCGGGGACGGGCCGCTCACCGTCGCCCGGTAGAAGCGGTAGGCGGTGGGTTCCGATGCCTTGATGCCGGGCACGGCCTGGGCTAGGCCGTCCATGGCATCCGGAGGGTTGCTCCGCACGAGCCCACCGGCCACGTCGTCGCTGGTGGATCGAGCCCAGCTCGTGACGGAGGCACCGTCGACGCTTGACTGCACAGTGACCGAGGCCAGGTCCGCCGGCCATGATCTCCGTTCCCAGGCGGCCGCGAGGGCCTCCACCGCCGCGGTCTGGCGCTCGGCGGTACCTACGTCCCAGTGCTGGATGACGACGGTGCCGCCATGGGAGTGTGCGATGGTCACGCGGAGACCTCGGCCAGCGGGTTCGCGGTCGCGGCTCTCGCGGCTCGGAGGGCGTGTGCCCACCAGACCAACTGGTCGAGCATGATCTGGGCGCTGGCATTGCTCCTGGCCGGCTCACGTAACGCACCCGACTCGTCGAAGAGCTCCCAGGCCGAGTGGAAGCTCACCGAGTCGCGCATGGTGGCGGCGTGCAGCTCGGCGAACACCAGACGGAGTTGCTCGACGGCCCGCAGGCCACCTCCTACTCCCCCGTAGGACACGAAGGCCACCATCACGCCTGTCGGCGAGAAGGCGCTGGCACGGTGTCAGAGCATTCTCGCCGAAATCACCGACGACGTCTTCGCCGAGCTCGCACCCGACGAGTGCCGTACCCTTCACCGACTGACCCTTCAGGCACTGGGTCAAAGCACCGACATCGCCGAGCTTCGCGCCGCTGGCGTCAGTCGCTGAGGACGGCCAGGTCGAGCTGGCCCAGGCGCTCGGGGTCGGCGACGACGTCGATCTCGACGATCCTGTCGTGCCTGATCGCGAAGGCCAGCACCACCGACAGCCGGCCTCCCGGCGCGGCGACGATGCCCACGGCCCCGATCAGCAGTGCCGCCTGCGTCTCCCGCACACCACCGGCCCGCGCCCGCTTGGCCACGGCCGGCGCACCGCGCACCTCCCTCAACGCGCCTGGCGGCCCTGCCGCAGCGTCCACCCGGAGCACGACGTCGGGGTCGAGCACCGCGAGGAGCGGAACAGGTCGTGCAACACGAAGGCGAGCCGCTCGGCCGGCGTCAGGGCGTCGAGCACCACCAGCATGGCGATACCGACCGAGTCGGCCAGGAGCGCCTCGTACGAACATCATGGTCGCTGCCACACGTCCTCCTACCTCCCGGTCTGGTTGGTCCAACGAATTCGGAGGCCTGTGACACACCGGTTGTCAGGCCGACAATGGATGAGGGCTACCGGGGCAGATCCTGCGGCGACTCCTCGGCCAGAATGGGCGCGGCCTCCGTCGCGTACCTCGCCATGAGGGCGCGGGCCTGATCGGGGTCGGGAGGCGTGCCCTTTCGAGCCAGGTGCCCCGCCAGCTCGGCGAAGTAGCCCTCGTAGCCACTTGGAGTCAGCACCACGAGGTAGTGGGCCTCCTCGTCGAAGGGGTTGCCGAAGCCGTGGGCCACTCGCCGGCTGGCGAAAGCTGTGTCCCCGGCCGCAGCGGTGAGAAACGTCTCCCCGAGCCGGAATCGCAGCCTGCCGTCGAGCACCACGAAGGTCTCGTCATGGCCGTCGTGGATATGGGCGATCGGCCCGGCCGTTCGAGGCGCCATGCGGCCATCGAGGACAGTGACGCCGCCTTGCGTGTCCTCGGCTGTGACCTTGACCCGCATCGACCACCCGGGGAGGTCGATGCGTCGGCCGCCCTGGGCGTTGACGAGGAAGCTTCGCACCGGGCGGCCTGGGGGCCCCGACGCCGGGAGCTCAGGTGTCACGCCGACCCTACCGGCGCTGGGTCGACCGGCACCTCCACGAACTCCTCATCGCCCTCATCGGCCGCGGCGGCGGCCATCT
This sequence comes from Acidimicrobiales bacterium, assembly GCA_038231955.1. Lineage (GTDB taxonomy): Bacteria > Actinomycetota > Acidimicrobiia > Acidimicrobiales > AC-14 > CADCTB01. Next base: position 8,319 of record JBBSIS010000010.1, read on the forward strand.
CGGCCTCTCGGCTGTAGCGCATCACGACCATGGCGGCGGCGACGAGGGCCAGGCCGGCACCGGCACCGGAGGCCAGGTTGAAGGCGTGGGTGAACGCTGTGCCGGCCCTGGACGCCAGATCGGCCCCGTTCGGCAGCTGGGCCGCCAGCGCTTTGGCCCCGCCGATGGACTCGCTGGCGGCCTTGGCCGCCGCCGGGGGCAGACCGAGCTCGCGCAGGTCGATGGCGGAGCGGTAGATGCCTGTGCTGACGCTGCCGACGATGGCGATGCCCAGAGCGCCGCCGACCTCCCGGGTGGTGTCGTTGAGGGCCGAGCCGACCCCGGCCTTGCCCGGAGGCACCGCGCTCATGATGCTGCCGGTGGCCGGGCGACAGTGAAGCTCATCCCCGAGCCGAGCAGGGCCAGGGCCAGGGCGACGTAGGGGGTGTGGGGGCCCACTGCGCTCAACACCGCCAGCCCGGCGGCGATGATCACGAACCCGAACGCGATCACCTTCCCGGAGCCGAAGCGCTCGGCCGCGGATGCGCTCCTGGGCGCGAAGGCCACCAGGGCGGCCGCCAGGGGCAGGGTGGCCAGGCCGGCGCGCAGCGGCGAGTAGCCCCGCACGAACTGCAGGTAGAGCGTGAAGAGGAAGAACAAGCCGAACATGATGAAGAACCCCGCGGTGATCACGCTGGTGCCGACGTTGAGGCGGCGGTCCCCAAACAGGGCCAGCGGCAGCATCGGATGGGCGGTGCGGCGTTCCCAGGCGAGGAATGCCCCCAGCCCGACGACGGCCCCCACGAAGGCCACCAGGACGGTCGGATCGGTCCACCCCTTCGCCGGGCCCTCGATGATCCCGTAGATGAGCGACCCCAGGCCCACCAGCGACAGTGCCGCCCCGATCGGGTCCAGGGGGGTGACCTCGGGGTCACGCGACGTCGGTGCGAAGACCCACACCGCGCCGATGACGATCAGGACGACCGGCACGTTGACGAGCACGGCCGAGCCCCACCAGAAGGCCTGGAGGAGCGCGCCCGAGACGATGGGCCCGAGGGCGGCGCCGGCGCCGGCGAAACCGGCCCACATGGCGATGGCCCGCCGGCGCTCGTGGGGAGGAAAGATCGTCGTCAGCATGGACAGGGTGGCGGGCATGATCAGGGCGGCGCCCAGGCCGGTGATGGCCCGGCCGACGATGAGCTGTCCCGACCCGGTCGCCAGTCCACCGACCACGGAACCGCCGGCGAAGATGGCCATGCCGATCAGCAGCGCCCCCTTGCGGCCGAACCGGTCGCCCAGCGCCCCGCCCGTCAGCAGCAGGGCCGAGAACACCAGGGCGTAGGCGTCGACGATCCACTGCAGGTCGCTGGCCGAGGCGTGCAGCTCGCGCTGCATGCTCGGCAAGGCGACGTTCAGCCCGGCCACGGACATGACGACCATGACCAGCGACAGGCACATGATCCCGAGCAGGAACCAGCGGCGCTGGTGGATGACCGGATCCTCGTGGAGGAGGCGATCGCGAGCTTCAGTGGTGGGGGTGGTTGCCATCACGAGTCCTTCCTGTGGCGGGGCGGCGTCTGAGGGCAGAGCGCCGGATGTTCGTCGTACGCGAGTCCGCGGTGAGAGACCACAGTCTCTACCCGTCGCAGGTTGCCGGAGGATGAGTTCCCGGCGAACGGGCCTCACGCGGCGACCCCGACGGCGACAAGGAGCTGGCCGATGATGTCCGCCAGATCCTGACCCAGCGCGCCGCCGTCGTCGAATGCACCGCGGGCCTGACCCACGGCCAGCCCCGCCTCGATGACGGAGGCGCCGATGGTGGCCAGGATCTTGCGGAGCTCGGCCCGAGCCCACACCGCCCCGAACAGCCCGGTCGAGGCGCCGATGACGGCCACGGGCTTGTGATGCAGTGCGTTGTCGGGAAAGGGTCGAGATGCCCAGTCGAGGGCGTTCTTCAGCTGCCCGGGAACAGAGGCGTTGTACTCGGGGGTAGAAATGAGCACGGCATCGGCGTCGGCGATCGCCGCCCGCAGTTCCACCACCGACGCGTCGGCATCCTCGTCCTCATTGTAGGGCGGAAGTGCGCCGAGGCCGTTGAAGAGACGCATGTCGGCGCCGGGCGGGAGCGCCGACGCGGCCGCCAACAAGAGTCGCGTGTTGTAGGAGCCCTGGCGCAGGCTCCCGGACAGGCCCAGGACGATCACGGGCTACCGCTGCCCGATCAGCTCGATGTGGGCGGTCAGGACCACGTCGTAGCCGAGGGCGTCGCCGCCGTTGGGCAGCGCCATCTGCCAGTCCATGCCCCAGTCGCGCCGGTCGACGGTGGCGGTGACCTCGATGGCGGTGCGGTGTGACCCGTAGGGGTCCTCGACCAGGGGCTGGTAGGTGCCGGTGGCCGTGATGGGCTTGGTGACGCCCCGGATGGTGAGCTCGCCGACCCCGCTGAAGGTGCCGTCGTCGCTGACGCTGACCTCGCCGGAGCGGAAGGTGATCTCGGGGTGCGCCGGGGCATCGAAGAAGTCGGCGCCGTTGACCACGTGCTCGCGGAACTCCGGCGGGTTGGTGATCGAGATGGAGTCGGCCCGGACCCGGCCGTCGATCTGGAGCCTGTCGTCGTCGGCCACCAGCCGGGCATCGAAGTCGCCGAAGCTGGCCCGGTAGGGCCGACCTGCATGTGGGTGATGGCGAACTGGAACGACGAGTGGATCGGGTCGCTGACGAAGACACCGTTGAGTGCCTGTCGGGTGACGGTCATGAGTCCCTCCTTCGGGATGCCTCGGCGGGGACGCCGGAGCAAGTTCGAAGTATCCGTTGGGTACTGATGACTTCAACGTGCCATACTTACCCCGTGGGTACTGACGCCTGCGGGGAACACCGCAGCATCTACGAGCCGGGCTGTCCGGGACGGCTGGCCCTCGACCGCATCGGCGACCGCTGGACGGTGCTGATCGTCGGCATCCTCGAAGGGGGCACCCACCGCTTCTCGGAGCTACGGGATGCCGTCGGGGGGATCACGCCGAAGGTCTTGACCCAGACCCTCCGGGCCATGGAGCGCGAGGGGCTGGTCGATCGCAAGATCTACGCCGAGGTGCCACCCCGGGTCGAGTACAGCCTCACCGACCTGGGCCGCAGCCTGGTCGTGCCCATCGAGGCCATCCGAACGTGGGCCATGGCCAACATGGAGCACTTCATCGCCGTTGAGGCCGAGAAACCATAGAAGGGCATCAGGCGAAGCGAGCTACGTGATTGACTCGCTCAACGCACCGGGATCTCATGGTGCTCCACCGTGGGGCCGCAGCAGCCGGCGTCGCCGTCATGGGCGGCTATGAGACCAAAGGGAAGGTCGACGTTCTGGAATCGGCCGGGGGCTTCATGGCGGGCGGCACAGCGGCTGGCGGTGACAGCACGGCTTGTTTCTCCCTTTGACCCACCCGCGGGCTCTCTCGTTGTCAGACATGATCGACCACTGGGGTTGCATGCGAAGCTGATGCTTCTATACTTATGGCATGAAGCTCTTGCAGATCCGGAACGTGCCCGATGACGTCCACCGCCGCCTCAAGGCTCGGGCGGCGATGGAAGGGCAGTCCCTCTCGGAGCTCGCCCTGCAAGAGCTTTCCCGGTCCCTGGAGCGTCCCACCCGGAAAGAGCTCCTAGCCCGGGTGCAAGCCCGGGAGCGCGCCGTCGTCAGCGAGGGATCCGCCGACGCGGTTCGGGCCGAACGGTACGCCCGTTGATCGTTCTGGACGCCTCTGCGGCGGTCGAGTGGCTCCTCGGCCTTCGCCATGCCGACGCGGTGAGTGAGCGCATGGGCGTCGACACCTTGCACGCGCCGCATCTCTTGAGCATCGAAGTGACCCAGGTCGTCCGCCGATATGTCGCCCGAGGCGAGATCGACGCCGAGCGTGGGGAGTCGGCCATCACCGACCTCGCGGACCTGGACGTGGCCCACTACTCTCACGAACCGCTGTTACCGGCGATATGGCGCCTCCGCCACACCCTCACGGCCTACGACGCCGCCTATGTGGTTCTGGCCGAGGTACTCGACGCCCCGCTGGTGACCCTCGACGCCCGTATCGCAGGAGCGTCGGGCCATGTCGCCCGCGTTGACGTGATCGGTTGAACGTCCCTCGATGGCAGTTCCTCTGACCCAGGTGCAGGCCGTAGGGCTGGGCCTTTACAGCGCCGATGTCTCGATCCGCACCTCAGTGGCGCCGGGGACGCCGTCCGCGGTGATCACCAGCTTGGCGGTCGCGGCCTTGAGCAGCCCACTGGGCGTATAGAAGATCTTCAGCTCGCAACTGCGGCCCCGACCAACGGTGACGTTGCTGCAGCCAGAGTCGGTCCGGAACACCGACACCCCAACTGGGCTGAACTCCGGAGGCTTGACTCTGATCTCGGTCTTGCCGGCGTTCGCAACGGTAACGGTCGCCTCCCGCTGGCCGGCCTGGAACTTCACGGGCGACGGCGTGACGGTGAACGCCCCGGACTCGACGGTCGTCGTCGTGGGACTGCCGGGGGCAACGGCAGTGGTGGTGGTGGCGCTGCCCGTGCCGCCGACGATGCCCTGCTGGACGGCGAGGGTGCCAGGCCCACGACGCCGGTCAGCAGGCCGGCCAGGCCGGTGATGAGGCCCGGGATGCTCGACCAGAACGATCGGCGGCCGTCGCTCAACGCGATCGGGGGCGGGCGAGACGGGCGACCGAGAACGAGACTGCGACAGGCCAGTCGAGCGTGACCGCTCCGAGGCTGTCGGCGTAGGACTCGTAGGCCCGATCCACGAGGCGGAGGGCGAGGAGATGGCCCCGGCGGGGGTCGATGATCCAGTACGGGGGCACTCCGGCCTCGGCGTAGACCTCACGCTTGGTGACCTGGTCGTTCACCACCGAACCCGGCGAGACGATCTCGACGACCAGGAGGGCGGGCCCCGAGAGGCGCTTCTCCCCGACGCTGGCGTGGGGCACCACGATGATGTCGGGCTCGACCCGCTGGCCGCCGGGCAGGTCGAAGTCGATGGGGCTGATGAAGACCTCGTAGCCGGGCGGACAGGATTCCTCGAGCCGCAGGAAGAGACCACCTTCCACGCGCTGGTGGAGCGGCTCCGGAGCGGGGGTCATCACGATGGCGCCTCCGATCAGCTCGTAGCGCTTCCCGTCGTCGGGCATGGCGTCGAGGTCGTCAACCGTGAAGGCGTTCGACACGACGGTGCTCATGCTGCCAAGGCTAGCGACCGAGGTTCACGCCCAGGAGCGCGGCGGCGGCACCCACCCGCCGGCCCGAGGCGGCAGAAGCGTCGATGGCCCGGATTGCGCCGGGCACGTCGATGTCGTCGTCGAGGGCGGCGCGGACCTCCTCGAGGCCGGCATCGCCGGTTCCTCCATCAGCCGCCCGCCAGCGCTCCAGCCGTTCGGCGGCCACCGCCAGCAGGCCGTCGTGCCAGACCCACGGGCTGCGGTAGGAGTGGTCGAGGATGGCGAGGCGGATGGCCATCGGGTCCCATTCCTTGACCAGTTCGCTGATGAACACGAGGTTCCCCAGCGACTTCGACATCTTGGTGCCCTTGTATTCGACCATGGGGGCGTGGAGCCAGTGGCGCACGAACCGCTCCCCCGTCGCCGATTCCGACTGGGCCGTCTCGCACTCGTGATGGGGGAAGATCAGGTCGGTGCCACCGCCGTGGAGGTCGATGGTCGTGCCCAACTCGCGCAGGGCCAGGGCGGAGCACTCGATGTGCCAACCCGGCCGGCCCGGCCCCCACAGCGAGTCCCAGGCCGGCTCGTCGGGCGCCGACGGCTGCCACAGCACGAAGTCGAGCGGGTCGCGCTTGGCCGGGTCGTCGGGGTTCCCACCCCGCTCGGCCGCGAACGCCAGCATCTCGCCACGGTCCAGGTGGCTGATCTGTCCGAAACGCTCGAAACTGGCGACGCTGAAGTAGACGGCCCCGCCGGCCTGGTAGGCGTGGCCCTGGTCGAGCACCATGCCGACGAAACCGAGGATGTCGTGGATGGCCGAGCTGGCCGCCGGCTCGCTGAAGGAGACCAGCATGCCGAGGGCGCGCATGTCGCCGTCGAAGCGAGCCGTCTCGGCCGCCGCCAGTTCGAGATAGGGCATGCCAACCTCGCGGGCCTTGCGCAGGATGTCGTCGTCGACGTCGGTGACGTTGCGGACGCACTGGGTCTCATGGCCCAGGTCGCGTAGCCGCCGCTGGAGCACGTCGTAGAGCACGTAGGTGGCGGCGTGGCCCACGTGGGTGGCGTCGTAGGGGGTGATCCCGCACGTGTACATGGTGACCACGGGTCCCGGCTCGAAGGGAACCACTTCCCGGCGGGCGGTGTCGTAGAGCCGCACTATGCCGCCTTCAGAGTCAAGAGCGGCGTTCGCCGTCGATGCCCGTGAGATGGATGGTGGCCCGGCCCTTGTAGCGACCGTTCAGCCCGAGGAGGATGGCGGTGAAGGCCTCGACCGGGCCGGCGGCGGCAAGAGAACCGGCGTGGAACGGGCGCAGGTCGGCCATCCGGCCGATCAGGGCCGACGTGGCCGCCCAGGCCGCCTCGTGGTCGGTGCAGACCAGGACGTCGCCCTCGGCCGGGCGGTCGAGGTCTCCCAGGGAGCGGGCGGGGAGGTGGTGGAAGGCGGCGGCGACCAAGGCGTCGGGCGCCGCCGTCTGCACGGCCAGGGCCACGGAGCCGCCCGGCGGCACGACCGCCTGCAGCTCACCGTCGACCTTGGCCAGGGCGTTGCCCATGGACACGACGACCCGCCCGGCCAGCTGCTCCTCGAGCGAGGCCGTGGTCTCGGCGGCGGCGTCCCAAGGGGTGGCGATGACCACCAGGGCGGCCTGGGCGGCTTCGGCGTTGGCCGCCGGCTGCAGCGGAAGGTCTCTGTCCGGCCATTTCTTGTGGATCTCGTCGCAGATCTCCTGGGCCCGGTCCGCCGATCGCGACCCGACGACCACGTCCAGACCCACCGATGCCAGCCGGGCGGCCAGCGCCCTGCCGGCCGGCCCGGTTCCCCCAACGATGCCTACGTTCATGCTCGACACACTGCCATGCCCCCAATTCTTTGGTAGAAGTCCTTCGTCCCCGTCCGGCCGGGCCCGCCGACGGCGCTACTGTCCTGGTCCGACTTGATCGCCTTCCGCCACGGCGTCGCCAGCGCCGACCCGCTCCCCGACGGCGTGCTCCTGTGGACCCGTTGCTCAACCGACGCCCAGGAGCCCCTGGCCGTCGGTTGGTGGGTCAGCGCGTCGCCGGAGCGGTCGAAGGTAGTCGCCCGCGGCATCACTGAGGCGTCGGCCGACCGGGACCACACGGTCCATGTCGACGTCGGCGGTCTCGAGCCGGCCACGACCTACTGGTACGGGTTCACCGCCGGCGACGCCCGATCGGCGGTCGGTCGGGCCCGGACGACGCCCGCCGCCGACGACCCGGTCCAGCACCTTCGCGTGGGCCTCACGTCGTGCGCCTCCTGGCCCTGTGGTTACTTCAACGCCTACGCCAATCTGGCCCGGCGCGACCTCGATCTGGTCGTCCACGTCGGCGACTACCTGTACGAGAACGACGGCGTGAGCCTGACCACCAAGGCGGTGCGCGCCCACCGCCCGTCGAGGGCGCTGCACACCCTCGACGACTACCGCCGCCGCCACGCGCAATACCGCACCGACCCCGACCTCCAGGCCCTCCACGCCCGTCATGCAATGGTGGCGGCCTGGGATGACCATGACATCGTCGGTGGGGCCTGGCGCGACGGCGCCACAGCCCACCGACCCGGCCTGGACGGCGACTGGGCCGAACGCCGGGCCGCCGCCGTGCAGGCCTACCTGGAATGGGTCCCGGTCCGCACCGGTGGCGCGGGCTCGGGCTCAGTCCATCGGCGCCTCGGCCTCGGCCCGCTGGCCGACGTCGTCATGCTCGACACCCGCCTGATCGGCCGGGACCGGCCCGCGGCGGACGGCAGGGCGGTGCTGCACCTCGGGTACGGCGAACGTGCACTGCTCGGCGAGGACCAGTGGCGCTGGCTCGAGGGCCAGCTCGCCGCCGCCGCCAAGCCGAAGTGGGTGCTCCTGGGGAACCAGGTGGTCCTGGCGCCCGTTCGCGCCTTGGGCCTCGGTGGCGGTCGGGGCATCAACCCGAGCCAGTGGGACGGCTACCCCGCCGAACGTGAACGGCTGTACCGGCTCCTGCGCTCGACGGGGTGGTCGACCGACGTTGCCGTGCTCAGCGGGGATCTCCACTCCTCCTGGGCCTCGGACCTGCCCGTCGGCGCCGAGTTCGTCACGCCGAGCGTGACCACCGACGCCTTCGCACCGACCGTCCTGCCCGTCGAGGCCGCCGCCCGCCCCGCGGCCTGGTGGATCCGGACGCAGAACCCCCACGTCCGTATGGTCGACCTTCGCCACCACGGCTACGTCGTGGTCGACGTCACCCCTGACCGGCTGCAGGCCGACTGGTGGCACGTCGATACCATCGCCCGTCGCGACCAGTCCGAGCGGTGGGCCGGAGGGTGGCGGCTGACCCACGGCCGGCTCGGCTTGGAGCCGGCCGCATCGCCCGTCGCAGAGGCAATCCGCCGGAGATGACTCGCCGCTGGGCCATGCACCCATCCGTGGCGGGTCATTCCTCCACGGCCTGCGCTGCCTGTCGGGCGATCGAAACTGGCGCCGCCGAGGAGATGCACACCGAGCTCGAAAGGCTCAGGACTGCTCCCCTGCCGTCGTGGCCCCCCGTCGATCCGGCTCCGGGCCAAGAGGGGCGGCCGCCCGATGCGCCGCCCGGGGGTCGGCACGCCCGGCCGAGGCACAGAGCCCCGACGATGGCGGCGAGGGTGGAGGCGCCCAGGACGCCGACCTTGGCCGCGTCCTGGAGTGCCCCGGCATCGAAGGCGAGTTCGGAGACGAAGAGCGACACCGTGAAGCCGATCCCGGCGACGGTCGCGATGGCGCCGACCATGGGCCAGGTGGAGCCTTCGGGAAGCCGGCCCAGGCCGGTGCGCGATGCCAGCCACGCCGCCGCGGTGATGCCGACCGCCTTGCCCACGATGAGGCCCACCATCACCCCGGCGGTTACCGCCACCGCCCCGGGGGCGGCGAAGGAGTCCGCCTTGATCGAGACCCCGGCGTTGGCGAGGGCGAACAGCGGCACGACGACGAAGGTGGTCCACGGGTGTAGGAGGTGCTCCAGGCGCTCGGCGGGCGACACCGAGGTCTTGGCCAGCCGGGTCATGGCGTCGATGTCGGCCGGGCCGGGCTCATCAGCCAGGTCGGCGGCCCATTCCCGGGCTACCGCCGCCGGGGTGAGAGCCCCCGCCGGGGCCAACAGGCCGAGGACCACGCCGGCGATGGTGGCGTGGATGCCCGAAGCCTGCGTCGCCAGCCAGACGCCGGCGCCCAGGACCACGTAGGGAGCCAGCCACACGATCCCGGCGCGCCGCAGCCCGACCATCACGGCCACGAGGGTCACGGCGGCACCCAGGAACACCGGCTGCACATCGCCGGCGTAGAACAGGGCGATCACCGCGATGGCGCCGATGTCGTCGACAATGGCCAGCGTCAGCAGGAACAGCTTGAGCGAGCTCGGGATCCTGGAGCCGAGCAGGGCGACCACGCCGATGGCGAAGGCGATGTCGGTGGCCATGGGGATGCCCCAGGCCTTGGTGCCCGGACTACCGGCGGTGACGACCAGGAACAGCAGGGCGGGCACTGCCATGCCGCCCAGCGCGGCGATGGCAGGCATGGCTGCCGTCCTCGGGTCGCGGAGGTCGCCGTGCACCAGCTCGCGCTTGATCTCGAGGCCGACGACGAAGAAGAAGACGGCCATGAGCCCGTCGTTGACCCAGTGCTTGAGGTCCTCGGCCAGGACGAACCGGCCGAGGTTGAGCGAGACCTCGGTGCCCCACAGGCTCCGGTAGGAGGCGCCCCACGGGGAGTTGGCCCACACCAGGGCGGCCACGGCCGCCACCAGGAGCACGATCCCGCCGGCCGCCTCGGTCTCCAGGAACTCCCGAAGGGCTCTCGGGACACGACGCCCGGGCATTGCCGCCACCGCCCCCGGGGGCTCGGGCCGAGGCTGGGGGCCTTCGGTGGTCGTGGTGGTGGTCATGGCTCAACTCCCGGTCGCGCGTCGAAGGATCTCGCCGACCAGGCTTCCCGGCACACCAACCACCGAAGTGGCTTGGCGACATTGTGGCCCATGGCCGGGCCGGGCCGGGCCCCGCCGGGGCTGCGGAGCTGATCTGACGTGCGACAACGCTCACGGCTCAGGCCTGTGTCTCCAGGCTCCAGAGAAGCTTCTTGGCCTCGGGCCCGCCGCGGTAGGACCCGATGAGCCCGTCGGAGCGAATCACCCGGTGGCACGGCACCACCAGCGGCAGCGGGTTGGTCGCGCAGGCGGTGCCCACGGCCCGGACCGCTTTGGCGTTCCCGACGCCGGCGGCGACGGCTGCGTAGGCCGCGGTGTGGCCGTAGGGGATATGCGGGAGATAGCCGATGACCAGTCGCCGGAAGCCGGTGGACAATGCCAGGTCCAGGGGTAGGGCGAAGCGGCGACGCTGACCTTCGAAGTACTCGTCCAGCTCCCGTGCCGCGCCGTCGAGTCGACTCGGGGCGTGCAGGATGCGAGGGCTCAGTTTGTCGGCCAGCGTGGCCAGCACGGTGTCGAACCCTTCTCGGTCGAAGGCCACCCGGACCAGGCCCACGACAGTTGCGGCCAGCAGGACCGTCCCCACCGGGGTATCGATCGTACGGTAGGCGACGTCGAGCAGGCCGGCGGACTCGGCGTCGGCTGCCAACCGGTCGCGCAGAGCGCCGAGCGCGGAGTCTTCGATCCGGGCCAGGTCGTGGTCCCGTCCGTCCTCTGGAGGGAATCCGGGCCGGTCGGGAACGTCGGCGACCGGGAGCGGTCTTTGACCGGTGGCCGGGTGACGTCGATCGCCTTGCGGTGAGCGATCGTCACCAGCCAAGCCTCCACGTTGGCGTCGGGAACGTCTGACCGACGCCCATTTCGTCGTCACCCACCCGAACCATGGGAGAGGCCACGCCCGGGGAAGCCGGCCAGATTTCGAGCGGCCTGGCGCACTGTCGTGGCGTTCAGCTGGGAGAGGGTGAGGCAGGGCGCCCCCATGGCTTCGGCCAGTTCGGCGGCCAGGCCGAGGCGGGTGTGGCCGTCCTCGGCGTCGACGACCACCGCCGGCACCCCCCGTCGGCGAACCTCGGCCGCCGCCTCCTTGGCCGCCACCAAAGGATCGGTGCCCTCGGGCCCGGCGGTGGCCCGGCCGTCGGAGACCAGGACCAGCAGCGGGCGGTCCTCCGGCCGCGCCGCCAGGCCCAGGGCGGTGGTGATGCCGACGGCCAGGGGCGTGCGCCCGCCGGTCGGCAGCTCGGCCAGTCGGGCCCGGGCGACCTCCACGCTGCCCGTGGGCCGTAGGACGACGTCGGCCACCTCGCCCCGGAAGGTGACGAGGGCCACCCGGTCGCGCCGTTGGTAGGCGTCGAGCAACAGGCCCATGATCGCGCCCTTGGCCGCTTCCATCCGGGCCTCGGCGCCCATGGAGCCCGAGGCGTCGACGGCGAGGACGATGAGGTTGCCGGCCCGGTCCTCGCGCACCGCCTCCCGGACGTCTGTCGGGGCCACGAGCGGCGCGCCCGGCGCAGCCGTCGCCCGCCGTGCCGCCGCCGCCCGTAGCGTGCCGCCGACGGCCACCGACTCCACCGGCCCGTCCGGGGCCCGCTCGCCGACCAGCCGGCCCCTGGGCCCTTCGACCACCGACCGCCGCCCGCCGCCGGTCGCCGTCGTGCGGGGGGCTTCCAGGCGCGTGACCTTGCCGGCCCGGTCCGGCGGCGCCGTCCGGTCCTGACCGCCCCCGCTCCCGCTCCCGTCCTCGCTCTCGCCTTCGGATCCCCCGTCGTCGTCCTGGCCTTCGCCGCCGGCGTGCTCGAGGGCCTGGTCGATCTCTTGCTGAGGCAACCCGGGGTCGTCGAAGGGATGGCGACGGCGACGGTGGGCCAAGGCGAGAGACGCCACCCGCCGCACGTCGTCGACCGTGGTCTCGGTCCGGTCCTCCAGTCCCGCCAACGTGGCCGCCGACCGGCAGATCACCAGGTCGGCCCGCAGCCCCTCGGCGCCGACCGACGCGCACAGAGTGCTGATGGTGTGCAGGAGCGCGTCGGCCAACGCCGCCGGCACGGACGCAGCCAACTTGTCGCGCTCTATTCCCTCCTGGGGCTTCCAGCGCGACAAGAACCCGGCCGGATCGGCGTCGAAGTCCATGCGGCGGCGCACCGCCTCGGCCCGCTCGCCGGGCTCGACGGGCGCAGTGACGTCGGCGGCCAGACCGAAGCGGTCGAGGAGTTGGGGCCGCAGGTCGCCTTCCTCGGGGTTCATGGATCCGATGAGCACGAACCGGCTGGCATGGACGTGGGAGAGGCCCTCGCGCTCCACCCGGTTCACCCCGCTGACGGCCACGTCGAGCAGCACGTCGACCAGGTGGTCGGGCAGCAGGTTCACCTCGTCGACGTAAAGCACCCCGCCGTGGGCCTTGGCCAGGAGCCCGGGCGAGAACCGCACCTCCCCACCGGTAAGGGCCGCGGCCAGGTCGATGGAGCCGATGAGCCGGTCCTCAGTGGTGCCCACCGGCAGCTCGACGAACGGCCTCCCCTCTCCGGGCAGCAGGCGGGCCAGGCCCCGGGCCAGGGTGGTCTTGGCCGAGCCCTTCTGGCCCCGGAGCAAGACCCCGCCGATCGCCGGCTCGGCGGCGGCCAGCAATAGGGCCAGCTTGGCCTCGCCCTGGCCGAGGACAGCGGTGAACGGGAACTGCGCCGGGCCGGTCACCGGCTCTCCTCCCAGCCCTCGGCCTCGAGCAGGGCGGACCGCAGGGTGGACAGCGCCTCGACCGACGCGTCCCACAGGCCCCGTTCGTCGGCCTCGATCAGCCGCTCGGCGATGGAGCGCAGCGCCCACGGGTTGGACTGCTCGTAGAGCTTGCGGACGGCGGGGTCGGCCACGTACGCGTCGGTGACCCGCTCGTACATCCAGTCCTCCACCACATGGGCGGTGGCGTCGTAGCCGAAGAGGTAATCGACGGTGGCTGCCATCTCGAAGGCGCCCTTGTACCCGTGGCGGCACATGGCGCCGATCCACTTCGGGTTCAGCACCCGGGTGCGCACCACGCGGGCCGCTTCCTCGGCCAGGGAGCGGACCTTGGGATTGGCGGGGTCGGCCGAGTCGCCGAACCACGCCTTGGGCTCCTCGCCGCCCCGGAGGGAACGGATGGTGGCGATCATCCCGCCGTGATCCTGCAGGTAGTCGTCGGAGTCGAAGATGTCGTGCTCGCGGTTGTCCTGGTTCTTGACCGCCACCTCGATCGAGGAGAACCGGCGCTGCATGGCCTCGGCCGCCGGAGCGCCCATGGCGGCCCGTCCGTAGGAGTAGCCGCCCCACGCCAGGTAGACGGCGGCCAGGTCGTCGTCGGTCTCCCACTCCCTCGACTCGAGCAAGGGCAGGATGCCGGAGCCGTAGGCGCCCGGCTTGGAGCCGAAGATGCGGGGGTCGTCGTCGAAGCCGGCCAGGCGCATCGCGTCGTCGAGCAGGGCGATGACATGGGGGAAGGCGTCGCGGAAGAACCCGGAGATGCGCAGGGTGACGTCGACCCGCGGCCGGCCCAGCTCGCCGTCTGGGATGAGCTCCACGCCCGTCACCCGGCCCGATTCCTCGGCCCACACCGGACGTACACCGAGCAGGGCCAGCGCCTCGGCCACGTCGTCGCCACCGGTGCGCATGGCCGCCGTCCCCCACACCACCAGCCCCACCGCGGTGGGCAGGCGGCCTTCCTCACGCTGGTGGCGTTGGATCAGCTCGTCGGCCAGCCGGGTGCCCACGTCCCACGCCAGACGGCTCGGGACGGCCTTGGGGTCGACGGAGAAGAAGTTGCGCCCGGTGGGCAGCACATGGGCCATCCCCCGTGTCGGCGCCCCGCTGGGGCCGGCCGGCACGTGGTGGCCCTCCAGGGCGGCCAGCAGGTTGGCGATCTCGTCGGGTGTCCGATCGAGCGCGGGGACGAGCCGGTCGCACACCCAGCGCAGGGTGGGGTGGTCGCCGTCGTGGCGCCAGCCGTCGGACTGGATGGTGGCCAAGGTCGACCGGGCCTCGGCCTCGGCCGCGTCGACGTCGTGGAGGCCGACGGCGCCTTGCCGGCGCAAGGCCGGTACGGTCGCGCCCTGCGGGAGGCGGGTGATGGCAAGGACCAGGTCGAGCTCGGCCTCACCCTCGGGCGGGCGACCGAGGGTGTGCAGCCCGCCGCGTATCTGGGCGTCCTTCAGCTCGCACAGGTAGCCGTCGACGTGAAGGACGAGGTCGTCGAAGTCGTCACCCTCGGGCTGGTCGACCACGCCCAGGTCGCGGTGGAGCTCGGCCTGCACCAGCAGGTCCCAGACCTGGGCCCGGATGGCCGGGAGCTTCGCCGGGTCAAGGCTGGCCACTTGGGCGTGCTCGTCGAGCAAGGCCTCCAGCCGGGCCACGTCGTCGTAGGAATCGGCGCGGGTCATGGGCGGCAGCAGGTGGTCGACGATGACGGCGTGGGCCCGGCGCTTGGTCTGGGTTCCCTCCCCCGGGTCGTTGACGACGAAGGGGTAGACGAGGGGGAGGTCGCCGAGGGCGGCGTCGGGACCGCATCCGGCCGACAGCCCGACGCCCTTGCCCGGCAGCCACTCCAGCGTGCCGTGCTTGCCGACGTGGACCACGGCATGGGCGCCCCAGGCCACGTCGAGCCACCGGTAGAAGGCCAGGTAGTGATGCGTCGGGGCCAGGTCGGGCGAGTGGTAGACGGCGATGGGGTTGTCGCCGAAGCCGCGGGCCGGCTGGATAGCGACCACCACCCCGCCCAGGTCGAGCCCGGCGAAGGACAGCTCGTCGCCCTCCACCGGGCCCCATGCGTCGAGCACCTTGTCCTGGAAGTCGGCCGGGAAGGCGGCGAAGGCGTCCTGATAGTCGGCGACCGGCCACCGACCGCAGCACTGGTCGTCGGTGGCGTTGCGTGGGACCGGATAGGCGTCGGCCAGTTCGGCCATGAGCGCGTCGCCGTCGGACGGGATGCGGTCGACCCGGTACCCGACGGCCCGCATGGCGTGGAGGAGATCGATGACCGACACCGGGGTGTCGAGCCCGACCGCGTTGCCGATCCGGCTCTTCTTGGTCGGGTAGGCCGACAGCACGACGGCGACCCGCTTGTCGTCGTTGGGCACCCGGCGCAGCCCGGCCAAACGGGTGGCCAGACCTGCGATGCGCTCGACTCGGTCGGCCACGGTCCGGTACGCGTAGACCGGCGCGCCCAGCTCGTCACCGTCGTCGACCAGCTCCTTGAACGAGAACGGCACCCCGATGATCCGCCCGTCGAACTCGGGGATGGCCACGCTCATGGCCACGTCGATGGGCGTGAGGCCGGCGGTGCTGGCGCTCCACGCGTCGGCCGGCTGGGTGGCGGCCAGCGCCTGCAGCACCGGCACATCGAGGGCGGCCATCGCCGACGCGTCCCAGTCGTCGCCGTCACTGATGCCCATGGCCAGCACGGTGGTGACCAGGGCGTCGACGCCGGCCAACAGGTCGAAGACGCCGGGGTCGGCGCGCAGCGAGTAGCACCAGACGGCCAGGGCGTTGGCGCCCTTGGCCTCGATCGCCGCGCACAGATCCTCGACGAAGCCGGTGTTGCCGGCCAGCACGTGGGCCCGATAGAAGACCACGCCGACCGTCGGCTTCGAGGGATCATTACCTCGCGGGCCGAGGATGCCGTATGCCTCGACCTCGACCGGAGGTTGATGGGGGAAGCCGGCGACGTACCGGAGCAGCTGCTCGGTGTTGGCCAGTCCGCCGTGAGCGAGGTACTCGAAAGCCTGGGCGACGTTGGCGGCCGGCGCGGTCGAGAGGGCGGTCAGCTCGGCGTCGACGGCCGACTCCCCGCCGAAGGCCAGCAGCGGGATGCCGGCGTCCTGGCACCGGCGGCGGAGCTCGTCGAACTGGGGCTCCCAGGCCCGGCGCCCGCCCAGCAGCCGGACCAGGACCATGGTCACGCCGTCGAGCGAGGGGGCCTCGACCAGGTGAGTCGGGCTGGCGGCGCGGACGGGCGGGAAGCCGGCGGGCAGGGCCTCGACCACGGTCCGCAGGGCCAGGATCTCGGTGTCGGCGTTGGTCAGGACGAGGATCACGGGGCGGGGACGCCTTTCTTGGTCGTCGTGGCGGCGCCGGCCGAGATGAGGCCTTCGACGGCGCCCAGATCGAGGTGCGCTTCGAGCATGTCGGCCAGGCGGTCGAGCTGGGATTCCCGGGCGGCGGCGAACGATGCCCCGCTGGGCATGAACGAGCGGCAGACCTGGCTCAGGAAGGCAGCCCGGAACCCGTCCTCCTCGAAGATGCCATGGAGGGTGGTCCCGAACATCCGCCCGCTGGTCGCTCCCTCGGGAGTGTCACCGTAGGCGTCGTCGAGGTGGATCCACGGCTGGTCGGCGGCGACCCGGCCATGATGGATCTGATAGCCGGCGACACGCTGGTGCAGGGCATGGCCCCGCCGCTGGCGGGTGACCTTGGCCGGTTCGAAGAGGGTCTCGGCCTCGAGCCAGCCCAAACCCTCGACCCGGCCCCGCCCGGACTCCACGTCGTCGACGATGGTGCGTCCCATCATCTGGTAGCCGCCGCAGATACCGAGCATAGGGGCGCCGGATCGGGCGATGGCCCGGTCGAGGCCCCGGCCCCGGAGCCACTCGAGATCGGCGACGGTGGCCTTGGTGCCGGGCAGGACCACCAGGTCGGGGCGACCGAGCGCAGCCGGACGGTCGACGAAGCGCACGCCCACACCGGTTTCCACCGACAGCGGGTCGAGGTCGGTGAAGTTGGCGATGCGCGGGAAGCGGACCACGGCGACGTCGACGGCGCCCGTCGCCGCCGTCGTCGGGCCGGCGGCCGGAAGGGCGAGGGAGTCCTCGGCATCGAGGGAGACGCCGTGGAGGTACGGGAGCACGCCGAGAGTGGGCACGCCGCAGCGGCGCTCCAGCTCGGCGGGACCGTCGGCGAGAAGGGCGGGGTCGCCGCGAAGCTTGTTCACGACGAAGCCCCGTACCAGGGGGCGGAGGTCGTCGGGCAGGAGGGCGACGGTGCCGTACAGGGCGGCGAACACGCCGCCCCGGTCGATGTCGCCCACCACGATGGCGGGCACGCCGGCCGCCTCGGCCAGGCGGAGATTGACCAGGTCGGAGTGCAGCAGGTTGATCTCCGCCGGGCTGCCCGCACCCTCGATGACCACCACGTCGAACCGGTCACGGAGATCGTCGAGGGCGGCCAGCACGGTGGCGAACAGCCGAGGTTTCTCGGCCTGGTAGGCGGCGGCGTCGAGGTGGGCGACGGGGCGGCCCATCACGACGACCTGGCTGGTCCGCTCCCCGGTCGGCTTCAGCAGGATCGGGTTCATGGCCACTTCGGGGACGGTGCCGGCGGCCAAGGCCTGGACCCCCTGGGCCCGGCCGATCTCGTGGCCGGACGGCGTGACGTAGGAGTTGTTGGCCATGTTCTGGGCCTTGAACGGCGCCACCTTGACGCCTTGGCGGTGGAGCACCCGGCACAGCCCGGCGACGACGTGGCTCTTGCCCACGTCGCTGGCCGTCCCGCACACCATGAGCGCCCCTCTCAAGGCCGTCCCCCGGATTCTTGTCGCGCTGAAGGCCCCCCGGGGGCATCGAGCGCGACGAGAACGGACGAGAGGCGGGACAGGCCGGCGTCGTCGGGTACGGCGATGCGGACGTGGTCGGGCAGGCCGAAGCTGGCGCAGTCCCGGACGAGGATCCCGTGCGGCGCCAGGCGCGCCCGCAAGCCGGGGGCTCGGACCAGGACGAAGTTGGCGTCGGACGGCTCGGGCGCCAGGCCGGCGGCCCGCAGCACGTCGACGAGCTGAGCACGCAAGACGGTGATGGCGGCCGCCCAACCGCCGAGGTCGGCGCGGTCGAGCAGGTCGGGGACGGCGGCCGCGGCCAACCCGTTCAGCGACCACGCCGGCTGGCGGGCCCGCAATCGGCGCACCAACCCGTCGTCGGGGGCCAGCACGTACCCGATGCGCAGGCCCGGGCAGGCCAGCAGCTTGGTCAGAGAGCCGACGACGATCAGGCCGCCGCGGCCGCCGTCGCCCCGGGTCCACCGGCCCGTGGCCAGCGGATAGAACGCCTCGTCCCAAACCCCGGCGACATCGCCGGCGGCCGCCAGCCGACCGGTCGGGTTGTGCGGGTCCGATCGCCAGCGAGGGCCGCCGCTCCGGGGGTACAGCGAGAAATCGGGTTCCTCCACCCGCCCACCGACCGCGGCGGCGACCAAGGCGATGGCCTCGGCCCCGCCGTTGGTGAGCAGCAGCCGGGCGGCGTCGACGCCCATCGCCGCCGCCAGCGCCGTCGTCGCCGCCGCCGGGTCGGGGTACCGCCCGACGGCGTCGAGGTGCTTGGCCACCACCTCACCGGCGTCAGGCGCCACCGGGTTGAGGCTGGCCGACAGGTCGAGGACGGCACCGGGATCGACGCCGAGGGCGGCGGCGAAGCGCGCGCCATCACCCCCGTGCGGCCCCGGCGCCGGCAGGAGCGCGTCGCGTGCACCCAGGGTCGTGATTCCGCCCGGATCTGCCGAGTTCACGACCCCCGGTGCGCGAATCGGTCGAGGCCGGTTCACCGCAGGCCCCACAGCGCCAAGCCGCCGGCGAGCGCCAGCGAGACGTCTCGGGACAGCAACACGGCGGCGGCGATGTCGCCCGCCTCGGCGGGCCGGCCGGCGCCCAACTGCGGGCGCACCTCCACCTGCTCGCCGTAGCGATTGACACCACCCAGGCGGAGCCCGAGGGCGGCGGCGAAGGCGGCCTCGGCCACTCCGGCGTTGGGCGAGGGGTGGGCCGGCGCCTGGGTGCGCACCGCCTGCCAGACGGCGCCGGCCGACCGAGGCCGGACCATCGCCACCAGGCCGGCGGTGACCCGGGCGGGCACCCACCCGGCCACGTCGTCGAGGCGGGCACTGGCCCAGCCGTAGTTCCGGTAGCGGGCCGAGCGGTGGCCGACCATGGCGTCGAGGGTGTTCACGGCCCGGTAGCCGAGGGCGCCCGGGGCGCCGAGCAGTGCGGCCCAGAGGGCGGGGGCGACGACGGCGTCGACGGTGTTCTCGGCCACCGACTCCACCACGGCCCGGGCCATCTCCTTCTCGTCGAGGCCGGTCGGATCCCGGCCGACGAGGCCGGGCAGCAGCGCCCGGGCCCTTGTGGGATCACCGGCGGCGAGAGCGACGCCGACGTCGTTCGCCGCCTCGCCCAGCGCGCGTCCGGCCACCGCGAGCCACGTGGCCGCCGCCGTCCACTTCACCATTCGACCGGCGACCAACCCCAGACCGGCGCCGACACAGACGTGGGCGACGCCCCGCCCCCGACCGTCCCCGTAGGCGGCGCGCTCTACCGCCCGCATCACCGAGCCGAAGGCGGCGACGGGATGGACGGGCGACGGCGGCTCGCCCAGGAGCCGGTCGGCCAGGATGCCGGCGGCGGCGGCCAGAGATCGCTTCACCGCGTCACCAGCGCGCCGCGGCAGCCAGGAGCCCGACGGTCTCGCCCACGATGGTGGCGGCGCCGAGCACGTCTCCGGTGAAGCCGCCGATCCGGCGGACGGCCAGCGTCATGACCGCGGCCGCCGCCAGCGCCAGTGCGACCACGCCCACGACGGCGTCGCCCCCGGTCAGGGCGACAAGTACGGCACCGAGCACGATGCCGACGATCGGCGCTCGGCGACGCCCGACCTGGCGGAACGAAGTGGCCAGCCCGCTGGCCCGGGCATAGGGCACGGCGCCGGTGAAGCCGGCCATGGCCAGGCGCGACGCACACCACAGCGCGCTCAGGAGGGGGGCGGACGGGGCCAGCGCGGCCAGCGCGGCCCATCGCAGCAGCACCATGACGACGGCCGCGCCCACGCCGAAGGCGCCGGCGGCCGGGTCGGCCATCACCTCGAGCCGCCGGGCCCGGTCCAGCGGCGGGAGGAGACCGTCGGCGGCGTCGACCAGGCCGTCGAAGTGCAGCATGCCGGTGACGACCAGATCGGCGGCAACCACGACCGCCGCGGCCACCGCCGGCACCCAGATCTGAGCGGCCGACCACCAGATGCCCCCCAGCGCCAGGCCCATACCCGCGCCCACCACGGGGAACCACGGCAGCGCCGATGGCGACGGGGCCGCCGCCCCCCCGAACGGGGTGAGAAAGGCCAGGGCCTGCGCCGCGCCTTCACCGGATCGCAGTCTGTGTGCACCCAGGGTCGTGATCTCGGCCACATCGGCCCGTTTCACGACCCTGGGTGCACGCGAATCCCGAGCCACGTGACGCGACGGGTGATCCAGCCCGAGGGCGTGACCGGCCACGACGAGCACCACGTCGTCGGCGACCGCGGCCACGGCCTGGTTGACCAGACCCAGGGCGTCACGGAAGCGGCGCCCGGCCTCGGTCGACGGGTGGACGCCGAGGCCCACCTCGTCGCTGACCAGGACGACATCGCCGTCGTGGTCGGCAAGGGCCCGGCACAGGGTGGCCACGCCGACTTCGTACCCGGCCGCGCCGGCCACCCACGTCGTCAGGCTGTCGACCAGGACCGTGCCGGATGCGGCCCGTACGATGGCGGCGGTGGGATCGTCGGTCTCCACGGTCGTCCATGTCGACGGCCGCCGGGCCCGGTGGAGGGCGACCCGAGCCGCCATGTCGGCGTCGTCGGCGCCGGGGGCCCAGGTGGCGACGTAGGTCACCGGCCCCGAACCGGCGAGCCGCTCGGCCATCGCCGACTTGCCGGAGCGGGCGCCCCCGAGCACCAGGGTCACGGTCACCTCCGGTCGTCCACGCCGCCGAGCACCGCGGCGTGGACGGCGCGCGCCAGGCGGGCGCCCCAGATCGACCGCGGGCCGCCGAATGCATGCGGCGCACCCTCCTCGGGGCAGGCGATGCAGACGGCGTCGGTCGGGGTGCCCGTCCCCCGGATGCCCGACTCCCACAGGGCCTGGGACTTGGCCTCCGTGGCGGTGGCGATGGCGTTGACCAGGGCGGCGTCGGACAGTCGCTCGGGCAGCAGGACCACCAGGTTGATCGTGCCGACCAGGCTCACGGGATGGGAGACGTCGGGCGCCGCCGCCCACGTCGGGTGGCCAAGGCCGACGGTGGCCGACACCTCGACACCCGAATCACCGACGCAGGAGACGGCCCGAACGTCGGCGGCGGTGAGCATGCCCACCCCCCGTCCGGGCAGCCCGAGCGACACCCCGAGACGGCCCAGGTGATGATCGGGATCCCGTCGCCCGTAGCTGGCCGGCACCTGGGCATTGACCACCCACCGCCGTACGCCCAGTCCGCCGCCATGCGGCGCCGAGGCCACCGTTCGCAGAGGCCGGTCCGGTCTCCACACGAGCACCGGGAACGAGCGGCCGTCCTCCTGTCGGGACCGGATCTGCATATCCACGAGCGTCCACGCGACCTTTCGTCATCCGGCACTGTTCACGGAAAATCCGTGCCGCTGGCAGACAGGTCTCCTGGCTCCCGGATCAGCGCTCGCCCCGGCCTTCCCGCCCTTTCGGGCCGTGGCCACTGCGTGGGGTCTGCTCCTCGGTGACAGTTGCGGGACAGCCCCGGAGTCACACCGGGTTCCCTGCGCTGCAGGGCCGAGCATAGTGTCGGCGGATGCCGAAGGCTCAGCCGTCGAGAGTGGGGTCGATCGTGCTGGTGAACACCGGGTACGGCAAGGGCAAGTCGTCGGCCGCCTTCGGGGTGATGGGCCGGGGCTGGGCCCGGGGATGGCGGGTCGGCGTCGTCCAGTTCGTGAAGAGCGGGAAGTGGAAGACGGGCGAGCGCAAGCTGGCCGATCACCTCGGCATCGAGTGGCACACCCTGGGCGACGGCTTCACATG
>JBBSIS010000011.1:0-29514 GCA_038231955.1 Acidimicrobiales bacterium
CTGGTGCCCGGCGTCGGGGCCGCCTCGGCCCACCCCCTCGGCAACTTCACCGTCAACACCTACAGCGGGCTGCGAGTCCAGCCCGACCAGGTCGTCGTCGACCTCGTCGTGGACATGGCCGAGATCCCTGCGTTACAGACTCGGCGGAGCATCGACACCGACGGCGACGGCAAGGCGAGCGACCCCGAGTCGTCCTCCTACGCCGAGCGCGCCTGTCCCGACGAGGCGTCGAAGATCGAGCTGACGGCCGACGGGCGGCGAGCGGTGGTGCGCTCGACCTCGGCGACGGTGGAGTTCCCACCCGGGGCTGCCGGCCTGTCGACGCTGCGCTTGACCTGCGTCCTGGTCGCCCCGATCGGTGAAGGCGGCGGTGACCACCGGATCGAGTTCAGGAACACCAACCACATCGACCGCGTCGGCTGGCGGGAGATCACCGCGGTGGGCGACCGGGCCACCCTGGCCTCGAGCGACGTGCTCAAGGACAGCGTGAGCGACCGCCTGACCAACTACCCCACCGACTTGTTGACGTCCCCGCTCGACCAGCGCGCCGCCACGATCAGGGCCCGCTCCGGTGGGCCGCCGGCGGCGGCGTTGGGCGTCCTGCCGGCCGCCCGCGCCGCCCCGCCCGGCGGCGGCCCCGCCGCCACCCGCCGCTTCACCGCCCTCGTCTCCCGTCAGGATCTGTCGGTCGGCTTCGGCATCCTGGCCCTCGGATTGGCGGTCCTGTTGGGGGCCATCCACGCCTTCGCACCCGGGCACGGCAAGACCATGATGGCCGCATACCTGGTCGGCCAGCGGGGCTCGCTCCGCCAGGCCGGCGTCATCGGCCTGACGGTCACCGTGACCCACACCGCCGGCGTCCTGCTGCTCGGTATCATCCTTTCGGCATCCACCAGCCTGGCGCCGGAGGGCCTCTATCCCTGGCTGGGCGTGATCAGCGGCGCCATGCTCGCCGCCATCGGGGTCAGCCTGCTGTCCCGTGCCGTCCGCGGCCGGCCCATGCTCGTGCCCGCCGGGGTCGGCGCCGGCAGTGGCGGGCACGAGCACAGCCACGACGGGCACGGCCACGGGCACGACGAGCACGGCCACCGTCACGACCAGGCGGACGGCCACGACCACGACCACACTGAAGGCCACGGGCACGGGCGCAGCGATGACGGGCACGCCCACGGTGGGCACGGTCATGACCACGGCCCCGGCGGGCATGACCACACCGCGATCGAGTGGCGGACGCTGGTGCCCCTGGGGCTCGCCGGCGGCATCACCCCCAGCCCCTCGGCCGTCGTCGTGCTCCTGGGCGCCATCGCCCTGGGCCGGGCGTGGTTCGGCGTCGTGCTCGTGGTGGCCTACGGCGTCGGCATGGCGGCCACCCTCACCGCCGCCGGATTGCTACTGGTACGGGCGCGGGGGGCGGTCGAGCACCGCATGACCGGTCGCCTGGGCTCGTGGGCCGCCGTGCTTCCCAAGCTCACAGCGGCGGCCATCATCGCCGGCGGGCTGTTCCTCGCCGTCCAGGGCGTGACCAAGCTCTGATCGCCTTGAGGCCGGCGAGGCGGTGGGGGGCCGGCCGGTCGGCCCCCAGCGCGTTCGCTCTACGACCGGCCGGCCCATCCCTTTTCGGTCCGGCGAGTCGGCTTGGATGACAGTCGGTCAGGGCCCGGTGGTGCCCGGGCCGCGGGACATGGCCTGAAACCGCAGCATGTCGGCCGACATACCCCCCACCGCGTCGGCGATGGCCATCGTGCTCACCGGCACCCCGTAGGCGGCGAGCCCGTCGAGCCGCGCCGCGTCGGTGGTGGGGCCGGGCACGGAGCCGACGACGAGCGACAGCCTGGCCGGGTAGGCCAGCTCCCCCCGGTAGCTCGGCTCGTCGACCACGACCCGGCCCCAGAGGCCGACCTGGCCGACGACGACGGCCTCCGGCGCCAGGCAGAGGCCGTGCTGGCGCAGCGCTTCCAGATCGGGGTTGGCGTAGATCCCGCAATTGCACCGTTCCGCAGGGGCCGGGTGGCCGATCTCAAGGCATACCGCCCGCAGGACCTGGCCCGGGCGCCACTCGATGCCCCGCTGGGTGACCGACCGCAGCAGGCCGTTCGCCGAGAGATGCCAGTACCGCCAGCCGAAGACCGGCTCGCTCCGGTCCCGCACGACGGGCCGTCCGCTCAGGGGGCCGCTCGGGCCGGGGTTTCCGCTCAGGGGGCCGCTCGAGCCCTGGCATCGTCGGGGAGCACCCACTGCCCGGTCTCCGGGAACAGGGGGTCGACGGTGCAGTAGGAATCGGGGTCGGGCTCCCACAGAGCCGACGCTTTCTCGAAGCACGCCTGGTGGAACACCATGGCGGTGGGGCACATGGCGTTGGCCACCGACAGCTCGGTCTTCACCATGTCGTCGGTGGGGACATCCTGCCCGCACACGTCGCACTGCTCGGCAACTGAGCCCATGCGCAATGCTAGGGCGCAGGCACCGGGTAGCGTCGCCGGATGGCCACGTACCCCTTCTTGTCCGAGGACTGGATCGCCGAGGCTCGGAAGATCCGTGCGGAGTTCCCGGTGCCGGCGGTCGACGCCGCCCCTGCGTCGGTGCGGATGAACCAGGTCATCACCGACGTCCCCTTCGGCACCGGCACGCTCGACGCCCACCTCGACACCTCGTCGGGCACCCTCGAGATGGAGACCGGTCACCTGGACGGCGCCGACGTCACCGTCACCCTCGACTACGCCACTGCCAAGGCCATCTTCGTCGACGGCACCCTCGACGCAGGGATGAAGGCGTTCATGGAAGGCCGGGTCCGTGTCCAGGGCGACATGGCCAAGCTCATCGCCGCCCTCCAGCAACTGGCCCCGACCGTCTCAGACGTGGCCGAGCCCGAGGCCGTGAACCAGGCCCAGTCCCGCATCCGCGACATCACCGAGTAGGGCCCTCGTCAGGAAGGCGCATTGTCCCGGCCAGTTCCGCCGGCGACCACCGCGCGTCCTTGTCCGCTGCCGCCTCGAGCGTCCAGGGCCGGAACAGTTCCACCTTGCCCCCGTGGACCAGGAAGACCCGCCCGGTGACGGGGCAGTCGGCGGCGGCCAACCACGCGACCACGGGCGAGACGTTGCCCGGGTGCCAGGTGTCGAAGGTCGACGGGTCGGCCGGCGCCATCACCGTGGCGGCCAAGCCCGGAGTCGAGGTGGTCAACCGGGTCCTGGCCAGCGGGGCGATGGCGTTCACGCGCACGCCGTAACGGGCCAACTCGTCGGCGGCGATCACCGTGAAGGCGGCGATCCCGGCCTTGGCTGCCCCGTAGTTGGCCTGACCGGCCCGGCCGACCAGTCCCGACGTCGACGTGGTGCATACCACCGACGCCCGCACCTCCCGACCCGCCTTGGCCTGGCCCCGCCACCACGCCGCCGCCCACCGTGTCGGCACGAAATGGCCCTTGAGATGGGCGCGGACGACGTCGTCCCACTCGTCCTCGGTCATGTTGACCAGGAACCCGTCGGCGACGTTGCCGGCGTTGTTGACCAGCACGTGGAGGTCACCGAAGCGCTCGACGGCAACGTCGACCAGGACCCGGCCGATTTCCCACCTGGCCACGTCGCCCGGCGCAGCCACCGCGGTCCCGCCGGCGGCGACGATCTCGTCGACCACCATCTGGGCCGGCTCGGCATCGACGTCGTTGACGATCACCCGCGCTCCCTCCGCGGCCAGCAGAAGGGCATGCTCCCTCCCCAGCCCCCGCCCCGCGCCCGAAACAACCGCGACGCGGCCGTCAAGGGTCAAGGGAGAAGTACGTCGGCGGCTCCGCCGAAGGACCGGAGCACGATCAGCTCGCCCGAACCGAGTGAGGGCGAAGCCTCACAGGACGTAGACGTTCACCGTGCTGCCCGGCGCCACCTTGGAGCCGGCGTCGGGGGTGACGAGGAACACCCTCCCGCCCAGGCCGAACGCCGAGCCCAGCTTGAGCCCGACGTCGGACAGCTTGGCCCGGGCCTCGTCGGAAGTGAGGCCCTTCAGCTCGGGCACGACGGGGCGGCCCTTTGAGACGGTGAGGGCGACGACGGTGCCTCGGGGCACGGAGCTGCCCGGGCTGGGGGCGGCGCCCACGACCGTCCCCGCCGTCGAGTCGTCGTTGCTGTAGACGTCTGCGTTGCGGGCGACCTTGAGCCCCTTGGCATCGAGCGCAGCCAGAGCGGCGTCGTAGCTGAGCCCCACCAGGCCGGGGATGACACGGGGCGCCGGCCCGGCGGAGATCGTCAGGGCCACGGTCGCCCCCTTCGGAGGCGACGTTCCCTTCGGGGCCCAGTCGACGATCTGGCCGGCGGGAATGGCCTCGTCGTAGGGCCGGGCCACGTTGTCGTCGACCACATGGCCGACCTTTTCGACCTCGGTCCTGGCCTTGGCCTCGGAGAGGCTGGTGAGGTCCGGGATGGGCGTGGGTGTGGGCCCCCTGGACACCGTCAACCTGACCGGCTTGCCCTCCTTGAGGGTCAGCGGCTTGCCATCGGTGTTGGTGCCGGCGGGGGGATCCTGGACCGTGATCACGCCCGGCTTGGTCCCGTCGATGAACTCCTCACTGACCACAGGGTTGAACATCAACGCCCGCAGGGTCGCCTCGGCGCCGGCCCGGTCCAGCTTGGTGACGTCGGGCAGCGGATGGCTCGGCACCTGCTTGGACGACACGAGCAGGGCGGCGACCGCTCCGCCCCCGCCCAGCAGGGCCACCACCAGCAGCACGACCCACGGCCACCGGCGGCGCCGGCGGCCTCGTTTCGATGTGAGCACGGCGGTGACGGCGGCCGGCTCGGCCCGCTGCCGCGACGCAGCCTTGCGCTTCGCCCGCGACGACGGCACCGCGATCACACCGGTGGGCGCGGCGTCGACGGCGACGCCGCCGATGGCCGTCGCCGGAGTGACCCGGGTGGCGTCGAGATCGACCGCCGGGGCCGACGCAGGAGGAGGCGGGACGGCCGGCGGCGGCGCAGGCGCCTCGGACCTCGACGCCGGCAGGTTGCCCAGGTCGGTGGGGTCGCCCTCGAGAGACGCCAGATGGTTCTCGTCGAAAGTGGCCGGCCCGGCCAGGATCAGCGGCTCGGGTTTGGGCAGCTCGGTGGCCACCGCCTGCAGTGCGGAGGCGAGGGCCATGGCGTCGAGGCGCTCGGTAGGGTTGGGCCGACCGGCCCGGGCCACGATCGGCGCCAGAGGGCCCATCTCGGCCGGCGCCTCCAGGGGGCGATCGAGGCGACCGACCAGGGTGGCGACGGTGGTCTCCGCCGCGAACGGCACCCGGCCGGTGACAGCCTCCACCAACACGATGGCCAGTGAGTAGACGTCGGCCTTGCCGTCGACCGGCACGCCCTGGACCTGCTCCGGTGACGCGTAGCGCGCCGTGCCCAGCCCGGCGCCGACCGGCTCGGTCCACGCCGCCTCGGCCAAGGCCCGGGCCAGCCCGAAGTCGGCGATGCGCAGGCGGCCTTCTTCGTCGAAGAGCAGGTTGGCCGGCTTGATGTCGCGATGGACCAGGCCCCGCCCGTGGGCGTAGGCCAGCGCCCGCCCGGCCTCCAGGCCGACCAGCAGAGCCTGGGAGGGGCTGAGGCGGTGGCCGCGGTCGAGCATGGCCCGCAGGCTGCCCCCGCCCAGGTACTCCGACACCAGGAACGGTCCGTCGGCCTCCTCGCCCCAGTCGAAGACGGCCATCACGTTGGGATGGTTCAGGGCGGCGGCGGCCCGGGCCTCGGCCCGGAAGCGGCGCAGGAAGGCCTGGTCGTCGGCCAGGGCGGGGTGGAGGATCTTGACGGCCACCCGCCGGCGGAGGCGCACGTCGTCGGCCAGGAACACATGGGCGGACGCGCCGGTACCGATCGGGGCGAGCAGACGGTACCGGCCCCCGAGAACGCGACCGAGGTGGTCCGCGATTCGGGTCGACGCCACGATCGTCAAGGTTACCGTGCCCCACTGCGGAACCCTGGGCAATCCGACCGCTTCATCAATCGGCGAGAATGTCGGCGAGAATGGCGGCGAGAATGGGGGCGAGAATGGAGATCTTGCTACGACGACTGGTCATGACGCTCATCGCCGCCGCTGCCGTGGGCGGTCTGATCTTCGCGTTCTCCGGGCCCTCCGGCGACGCCACCCTGAAGAAGCCCACGGGGGTCGAGGCCGTGTTCCCCGAGGGAGGCGACCTCGAGCTGCGCCAGGTGATGGTGGTGGCCGATCTGGCGCCCGGGTACACGGGTTACCTGGCCATCGACGACGTGGAGGTCCCCGAGGACGACCTGCAGATCGTCCCTGCGCTCAACACCGTCACCCTCAGGCCCCAGCCCGGCAGCGACTTCCAGAGGTTCCAGCCCGGGCCCCACTGCGCCACCGTCTACTACCGCCCGATCGGGGAGCGCCGGGACAACTCGTCGTTGTTCCGCTGGTGCTTCCGGCTGCACTGAGCAAGGTGGAGGGTTGCATGTTCTGCGCCATCGTGGCCGGCGCCGTCCCCGCCCACGTCGTGGCGTCGGACGAGGGCACGCTCGCCTTCCTCGATGCCCGCCCCGTCTTCCTCGGCCACGTACTGCTCGTGCCTCGCGACCACCACGAGACGCTCGGCGACCTGCCACCGACGTTGATCGAGCCACTGTTCGCCGCCGCCCAGCGGGTGGCCAGAGCGGTGGAGGCGGCCATGGACGCCGACGGCACCTTCGTCGCCATGAACAACCGGGTCAGCCAGAGCGTGGCCCACCTGCACGTCCATATCGTCCCCCGGCGTCGCAAGGACGGCCTCCGCGGGTTCTTCTGGCCCCGCCAGCGCTACGCGGACGAGGAGGAGATGGCCGACATCGCGGGCCGCATCCGAGGGTCCGGGGAAGCGTTTGGTCAATCGGGGGTCGGATAGGGCCGCGGATTGACCAAACGCCCCTCGCTAGGCCGGCAGCCGTGACGCCAGGTGCAGCTTCCAGCCCTCGGCCAGGGCCTCGACGTGCAGGAGGGCCTCGACCACCTCGGCGGGTGCGCCGCCGGGCCGGGTCGCCTCGTGAACCGCCCACACGGTGGCGCCCATGGGATGACGCTCGACCACGGAGATGGGCCCGGCCACCGGCACCCGCCCGGCCTCGATCACCCGCAGGTACCAGCCGGTGCGACCGCTGTCCTTGACCCGCCGGCCGATGTCGCCCCGGCCCCGGTGGATGGCCAGCTTGAAGCACGGCGTCCGGGGCTGGGAGACCTCCAGCACCGCGTCGCCCCACGCCCACCGGTCGCCGATGCAGACGTCGTCCTCGGTGGCCCCCGCGGTGGTGAGGTTCTCCCCGAAGGCGGTGGGGCCCAGGGTCTCGCCCAGCTCCGCGCTCCACGCCGCCAGGTGCTCGGAAGGATAGGCGTAGACCGCCTTGTCGGGCCCGCCGTGGACCCGAAGGTCGGCCTGGGCGTCGCCCTCGAGGTTGAGGGTGTCGAGCCACAGTGTCTCGGGGGCGACGACGGGCGCCTTGGCGATCCCGCTCGAGACCGGCCGCCCCCGGTGCTGGCCCAGGTACTTCGGCATGGTCACGTTGACCGACACCAGCGTGATCGGGGTCATGCCTCGCCGGTCTCCAGCAGGACGCCGGTCTCCAGCAGATGCAGGAACACAGCCTCGTCGATGACGGGCACGCCACAGGCCTCGGCTTTGGTCACCTTGGCCTGGCCCGGTTCGGCGCCGGCCACCACGTAGGCGGTCTTCTTGGAGACGCTGCCGGGCGACGACCCGCCCCGCGCCTTGACCGCCTCCACCGCCCTCTCCCTCGACATGGATCCCAGCGTCCCGGTGACGACCACCGCCTTGCCGGTCAGGGTCTGCGGCAGCTGCGAGCGGGCCACACCCTCGAGGTTGACGCCCGCCTCCCGCAGCTTGCCGACGACGGCCCGGTTGCGCTCGAGGGCGAAGAACTCGTGCACGCTCTTGGCGATCACCGGCCCTACCCCGGGAGCGGTCGCCATCTCCTCCGCCGACGCCTCGACGATGCGGTCGAGGTGGCCGAACGCCTCGGCCAGCACGTCGGCCCCCCGGCCTCCGACATGGCGGATGCTGAGGCCCACCAGAAGGCTGGGCAGCGGCCGCGACTTCGACGCGGCGATGGCGTCGAGCAGGTTTCGGGCCGAGATGTCGGCGAAGCCCTCCAGGCCCATGAGGGCGTCGTAGGTGAGCTGGTAGATGTCGCCGGGGTCATGGAGCAGACCGGCGTCGACGAGCTGCATGACCCGCCTCTCGCCCAGGCCTTCGATGTCCATGGCCCCTCGCGACGCGAAGTGCCCGATGCGGCCGGTCCGCTGGGCCGGGCAGTCGACGTTGACGCAGAAGGTGTCGCTCTCGCCGTCGAGACGGACCAGCAGGCCATGGCACACCGGGCACTGCGGGGGGAAGTCCCACTCAGCCAGGTCGGGAGGCCGCATGGACAGGATCGGCGCCACCACCTCGGGGATCACGTCGCCCGCCTTGCGCACCGTCACCGTGTCGCCGGGGCGCACGTCCTTCTCCCGCACCTGGTCCTGGTTGTGAAGGGTTGCGAGCTGGACGGTCGACCCGCTGACCCGCACCGGCTCGAGCTGGGCGAACGGCGTGGCCTTCCCCGTCCGACCGATCGACACCATGATGTTGCGCAGGAGCGTCGTCGCTTCCTCCGGCGGGAACTTGAAGGCGATGGCCCACCGGGGCGACTTCGACGTCGCCCCCAACTCCTCGCGCTGGCGCAGGTCGTCGACCTTGACCACCACCCCGTCGATCTCGAAGTCGAGGTCGTGACGGTGCTCGGCCCAGCGCCGGCAGTAGTCGAAGACCGCCTCCAGCCTGTCGACCACCTCGACGTCCGGGTTGACGGACAGGCCGGCGGCGCCCAGGTACTCGAGCGTCTGGTGGTGGGTGCGGAGAAGGGGGCCACCCTCGATCTCACCCAGCTGGTAGGCGAAGAAGCCCAGCTCCCGGCGGGCGGTGACCTTGGGATCCTTCTGGCGGAGCGAGCCGGCGCCGGAGTTGCGGGGGTTGGCGAACAGGCGCAGGCCGGCCTCCCCCTGGCGCCGGTTGAGCTCCTGGAAGGCGGGCACCGGCATGTACACCTCGCCCCGCACCTCCAGTACCGCCGGTGGGCCGTCGCCATCCGGGAGGGGCCCGACAAGGCGGTCGGGGACGACCGTGATCGTGCGCACGTTCTCGGTCACGTCCTCGCCGACCACCCCGTTGCCCCGGGTGGCGCCCCGCACATAGCGACCGTTCTCGTAGAGCAGCGAGCAGGCGATCCCGTCGATCTTGAGCTCGCAGACATAGTCGACGTCGCCCGATATGTACCGCTCCATCCGCTTGTCCCACGCCACCAGCTCGTCGAAGCTGAAGGCGTTGTCGAGCGACATCATCGGCACCCGGTGGCGGACTTCGGCGAAAGCCGACGACGCCCGGCCCCCTACCCGCTGCGTCGGCGAGTCGGGGATGCGCAGCTCCGGGTTCGCCTCCTCCAAGGCCCGGAGCTCGCGCACGAGGGCGTCGAACTCCGAGTCGGAGATCTCGGGGTCGTCGAGCATGTAATACCGCTCGGTGTGGTGGTCGATCTGCTGGCGCAGCTCTCCGGCACGGCTTGCGGGACGTTCGCTGAGCATTGAGCCCGACGGTAGCGTGAGGCCCACATGAACGAGGTTCCGTCGCCGGGCCACCGGGATCTCTCTCGACTGCTCCCCTGGCTGGTCCGCGCTCTGTGGGCCGCCCTCCCGTTCACCGTGGGACCGGCCCTGGCCGCCGCCCTCGACGGGGCCAGCGGACCGGTGCGCCTACTGGCGTCGGCCGGCCTGTGGCTGGGCTGGGCGGTGGGGATGGTGGCCTCCTTCGTTCCCCACCCCATCTCCCTGACCGCCCTACGGGTGATGGCGCCCGCCGTGGTGGTGGCTGCGGTCGCCGCCGCCGTTGCCGACCATCCCTCTGCCCTGGCCATCGCGTGGGCCACGGTGACGTGCGCATGGTCGTTCGCCCCCGCGGTCGGCGCCGTGTGCGTGAACGGGCCCGCCTATCCCAACGAGCGGCGGTTCCTGCTGCGCCCGCCCGGGCCCCTCCTCAAGGGCCCGTTACCCCTGCTGTGGGCCGTGGCCGTGGCCGGCGTAGGCGCCGGTCCCCTGCTCCTCGCCGCCCGCCGATGGGGCCTCGGTGGCGTGGGGCTCGCCGTCGGATGGCCGGTGGCGGCCCTGCTGTTCAAGTCGATGCACAACCTGTCGCGGCGATGGGCCGTGTTCGTGCCCGCCGGCGTGGTGCTGCACGACCCCATGGTGCTGTTCGATCCGGTCCTGTTCCGTCGCCAGGACGTCACCGCCCTCCGGCCCGGCCGGGGCCGGGATCCGGCCTACCTCGACGTGTCCCAGGCCGCCCCTGGCCTGGGCCTGGAGATGGACCTCGACCCGCCAACGACGGTGACCTTGCTGCGGCCCGGCCGGCGCGAGGGCGACCCTGTCGACACCGCCCGCCTCCACTTCACCCCCACCCGGCCCGGCGCCGTGCTGGAAGAAGCCCACCGCCGCCGGATCGCCGCCCCTCGGTGACATTCCGCGTGCGATTTGCGATACCGCCGCCCAGAACCTCGTCGCCCCGGTAGAGGACGACGCTTTGCCCGGGCGCCACCCGGCGCTGTGGCGTGTCGAAGGCGACCGTCGAGCCGTCGAACGTGGCCCCGGCCGGCTCGCCGTGGGCGCTCGTCTGCACCCCGACCCGGCCCTCGACCGGCCCGTCCACCCAGCACAACTGGCCAACCTCGACCGACCCCGACTGAAGGTCGCCCGCCTCACCAACCAGGACCGAGCCCGCCACGGTGTCGACGCTGAGCGCGTAGCGCCGGGCGCCGCCTCCCGGTCCCAGGCCCCGTCGCTGGCCGACCGTGACGAGCTCCACGGCGTCGACGTGACCGACCTCGGCGCCGGCCGCGTCGACGACCCGACCGGGGTGCAACGGGATCCGCGAGGACAACAGCGCCTGGCGACCACCGGCCGTGGTCACGAAGCAGACGTCCTGGCTGTCGGGCTTGTCAGCGGTCGGTAAGGCGAGGGCGGCGGCCTTGGCCCGGACCGCGGCCTTGGTCATGGCGCCGACGGGGAAGCGGCAGCGGGCCAGCTCGGCCTGGCCGAGCACGTACAGCACGTAGGACTGGTCCTTCAGGGGGTCGGCGCCTCGCACCAGCCGGTAGCGACCACCACCACCGCCGACGACCCGGGCGTGGTGGCCGGTGGCGATGGCGTCGAAGCCGAGCTGGGTCGCCCGCTGGAGGAGGCGGCCGAACTTCAGGTGGCGGTTGCACTCGATGCAGGGATTGGGCGTGAGGCCGTCGGCGTGGGCCTGGGCATAGGGCGTGACCACGCGGGCGTCGAAGTCGTCCATGAACGTCCACACCAGGTGGTCGATGCCCAGCAGATGGGCCACGCTGCGGGCGTCGTCGATCTCGGTCACCGAGCAGCAGCCGACCTCCCCGGAGTTGTCCCACAGCCGCAGGGTGACGCCCACCACCTCGTGGCCCTCTTCCACCAGTAGAGCGGCGGCCACCGAGGAGTCCACCCCGCCGGACATGGCGGCCAGCACCCTCATCAGCCGGCTCGCAGGCGGGCCACGGCGCGGGGGATGGTATCGAGCGCCAGATCGACGTCGGCCTCCGTGGTGCCGGTGCCGAGCGACAGCCGCAGCGAGCCCACGGCCTGGGCCCGGGACAGCCCCATGGCGGCCAGGACGTGGGAGGGGTCGACCGCGCCGCTGGCGCACGCCGAGCCGGCCGAGGCATAGACGCCGGCGGCGTCGAGCAGGACCAGCAGCGACTCGGACTCGACGCCCTCGAACGACAGATGGCAGTTCCCGGCGATCTTCGTCGACCGGTCGCCTGTCTCCGTGCAGCCGGGGACGGCCGCCGCCAGCCCGTCGGCCAGCCGGTCCCGCAGGCGGCCGACCCGGGCGACGGTGCCCACCCGCTCGTCGACCGTGGCCCGCATGGCCGCGGCCATGGCCACGATCCCGGCCACGTTGTGGGTGCCGCTGCGCCGGTCGTGCTCCTGGCCGCCGCCGTGGATCAGGGGCTCGACCTTCACGCCCTGGCGCACCACCAGCGCCCCCACTCCCTTCGGACCGCCGAACTTGTGGGCGCTGACCGCCACCAGGTCGGCGGGAGCGGCCAGCGATGCCACCTCGAGCCAGGAGAACGCCTGCACCGCGTCGGTGTGCACCACCGCGTGCGGCGCCCGATCCCGTACCAGGGCGGCCACCTCGGCCAGGGGCTCGATCGCCCCCACCTCGTTGTTGGCCAGCATCACCGACACCACCGAGACGGAGTCGTCGAGCAGGTCGGCCAGACGCTCGAGGTCGACGACGCCATCCGGCCCCACCGGCGCGATCCGGCTGTCGCCCAGGGCCTCGCAGGTGTGGAGCACGGCGTGGTGCTCGACCGCCGAGCAGACCGTCGGCCCCGGCCGGACGGCATGGGCACCGGCGATGGCCAGGTTGTCGGCCTCGGAGCCGCCACCGGTGAAGACCACCTCCGTCGGCCGGGCCCCCAGGCAGGCGGCGACGATGTCGCGCGCCTGGTCCAACGCCTTGCGGGCCTGCCGGGATACGGCGTGGGCGCCCGACGGGTTGCCGAAATGTTCGGTGAGGAACGGCAGCATGGCCTCGACCGCCTCGGGGCGCATGGGCGTGGTGGCGGCCCAGTCAAAATAGGCCCCGTCAAGATAGGCACAGTCGAGGTAGGCCCCGTCGGAGAGTGCGGACACGTCCCCACGCTACGAGTTCTGGGACGGTTGGACGGACAGGGGAAGCGCTACTGTGTAGACACCATGAGTAACCGTGTAGGACTTCGAGAGCTGCGACAACAGGCGAGCGCCGTCCTGAAGCGCGTCGTCCAAGGCGAGGTGATCGAGGTCACGGATCACGGCCACCCCATCGCCCGCATCGTCCCGCTCCGGCCGGGAGTGCTGGCCCAAATGGTCACTGAAGGACGCGCCACTGACGCCGGGGGTGACCTGGTGGACCTGGCCGAGGAAATGGGGCTGCCGGCCGACGGCGCTGGATCCGTACCCCCGTCCGTCGCGCTCGAGGAGCTACGTACCGATGAACGGTAGCGTCGCCTATCTCGACACTTCGGCCTTCGTGAAGCTGATCGTTGTCGAGCATGAATCGGAGGCGCTCCGCACCCGCTTGCGGCGTTGGCCGGACCGGGCGTCGGCGACGTTGCTGCGCACCGAAACGGTGCGGGCCCTGCGACGGTCCGGGAACGACCACCTGGTTGGCAAGGCCCGCCGCCTGTTCGCAGCGACACACCTCATCCGAGTCGACGAGCCGCTCCTCGACCGTGCCGGCGAACTCGGGCCTACAGAGCTGCGGTCGCTGGACGCCATACACCTGGCCGCCGCGCTCTCGATCGCTGCGGACCTCGGGGTGGTCGTCACCTACGACAGCCGACTGAGGGAAGCGGCCCTCGCGCAGGGACTACCCGTCGAGGCCCCGGGCTGACCAACGAGCAGCGGCCTAGCCGTTGACCAGCCAGACAACGCTCTGCGGGGCGAGATCGATGGTGAGCGACTGGTCGCGGCCGTGCCAGGTATGGGGCTCGGCGACGCGCCCCCCGCCGTTGGCCATGGTGGTGTCGAGGACGACCTGCCACGACCCGGGTGACGGCACGCCGATGCGGTAGCCGGGACGGTGGCTCCCCGACAGGTTGGCCACGCAGACGAGGGCCCGGCCGGCATGGGGAGCGAACCGGGCGAAGGACAACACGTTGCCGTCGGCGTCGTTGGCGTCGATCCAGGCGAAGCCGGCGCCGTCGAAGTCCGCCTCCCACAGCGCGGGCTCGTCGCGATAGATGCGGTTCATCGCCGCCACCAGCTCCTGGACCCCACGATGGCCGGGGTCGTCGAGCAGGTTCCAGTCCAGGCTGCGGTCGTGGCTCCATTCGCGCTCCTGGGCGATCTCGGCGCCCATGAAGACAAGTTGCTTCCCGGGGTGCGCCCACATCCAGGCCAGCAGCGCTCGCAGGCCGGCCAGCCTGGCCCCCTTGTCACCCGGCATCTTGTTGACCAGCGAACCCTTGCCGTGCACGACCTCGTCGTGGCTGAGGGGCAGGACGAAGTTTTCCGAGAAGGCGTACAGCAGCCCGAAGGTCAGACTGTGGTGGTGGTGACGGCGGTGCACCGGCTCCTTGGAGAAGTAGCTCAAGGTGTCGTGCATCCAGCCCATGTTCCACTTGAACCCGAAGCCCAGGCCGCCGAGGTGGACGGGCCGGGACACGCCCGGCCACGAGGTGGATTCCTCGGCGATGGTCAGCACGCCCGGGCACTCGGCATGCACGAGGGTGTTGAGCTGGCGAAGGAACTCCACCGCCTCGAGGTTCTCTCGACCGCCGAACTGGTTGGGGATCCACTGGCCCTCCTCGCGGGAGTAGTCCAAGTAGAGCATCGACGCCACCGCGTCGACCCGCAGCCCGTCGATGTGGAGCTCCTCGACCCAGTAGAGGGCGTTGGACAGCAGGAAGTTCGCCACCTCGTTGCGACCGAAGTTGAAGACCAGCGTGCCCCAGTCGGGGTGCTCGCCCTGGCGGGGGTCGGCGTGCTCGTAGAGGGCGGACCCGTCGAAGCGGGCTAAAGCGAAGGAGTCCTTCGGGAAGTGGGCGGGGACCCAGTCGACGATGACGCCGATGCCGGCGGCGTGCAGCGCGTCGACCAGGAACCGGAAGTCGTCGGGCGTGCCGAAACGGGCGGTGGGCGCGTAGTACGACGTGACCTGGTAGCCCCACGAACCCCCGAAGGGGTGCTCGGCAACGGGCAGGAACTCCACGTGGGTGAAGCCCATCTCCACCAGGTAGGCGGGGAGCTGCTCGGCCATCTCCCGGTACGTGAGCGGCCGGTCGCCGTCCCCGGGAACATGGCGCCACGAGGCGAAATGGCACTCATACACCGACATCGGGCCGGCCCACGGGTCGGCCGCCGCCCTTCGCTGCAGCCAGTCGCCGTCGCCCCACTCGTAGCTGGACTCGAAGACCACGCTGGCCGTGTTGGGGGGAACCTCGGTGGCCACGGCCAGCGGGTCGGCCTTGAGGGTGATGTGGCCCTCGGCGGTCACGATCTCGTACTTGTACCGGGCACCGTGGCCGACACCGGGCAGGAAGATCTCCCACACGCCCGACGACCCGATCCGCCGCATGGGGTGCAGCCGCCCGTCCCAGCCGTTGAAGTCGCCCACCACCCGAACGCTGCGGGCGCCCGGCGCCCACACTGCGAACGCGGTGCCGGCGGTGTCCTGGTGGATGGTGGGGCGGGCCCCGAGGCGGTTCCACAGCCGCTCGTGCCTGCCCTCGCCCAGCAGGTACAGGTCGATGTCGCCCAGGGTCGGCCAGAACCGGTAGGGGTCGTCGACCAACCAGGTGTCACCGCCGGGGTAGGTCACGTCCAACCGGTAGTCGCCCACGTCGCCCACGCCGGCAGCGACGAACACTCCGGCCCCGTGCTCCTGGGTCATGGGGACCCGACGGCCCCGCGCTCCCGGCAGCACCAGGGTGATGCCGGATGCGTCCGGCCGCCACGCCCGCACCACGCCCCCATGGGGCCCGAGTACCCGGTGCGGGTCCGGGTCATCACCAGCGGCCAGTGCGTCGAGGTCAACAGTGGAATGGCTCAAAGATGGCCTTTCGAAGAGTCCGGCGACCACAGGCGAAACGTCACGAGGTGAGTCGCCGTAGCGCAGCGAGGGGGATGGCTTCCCAGTCGGGGCGGTAGGCCCGCTCGTAGCCCAGCTCGTAGATGGCCTTCTCCAGCTCGAAGGCGGCCAGCACGGCGTGGACGTCTTCCTCATCCGCGGGCAGCACTCCGCCGGCCACCGCCACGCGCATGTAGCCACGGAGGAAGGCGTCGCAGTTGCGCCGTTCCCACGCGCTGGCCAGTTCATCGAGCTCTTCACCGTCGCGCTCGGTACGGGCCACCGCCGACGCGTAGTGGAAGGACCGGAGCATGCCGGCCACGTCCTTGAGCGGCGACGTCGGGCTTCGGCGCTCCTCGAGCGTCCGGGCCGGCTCGCCCTCGAAGTCGAGCACGTACCACCCGGTATCGGTGCGCACCACCTGGCCCAGGTGATAGTCGCCGTGCACGCGGATGGCCGGGCCGGGATCGGCCTCGGCCAACCGGTCGAGGATGGCGAGGGCTGCATCCTTGTCCACGTCGAGCGGCCCGACGGCTTCGAGCTGGCGGGCGATCGACGTGGCCCAGACCTTGGGGTCGACCCGCTGGCGACCGAACGCCTCGGCCAGGGCGACGTGCATGCCGGCGGTGACCGCCCCGAGGCGGGCCGCCTCGCCCGAGAAGTCGCCACCGGCCTGGGCCGGATCGGCGACCGCCGAGGGAGGGGGGGCGTCGAAGGTGATGGCCGGCACCGATTGGGTGTCGTGCATGCCGAACAGATCCCGTAGGGAGGTCAGCGCCAGCGACCAACCCTCCGACGCTCCGGCCAGGAACGGCTGGAGGATGGCCAGGTCGAAATCGCCGGCCCGAAGGGTGGCCAGCGGAGCGGCCACGCTGGTGAAGCCCTGGGCGCCGAGGGCTTCGGTCACCTCGACCTCGGGGTTGTGGCCGGGCTGGACCCGCCGGAACAGCTTGAGGATGACCCGCTCGTCGTAGACCAGCGAGCTGTTCGACTGCTCGGCGCCCATCAGCCGGACGCGCTCGGCCTTCTCTCCGGGAGCGACCATGCCCAGAATGACCAGGGCCAGGTCGACGTCGAAGACGGCGTCATAGGCGATGGCCTCGCCGGCGTCGATCGTGAACTCGCCGATGACGGCCTGGTCCTGGCCCCGCAGGAACTCGGGGCGCTCGTCGCGGCCCCGCAGTCCGACGACCACCTGGTAGTGACTGTCGTCGGCCCGAACGACCAGGCGGGCGAGCGCAGGGAAGCCGTTACCGACGATCTCATGGTCGATGATCTCGAGCGACGCCGGTTCGGCCTGGCCCGAGTACCACCGTTGGCGGGGCAACCACGATGCGAGCAGGGGAACGAGTTCGCCCCAATTGGCAATTTCGCCGGTCACTGGCTCACCGACGGGAGGTCGGCTAGCTCGAACCAGTAGAAGCCGTGGCCGGCCAAGGTGAGCAGGTAGGGCAGGTCGCCGACGGCTGGGAACGGCACCCGGCCGAACAGCTCAATCGGCGCCTTGGCGGCGAACCGGCCGAGTTGCAGTTCGACGGGTTGGGCGAAGCGGCTGAGATTGTTCACGCAGAGCACGGTCCTTTCCTCGTACTGGCGGAGGAAGGCGAGCACCGACGGGTTCTCCGCCGAGAGCACCTCGAGGCTGCCCATGCCCAGGACGTCGCCGTGCTGGCGACGGACCTGCAGGACGCGCTGCATCCAGTGCAGGAACGACCCGGGGTCGCGCTGGCCGGCCTCGACGTTGACGGCCTGGTAGCCGTACACCGGATCCATGAGCGGGGGCAGGTAGAGCTGGGCGAAGTCGGCCTTGCTGAAGCCGGCATTGCGGTCGGGGGTCCACTGCATGGGAGTGCGGACGCCGTCACGGTCGCCCAGGTAGATGTTGTCGCCCATGCCGATCTCGTCCCCGTAATAGAGCACGGGGCTGCCAGGCAGGCTGAAGAGCAGGGCATGGAGGAGCTCGGCCACGGCCCGGTTGTTGTCGACGAGGGGGGCCAGGCGCCGGCTGATACCGACGTTGCGCTTCATGCGGGGATCCTTGGCGTACTCGTTGTACATGTAGTCGCGCTCGTCGTCGGTGACCATCTCCAGGGTCAGCTCGTCGTGGTTGCGCAGGAAGATGCCCCACTGGCAGCCGTCGGGGATGGCCGGCGTCTGGGCGAGGATCTCGGTGATGGGATAGCGCTGCTCGCGACGCACGGCCATGAACATCCGGGGCATCAGCGGGAAGTGGAAGCACATGTGGCACTCGTCGCCGTCGCCGTAGTAGTCGACGACGTCGGCCGGCCACTGGTTGGCCTCGGCCAGCATCACCGTGCCGGGGTGGCTGGCGTCGATCTCCTTGCGCAGGCGCTTCAGGAACTCGTGGGTCTCGGCCAGGTTCTCGCCGTTGGTGCCGTCGCGCTCGTAGAGGTAGGGCACGGCGTCGAGGCGGAAGCCGTCGAGGCCCAGGTCGAGCCAGAACCGGACCACGTCGAGCATGGCCTGCTGGACCTCGGGGTTGTCGTAGTTGAGGTCGGGCTGGTGACTGAAGAACCGGTGCCAGTAGTACTGCTGGCGGACCGGATCCCACGACCAGTTCGAGCGCTCGGTGTCGACGAAGATGATGCGGGCGTCGGGATAGCGGGTGTCGTCGTCGCTCCAGACGTACCAGTCGGCCTTGGGGTTGGCCCGGTCCTGGCGCGACTCCTGGAACCACGAGTGGGCGTCGCTGGTGTGGTTCATGACCATGTCGGCGATGATGCGCAGGCCTCGTCGGTGGCACTCCCCGATCAGCTCGACGGCGTCGGCCAGGTCGCCGTACTCGGGGAGGATGGAGAAGAAGTCGCTGATGTCGTAGCCACCGTCGCGCAGGGGTGACTGGTAGAACGGCAGTAGCCACAGGCAGTCTGCCCCCAACCACTGGATGTGGTCGAGGCGCTGGGTGATCCCCTTCAGGTCGCCGGTGCCGTCGTTGTTGGCGTCGTAGAAGCCGCGGACCAGCACCTCGTAGAACACGGCCCGCTGGTACCAGCGGTCGTCGGCGGTGGCGGTGATGGCATCCGTCACAGGGCGAGGGTGGCCGGGGTGGCCAGGGGCGTGAGGTGGAAGACGTGCCCGGGTTGCCACGCAGGGTCGAGGATGACGTACTGGTCGGGCCCGTACCAGATGTACGTGGCGCCGGTGAGCTCGTCGTAGGCCCGGTACGGGCCGTCGACAGGCAGGCCCAGCGAGACCAGATCGAGGTGGACCATTGTCTCGTGGAAGGCGATCGGGTCGAGGTTCACGACCATCAGCATGACGTCGCCGAAGTCCTGGCCGCCTTTCGACGGCGCCGTCTTCGACCACGCCAGGATGCCGTCATAGTCGGAAAGGTGGAAGCGGATGTTCCGCAGCTCCGAGAAGGCGGGGTGGCGGCGGCGGATGTCGTTGAGTTGGGTGACGAGCGGCGCCAGGGAATCGCTGCGCTGCCAGTCGCGATGCTTGACCTCGTACTTCTCGGAGTTGAGGTACTCCTCGTTGGCCGGTGATGCCGGCTGGTTCTCACTCAGCTCGAAGCCGCTGTAGATCCCGTACGTGGGTGTCATGGTGGCGGCCAGCAGCAGCCGCAGACGGAAGGCGGCCGGCGGCCCGTCGCGCAGCGGGCCGGCCAGGATGTCGGGGGTGTTGGGCCAGAACGCGGGCCGCATGTAGTCGGCCGTGGGGCCCTCGGTGATCTCCTCGAGGTACTCCTGGAATTCGGCCTTGGTGTCACGCCACGTGAAGTACGTGTAACTCTGGCTGAAGCCCACCTCGGCCAGCTTGGCCATCATCTTCGGACGG
The DNA here is from genome assembly GCA_038231955.1 of Acidimicrobiales bacterium. GTDB lineage: Bacteria > Actinomycetota > Acidimicrobiia > Acidimicrobiales > AC-14 > CADCTB01. Next base: position 19,439 of record JBBSIS010000011.1, read on the forward strand.
GTGAACGCCTCGGCGAGGAACAGCGTCTCGGGATGCTCGTGCTGCACGGCGGGGATCACCCACTCCCAGAAGGCCAGCGGCTTGGTGTGGGGATTGTCGACCCGGAAGATCCGTACGCCGTGGTCGATCCAGTGGTCGAAGATGGCCTTGCACGCGTCCCACAGGGCGGCGCGGTCGGTGTCCTCGGCCGGCCAGAAGTTGATCGGGTAGATGTCCTGGTACTTCTTGGGCGGGTTCTCGGCGTACTTGATGCTGCCGTCGGGCCGGCGGTGGAACCACTCCGGGTGCTCGGTGACCCAGGGGTGATCGGGTGAGCACTGCAGGGCGTAGTCGAGCGCCACCTCCATGCCCAGCTCCCCGGCGGCGGCCACGAAGGTGTCGAAGTCGTCGATCGTGCCCAGGGTGGGCTCGACGGCGGTGTGACCGCCGAGTTCGTTGCCGATGGCCCACGGGCTGCCGGGATCCTGGGCGCCGGGCACGAGGGTGTTGTTCGGGCCCTTGCGGTGCGACCGCCCGATGGGGTGGACGGGCGGCAGGTACACCACGTCGAAGCCCATGGCGGCGATGTCGGGCAGGCGGCTGCGGGCGGCTCGGCGGAAGCCGCCCTCGGAGCGGGGGAAGAGCTCGTACCAGGCGCCGACCAGGGCCCGCTCACGGTCGACCCACAGCTCGAACGGCTCGGTGCGGGTGAAGTCGGCTGCCTTGGCGCCGGCCCGCTTCGCCTTCGTCGCGAGCTTCACCTCCTGCTGCTCCACGTCGACGGGCTCACCCGCAGCCCGCTTGACCTCGATGTCGTGGGCGAGGGTGGCCAACCGGTCGGTCCATGCCTCGATCACCAGCTCGTGCAACCCCAGAGCGGCTGGCTCGATCACCGCGTCCCACCGGTCGTTCGTCAGTTCCGCCATGGGCGCCTGGCGCCACTTGCTCTCGCCCGCCGGCCGCCACTGCACGTGGGCGGCGAGCAGGTCGTGGCCGTCGCGGAAGATGTCGGCGGAGACATGCACCGCCTCGCCGATCACCGCCTTGGCCGGGTGCCGCCCCGGCGTGCGGGGGCGCGGGTCGTCGATGATGATGCGGCCGATCACCCCATGGGTGTACCCGGGTTTCGCGTCCCTGTCACATGGCCGGGCCGACACACAGGCGCCTACCGGCCAACTACAGGCAATTGGGCCCACCGATTACGGTTCTCGCCCGTGAGGGCACTGCGCAGTTTTACCGTCCAGCCTCGGCTCCCAGGGCGCCTGGCCTCGCTCCACGTCCTGGCTATGAACCTGCGGTGGTCGTGGGACGACCGCACCCAGGATCTGTTCCGCTGGGTCGAGCCCGGGGCCTGGGAAGCCACCGGCCACGACCCCATCAGGTTGTTGGGCATGGTCGACCACCGTCGCCTCGACGCCCTGGCCGCCGACCGCGCTTTTCTCTCCTTCATGGCCGAGGTCCACGACGACCTGCGGCGCGACCTCGAGGCCGACCGCTGGTTCCAGGCGCGCCAGGGCCCGAGCGGCCCTGCGAGCGGGATAGCGGGCCCGAGCGGCCCTGCGAGCGGGGTAGAGGGCCCGAGCGGCCCTGCGAGCGGGGTGACAGAGTCGAGCCCGCTGCGGTCGGTGGCGTACTTCTCCCCCGAGTTCGGCATCGCCGAGGCCCTGCCCCAGTACTCCGGCGGCCTGGGCGTACTGGCCGGCGACCACCTCAAGGCGGCCAGCGGGCTGGGTGTGCCGCTCATCGGCGTCGGCCTCTTCTACCACCAGGGGTACTTCCGCCAGGAGCTGAACCCCGACGGGTGGCAGAAGGAGCGCTACGTCGACCTCGACCCCCACGTCATGGCCCTCAGCCCCGTCGAGGGGCTCCGGGTGCAGGTCGACCTGGCCGGGAGCCCGTTGCTGGCCCGCATCTGGCGGGCCCAGGTCGGCCGGGTGCCGTTGTACATGCTCGACACCGACGTCGAGGAGAACGACGACGCCTGCCGCGTCGTCACCGACCGCCTCTACGGCGGCGACAGCGAGCACCGGCTACGCCAGGAGATCCTGCTCGGCGTGGGGGGTATCCGGGCCCTCGAGCTGTTGGGGCACGAATGCCAGGTGTTCCACTCCAACGAGGGCCACGCCGGGTTCCTGGGCCTCGAGCGGGTCCGGCGGGCCATCGTCGACGACGGCTTGACCTTCGACGAGGCCATCGAGGCGGTGCGGGCGGCCACCGTCTTCACCACCCATACACCGGTGCCCGCCGGCATGGACCGCTTCCCCCGCGGTCTCATGGAGCACTACTTCAAGGGCTGGGCGCAGGAGTGCGATGTCGACTTCGACCGGCTCATGGCCCTGGGCCACCAGCCGGGGGAGTCGCTCGACGCCCCGTTCAACATGGCGGTGATGGGCCTGCGCCTGGCGGCGTCGTCCAACGGGGTGTCCAAGCTCCACGGGGTCGTCAGCCGCCAGATCTTTGCCCCCGTGTGGCCGGGGGTGCCCGTGGAGGAGCTGCCGATCCGCTCCGTCACCAACGGGGTGCATTCCCGCACGTGGGTGTCATCAGAGATGCGTGACCTCTTCGACCGCCACGTCCTGCCCGAGTGGCACGAGGCCGGGCCCGACCGCTGGTCGCGCATCGACGACGCCGGCGACGACGAGCTGTGGCGCCCCCGCCAGCAGGCTCGCGAACGGTTGGTGGCCTTCGTCCGCCGCCGACTGCGCGACTCTGCGCTGGCCCGTGGGCTCTCCGAACCCGAAGCGGCGTGGTGCGACGAAGCGTTCGACCCCGGCGTGCTCACCATCGGCTTCGCCCGCCGCTTCGCGCCCTACAAGCGGGCCACGCTCCTGCTGTCCCAGCCCGACCGCCTCAAGGCGCTTCTCCTCGACGCCGAGCGCCCCATGCAGCTCCTCTTTGCCGGCAAGGCCCATCCCGCCGACGACCTGGGCAAGGATCTGATCCGCGAGGTGGTCCAGTTCTCCCGCCAGACCGACGTGCGCCACCGGGTGGCGTTCCTGGAGGACTACGACATGGCCCTGGCCCGCGTCCTGCTCCAGGGTTGCGACGTGTGGCTGAACACCCCCCGCCGGCCCCTGGAGGCCTGTGGCACCAGCGGGGAGAAGGCGGCCCTGAACGGCGGCCTCAACTGCTCGATCCGTGACGGCTGGTGGGACGAGTACTTCGACGGCGACAACGGCTGGGCCATCGCCTCCACCGAGGGCTGGGACGACCTCGGCCGGCGCGACCAGGCCGAGGCGGCCAGCCTGTTCGACATCCTCGAGCGCCAGATCGTCCCCCTCTTCTACGAGCGGGCCCCGGGCCGGCCCCCGCAGCGCTGGCTGCAGCGGGTCCGTCATTCGCTGCGGACGCTGGGCCCGGAGGTGTCGGCCAGCCGCATGGTGCGCGACTACGTCGAGGAGCTGTACGAGCCCGCGGCCATTGCCGCCGACGTGATGTCGCTGGACCGTCACCAGCGGGCCCGGGATCTGGCGGCCTGGAAGCGCAGGGTCGTCGACGGCTGGGCGGCCGTGGCCGTCGGCGAGATTGTCAGCGACAGCCTCACCGCCGACCTCGGGAGCAACCGTCGCGTGTCGGCCGACGTCGTCCTCGGCTCGCTGCACGCGGACGACGTGCATGTGCAGCTCGTCCACGGACCGGTCGGCCCCACCGACGAGCTGACCGACACGTCCATCGTCACCATGGACCTGGTGCCCGCAGACGGGGCTGCGGCCACTGGCGCATCAGGCCACCGTTACGAGGGCCTGTTCACCTGTGAGCGGGCCGGCCGCTACGGCTTCACCGTGCGCGTCGTCCCCGCCCACCCCGACCTGTCCACCTTCGCCGAGATGGGCCGGGTGGCCTGGGCCGTCCAGGCCCCTACGGGCGGTTGATCTGGGCCCGGGCGGCGGGGCTCAGTGGTGGATGTCGAGAAGCGGTTCGGTATTGACGGCGACGATCTCGGTCACGCCCGGCACGCGGTCCTTGAGGATGCGCTCGATGCCGGCCTTCAGCGTCATCGTCGACGCCGGGCAGCTCCCGCACGCGCCGACCAGCTCGATCTCCACGCGCCCGCTCGTTTCGTCGAAGCCGACGAGGGTCATGTCGCCGCCGTCGGCCTGTAGGGCGGGCCGGATGACCTCGATGGCCTCCATCAGCTGCTCGTTCATGCTCATAGGTACCTGCTCATAGGTAGAGGGTACAACCCATGATGGCCTGAACTGCTTCCCGCCTCGCCGACTGGGCCGATGGCGGCTCTCCGCCGACTGGACCAATGGCGGCTCTCCGCCGACGTAACGTCACCCGCCGTGGCCCGAGTCGTGGTGCGATCGAGCACCGATGCCGCCGGCCTGGCCACCATCATGGAGCCGCGAACCGACCTGGTGCTGGAGCGGGCCATGGGCGACGGGCGCTTCGACGCCGCCGAGGGGCCGGTTCGGGCCTACCGGCGCCCGGTGGCGGTGCGCCCGGCGCCGGACGGCCCCGCGCTGCTCGTCACCCAGGAGATCGACTTCCGCCTGGCCGTTCCCTACTTCGGCTGGCTGTTCGTGCGGCCGTTCAAGCGGGCCATGTCACGGCCGGCGGCCGCGGGCGGAGGGGCGCCCTGGTGGGCCCCGCCGGGGCGCCTCGACGCCCGAGCCGCGTCGGTTCTGGGCACCCTGGCTCTGCTCACCGTGGTTTCCGGCTACCTGGGCACCCTGTTCACCCAGACCATCCCCTTCGCCGGCGACGAGTTCGGTGCCGGCAACCAGGCCCTGGGCGTGGCCGGCAGCGTGGTCCGGGTCGGCGGCCTGGTCGCCCTGGTGGTCGTGATCCAGGCCGACCGGCGGGGCCGCAAGCGGGTGCTCGTCGCCGCCGCGGCCGCCGGCTGCGTACTGGCGGTGACGGGGGCCCTGGCCCCGTCGCTGGCGTGGCTGGCGGCCAGCCAGCTTCTGGCCCGCGCCTTCGCCACGGCTGTGCTCCTCCTCGTCACCATCGTGGCCGCCGAGGAGATGCCGGCGCGGTCACGGGCCTACGCCGTCAGCCTCCTGGCCATGTCCAGTGGACTGGGAGCGGGGCTGTGCGTGATGGCCCTGCGCTTCGCCGACCTCGGCACCCGGGGATGGCGACTGCTCTACCTGCTGCCCGTCGTGGCCTTGCCGATCGTCGTCGCCGTGCACCGCCACCTGCCCGAGAGTCGGCGGTACGTGGCCCCCCACGCCCAGGCCCGCATGGGCGGCCACGGCGGGCGACTCCTGCTCCTCGCCGTCTCCGGTTTCCTGGCCAACCTGTTCGTCGCCCCCAACTCCCAGTTCGGTAATCAGTACCTGCGCACCGAACGGGGCTTCAGCGGGGGGCGCATCGCCCTGTTCAGCCTCACCGCCGGCACGCCGGCCGTGATGGGCATCGTCGCCGGTGGCCGCACCGCCGACGTCCGGGGCCGCAAGCTGGTGGCCGCGGTGGCCCTGTTCGCCGGCACGCTCGTGACCCTCGGTTACTACTTCACCCAAGGATGGGCCATGTGGGTGCTGGCCCTGGTGGGGACGGTGATCGCCGCCGCCGCCATCCCGGCGCTGGGCGTCTACGGGCCCGAGCTGTTCCCCACCAGCCTTCGGGGCCGGGCCAACGGGCTGGTGGCGGTGTCGTCGCTGGTCGGCAGCGCCGCCGGGCTGATCCTGTGCGGCGTCATATCCGACCGCGTCGGTCGTATCGGCCCGGCCATGGCCGTGGTCTCCGCCGGCCCTGTCATCCTCGCCGTCGTGGTTCTCGCCCTCTACCCGGAGACGGCCGGCCGGGAGCTGGAGGATCTCAACCCCGAGGACCTCAACCCTGAGAACCGGCAAGGGCCAGAACCCAGTCCCTAACCGCGGCGGCGACCTCGGCGTCACCGCCACGCAGGCCATGGTCGGCCCCCTCGACCCAGACGTGGGTTACGGGGCCGGTCACGGTGGCGGCGGCCGCCCGCAGCTCGTCGGGCGTGGCGAAGGCGTCGCGGGTGCCGGAGACGAACAGGCACGGCCCGCCGATGCGGGGCAGATGTTCGGTCCGGGCCACCTCAGGACGGCCGGGCGGGTGCAGGGGGTAGCTGATGAGGACCAGGCCCAGCGCCGGGAGGCCGTCGGCCACGGCGACCGAGCACATCCGGCCGCCGAAGGACCGCCCGCCCAGCGCGATCCGCGCCGGCGGGAGCCCGCTGCGGGTGGCCAGAGCCGCCGCCGCGTCGGCGATGGTGGCCAGCACCCTGGGGCCCGGCCTCGACGAGGGCAGGTCGATGCGCTCGACGACGACGCCTTCCCCGGACAGGATCCGGTCGATCTCGACCAAGGACGAATGGTCCCGCGTGGCGCTGGCGCCGGGGGCCAGCACGAGGCCGGCGCCGGTTTCCGTCCCCGGCATCATGGGAGAAGGAGGATGCGGCGGGCCTCGGTGAGCTCGAGGATGCGCTGGCCCGCCCCCTCGTGGTCGGCGCCATGGTCGGGATGGGACTCCCGGAGGAGCGAGCGGAAGCGCTGGAGCACGTCGTCGCGGCCTGGCTGGTTCTCGTCGGGACCGAAACCGAGCACCTTGAGGGCCCAGCGCTCGTCGGTCGAGAAGACCCGCCACCAGCTCGGGGGCAGGGCCACCGCGTCGGCCAGATGGGTCACCAACTGGGGCCCCGGCCCGTGGCTCCATCGCGCCGCCTTGCGAAGGGCGGCGAAGACCTGGGGGCGAGCGCCCTTGTGGAGGCGGGTGGCGGCGTAGACCGCGCCGAGGATCTGCGGCACCGGGCGGCCGTCGCCCTCCAGGTCGAAGCTCACGTCGGCGAACAGATTGTCGCCCGGGTGCCCGATGAGCTTGTGCCTGCTGCGGTCGAGGCCGACGACGTCGGTCTGGAACCGGTGCCGGAGGCGGGGCTGGGCGATGCGCCGGCCCTCCTCCAGGTCATCGATCAAGGCGAGGTAGTCGTCGCGGACCTCCGGGTCGACGTCGGGCAGGTGAGCGGCGACGACGCCGCCCAGGAGGATCCCGCCGTAGCCGGGCGAGGGTTCCGTGGGCAGCCAGTGCGGACCGAGGGCAACCCGGCGGGTGGGGGCCACGGCGCGCGAATGACGGATCTCCAGCTCGGCCAGCAACATCGGGTGGAGCGGACTTACACGTAGTCGCGCAGGAAGTCGCGCACCGCCTGCGCGTTGGCGGTGACGACGTCCACTTCGGCCAGTTCTTCGATGTCGCCCACCAGCGTCGAGGCCAGTTCCTGGATCCGCCGCCACACCGGCCGCTCGAAGCCGTAGGGCGGGGCGCTCTCCCGCACGATCGACGCCGCCGCCGTCACCTCGCCGGCAACGTCGACATCGGCGGGCGAGTGCTGCAGCCGGTCGGCGGCGACGAAGAGATCGGCCATGGCCGCCTGGGCCTCCTCCCCCCCGTCGGCTTCGGCGCCGTCACCCTCGTCGGCCGGGGCCAGCTCGCCGGCCTCCTCGAGCTCGTCGAGCAGAAGGTCGACCTCCTCCTCGGCCACGGTGGGCACGACGAGCACCAGGTTCGCCTCCCACCGGTAAGGGATCTCGGCCTCGACCAACGCCGTGGTGGCGCCGCCCCGCTCGGCCGCCGGCCAGTCGACCAGGTCGTACTCCACCTCGTCGTCCTCCGGGCCCCGGGCCAGCGTGGCCGGTCGCTCGGCAACGGTGAGGCCACAGTCGCGGCATTGCTGTGCCGTCTCGAACCACTCGCCCTTGAACACCTCGCCGAACTCCGTCCCACAGCGGGGGCAGTACGCGATCATCCCTGTCCTTGCACGCCTGGGATGCTACCGCCGGAGGGGCATGCTCCGGGGGTCCCGAGGTAGGGTGCGGTGCATGAGCGCGCAACCGCAGCCCCCCGACCGCAACCTGGCCATGGAACTGGTCAGGGTGACCGAAGCCGCCGCCCTGGCCTCCGCCCGTTGGATGGGCCGAGGTGACAAGGAGGGGGCTGACGGCGCCGCCACCGAGGCCATGCGGGTCATTCTCTCCAGCGTGTCGATGGACGGCGTGATCGTCATCGGCGAGGGCGAGAAGGACGACGCCCCCATGCTCTACAACGGCGAGCGCGTCGGCGATGGCTCGCAGCCGGAGACCGACATCGCCGTGGACCCGCTGGAGGGCACCACCCTCACCGCCCTGGGCCGCGGCAATGCGCTGTGCGTCATCGCCGTGAGCGCCCGGGGCACCATGTTCGACCCCGGGCCGTGCTTCTACATGAACAAGTTGGCCGTGGGGCCCGAGGCGGCGGGGTCGATCGACATCACCCAGTCCCCCACCGACAACCTCAAGTCGGTGGCGTCCGCGCTGAAGAAGTCGGTCCGGGACATGACCGCCGTCGTGCTCGACCGCCCCCGTCACGACGAGCTCATCGCCGAGCTCCGCGCCGCGGGCGCGCGAATTCGCCTCATCCAGGACGGCGACGTCGCCGGCGCCATCTCCACCGGCTGGCCCGAGTCGGGCGCCGACATCCTCTTCGGCGTCGGCGGCACCCCGGAGGGCGTCATCAGCGCCGCCGCCCTCAAGTGCATGGGTGGGGAGATCCAGGCCCAGCTGGCGCCCCGGAGCGACTCCGAGCGGACCAATGTCCTGGCCGCCGGGTTCGACCTCGACAAGGTCATCCACACCGACGACCTCGTCTCGGGCGACAACTGCTTCTTCGCCGCCACCGGCGTCACCGACGGCGACCTGCTCCACGGGGTCCACTACGACAGCCGGGGCGCCACCACCCAGTCGCTCGTCATGCGGTCGAAGTCGGGCACGGTGCGCAGCATCAGCGCCCGCCACCCTCTGGCCAAGATCACGCAGTTCTCCGCCGTCGCCTTCGACTGACCGGGCCCGTCCCCGGCGCTTCAGTCGGCGGAGAGCTGCCATGGGTTCAGTCGGCGATGGGCGGGGGCGGGACGGGGATCTGGTTGACCGGCGGGACGGGGGCGGATGGGCTGAGCGGGGCGAGGACGGCGCGGTTGACGTCGTCGGTCGCGGCTCCCGCCGACCCCGGGTGCGGAGGCACCGAGAACCGCCTGGTCAGACCGGTGGCAATGAGGATCTGGGGCACGCCGCCGCCGTCGGTGGCCGCGCCGGCTTGGGACTGGGGTTGGAGGGAAGCGATCAGCTCCGGCACCCGGGCGATGGCGTCGGCCACCCAACCGTCGATGATGGGCTTGGGATTGACCGCCGCGCCCCCGCCGGGATGGATCTCGAAGTGGACGTGCGGCGCTCCGCCGATGGCGTTCCCCGAGTCGCCGTTGAAGCCGATGACCCGTCCCTGCTTCACCGCCCCGCCGCTGGCCAGGTCGGGGGCAAAGCCCTTCAGGTGGGCCAAGTAGTAGTAGGTGCCGTCGGCGGTGGTCACGTAGGCGGCCAGGCCACCGAGGCCCTCGTTGGTGAAGCGGACGGTGCCGTCCGCCGGCGCCCGCACCGGGGTATCGAAGGCCGAGAAGAGGTCATTGCCCATGTGCTGGTGCACCGGCGGCCCGGCGCGGAAGTCGAGCCAGTCGTCGGTCCAGTTGGCCACGCCCTGGACCGGGAACCGGCCCATGCCCAGGGCCAGCGCCTCTGAGGCTGTCATCCCGAGGGCCTGGAGAGGCTTGAGCGCCTCGACGAGCGCGGCGGTGCTACTGGCGCCCGATCGCGCCATCGTGCGCAGCAGCAGATCGACCTGGCCGTTGCTCAGCCGGGCCACGTCGGGCGCGTCCGGCGGCTTGGTGGTCGAGGTGGGGACAGTGCTGCCCGGCGCCGGGCCCGGCGGGACCGTCGCCGTCACCGCTGCGGGCGGGACGACCCTCGGCGTGGTCGGCGGTGCGCTGGTCGGCGGCCCAGGCTGAGCCGGGGGGGCCGTCGACGGTGGCACCGTGGTGGCGGGGACAGTCGGCGTCGGGGCCGGCCGCGGCGCCACGGTGGTGGACGTGGTGACGGGCGGGACGCTGATCGTCGGCAGGGGCGGCAGCGAAACGCCGGGTGGCAGTGCCGGAAGAGCGCCCGCCCCGGTCCCGGCCGCCAACAGGGCTGTCGCCGCCGCGGTGGCGAAGAGAGATCGAAGGTGTCGTGCCACAGGTTCCCAGCCGGCGCGCCGCAACGCCGGATGCAATCTACCTCACCCCTGGCCGGCGAAGGGCGCGTCGGCGATCGTCGTCCAGA
>JBBSIS010000012.1:0-29381 GCA_038231955.1 Acidimicrobiales bacterium
GATGATGACGGCGCCGGCGGCCACTGCGCCGACGAGGCTGTAGAGCGAGACGCTCTTGATGTTCTTGAGCGGCTCCAGGGCCTGGCTCGACGTGTCGGCCTGGCTGGTCACGTCGGCGGTGTCTCCCAGGGCGGCCTTGACCGCAGTGGTCGTCGGGGCCACGTTGGTGATCGAGTCGACCTGCACGACCGCCGCGGTCACCGCGTCGGTCTGCCCTGACAGCCGCTGGACGGTCGACAGGGGGGCCACGAAGGTGCTGTCGGTGAAACGGTTCCCGCCGGCGTTGAAGATCCCGGCCACGGTGAAGTCGGCACCGTAGGCCTGGAAGGTCGAGCCCACGGCCAGGTTGTTCTTGGTGGCCAGCCCGGTACCGATCAGGGCCACGGTGTCGTTCGAGTCGACCGGGAAGGCCGCGCCGGCGGTGAGGCTGACGTTGCTGCCGGCGGCGAAGGTCTGGAGGTTGGTGGGGTCGTTGGTGCCGACGACCACGATGGGGGGCGTGAAGGTCCGGCCGGCCCCGGCCCGGGCGCCGCCGTCCTGCTGCTGCTGCTGGCGCCGCTGGGCCCGTGCGCCCAGAGCTCCCAGGTCCAGGTTGGACTGGAGGTTCGTGTCGGTGGGGGTGAGGCGGTCGTTGAGCGTCTCGGTGACGGCCACCACGTGCGGCATGGCCTTGACCTTGGCCAGCTGGCCGGCGGTGAGGGGGTCGCCGCCGCCGTCGCCGCCGCGCACCCCAGCGGGGGAGATGTCGATGATGTTGCCGATCGAGGCCTGCACCGAGTCGATCTTGGTCTGCACGGCGTGGCGGGCCAGGAGCATGGTCAGGGCCAGGCCGACGCTCAACCCCAGGATGACGATGATGGAGAGGGTGCGGACGCTGTTGCGGAAGGCGTTGCGCACCCCCCGGCCCAGCACGCTCATGCAGTCCGCCCGGTGGGCAGAGGATGGCGGTTCACGACGGAATCCCTTCGGTGGTCGGCACGTTGACGCGAATCTGACCATCGTTGTCTGGGAATCGCCTGGGAGGACGGTCGGTATTCCCTGAGCGGCGTCCTCAGTCGGGTAACAGCGGTACCGGGAAGGCGGTGACCTTGGCGATCACGTCGTCGGGCTGGACGGTGAGGATGTTCTCGTCGGCGGCAGCGGCGAGCGCCCGGGCGCTGTGCTCATCGAGCATCTCCACCACGATGGGGACCTGCTGCGCCTCGGTATGGCTGGTCATCACCGCCAGCACCGCCTTGATGGCCGAGGCGTCCCCGCTCCCCTCGCCAGCGAGCACGATGATCGAGCGCGCTCGGCCCACATTGACCAGCTGCAGGTCATGGGGACTGGCCGGGTCGCCGGTCCGGCACACCACCTTGGTCGTACCGAATTAGGGGATAGCGGCCCGCAGCCGGTCCTCCATCGCCGTCTTGTCCTCGCTGGCCAACACCACGACCACACGGCCGCGCTGGTTCTGGTTGGCGACCACCAGCTCGGCGACGAGGGCATAGACCCGGGTCGACCACCCCGGGACCAGCATGTGGCCCTGCTCGATGACGGCGCTGCGCCCTCGACGTAGGCCGGCGATGCGCTGGTCGAGGCTGGTCGCCATCAGCCCGATGAGCGACGTGGCCACGAAGATGCCGCTCACCGTCATCACCAGGGAGACAAGACGGAGGAACCAGCCGTTGTCGCCCGCCAGGGTGCCGGTGTCGAGCAGCCGGAGCAGGTTCTGCCAGAAGGCCTCCGCGAACCCGACCGACTGGCCGTTGTTGATGCCGAGCCCGAAGATCGTCACGATTCCAGCGCCGACGATCACGAGCGACAGTGCCGCCGCCGACAACCAGGCGATCAGCACCCAGGCGCCCTTGGAGAGCTGGGAGTCGAAGTGATAGCGAAGTCGTGCTCGCCATCCCGCTCCAACGTTGCCTGGTAGCAGAGCCGATGGCGCCCCTCCTCTGGGCCCGGACCGGAACTGCACCAGCCGGGCGTGTTTCACGCCGCGCGCTCCGTATGACAGCCCGTCTCGGGCCGAGCCCATCGACTGGATACGCGAGTCCTCTTCCCAAGCCGGTCGGGCCCGGTGGCGTCCCACTGCGCAGATGACACGGCGTCAGGGTAGGCGGGCCGAATGCCGAGAGGACTCTCCTACGGGCGCAGCCGGAGTGGCTTCCAGGTACGTGGCTCGCAACGCGATGGGATCGCCAGTCTCGATATCGGCGATGTCGAGAAACGCCTGGGGTCCTCGATGAGCTCGCTGGCCACGCCGGCGTCACCGGCATTGGCGGGCGTCACCTTGGTGGCGGTGATGATCTCGCTGTCGGGGTCGGTGGCCACATGACCTTTGTGGCCGTCGTAGCCCCGGGCCGGAGGTCTTGTGGCCGTGGCGGGCGGTGGGGTCGACCGTGGAGATCACACGGTCCTTGGCCACTCCCCGGGCGATGAAGAACTTCCCGTCGGCCTCGTCGAGGTCCTGGCCCATCACCGTGGCCAGGAGAACGGCGGCGTCGGCCACCTCATCATCGAGGGGCCGGCCGTCGAGGTGCATCAGGCAGGCGTAGCCGTCAGCGGACCGGGAATCGATGAGAGCCGCTCGGGCGTCGGTGTCGTCCCAGTCGATGTGGGGTTTGGAGGAACTGGCGTAGTCGTCCCCGCTGGTGATCACCGCTCGGAGCTCAGTTCGCAGCGCAGGCTCGGCTACCTTCAGCAGTCCCCTGATGGTCGAGCGGATGAGGGTGATGGTGTCCATGGTGTCCATGGTGGCCAGCTCGTCACCGCGGACTACGAGGACCGCCGGCGAGAATCGGTGCACGACGGACCCGCGGCTGGTCGCTCGGTATGAAGATCGAGTCTGGCGCGCCGACGTCAGTAGCTACCTGAGTACGATCTGCACCACCGCTCGATTCGCGTAGGAAAATGCGAGTGGATCCGAGGCGGTCACCGGCTCCAGGATATGCGACCTCGCCTGTCTCGTCAGGCCCTGGGCCTCGCTCTGGTCTGGGGCATGGCGGCGAATCCGCAGCCTGCGGCGGCACCGGCTAGCTATCGCGGTGCTGGCGCGTAGCCCGACGTCAGCAGAGCCGGGTCGGGCGCCGCCAGCCAGGCGTCGAGGAGATCGTCGCCGGGTGTGCGGCGCCGGTCGACGTAGCGGTCGGCATAGTCGGCGGTCGAGGCGAGGAGCGCACCACTGACGCCGAGCCTCGGCAGGGCATCGAGGGCGGCGGCGAAGCAGGTGCCGGCAGCCGAGGCCAGGCCGGGATGGTCCAATCCGAACGAGGCCGCCTCGGACCACAAGCCGGCGATGGGCCGGCAGGTTCGCTCGGCGGTTCCCAGTGCGGCCGGATCGTCGAGCAGCGCCGCGGTCACGGCCACCGCCACCTGCCACCAAGGGTCGGGCAGGGCGTCGATCATCCGGAGCTCCAACCAGCCCTTGGGCCGCACCGGTGGGAAGAGGGTGCCCAAGTGGTAGGCGAAGTCGTCCAGGGTGGGATAGCCGAGCTCATGACCGTTCGCCATCCAGGACGCGAAGGTCAGCGCAGCCCCGACCGGCTGGAAGAGCTGGGGCGACGACCGGATGAGCATCACACGCGCCGCCATCGCATAGCGCGCCCACGCCTCGGCGGGGCCGAGCGACCGGGGACCGTAATCGGTCAGCACCGGCGCCGACCGGGTCGGGTCGAGCGCTGTCCAGATCTGCTGACGGGACGACTTGGCTCCGGTGGGGCGTCCGGCGGCCAGCGGGGAGTTGGCGAACGACGCGATCAACACGGGGCCCAGCGCGTGGGCCAGGCGCCAGCGACGGGTGAGGACATCCTCCTCGCCGAGGTCGAGGTTGACCTGGGTGGAGGCGGTGGCGCACATCATGGCCCGACCGGCTGTGTCGCCCGAAGTGTCGAAGTAGGCCTCCATGGCGTCGTACCGGCCCCCTCGTAGAACCCTTCGGTAGGGCCGGACGAAGTCGAGACCCACGGCGCCGGTGGTGATCCCCCCGACCCCCAGCCCGGTGCGCAGGACATCCAGATCGGTGCTCGTGGCGGCGACGGCAGTGGCCGGACCGGGGCAGGGCCGGCTGCTCAGCTCCATCTGGCCGCCCGGCTCAAGGGTGATGCGGGAGCCCTGAGGGGGCTCGACCGTGGCCATCACGGCCAAGAGCTCATCAAGGTCGGGACGAACAAGAGGCTCGTTGGTCCGCGTGGTCAGTAGCTCGAGCTCCACGCCGACCCAGCCTTCGAACCCAGGCGTGAAGCAATGATCGTGCACGAACTGATGTATGTGCGTGGCGGTGAGGGAGCGCGTCGACGCAGGCATGCCTAGCGGTACCCGAACGACGCCGCGACCCAGACGAGGTTGCGCACCGGAGCAGACCAGAGATGCAGCTTCAGCATTCGTTCTCTCTTCCCTTCGGGGTGCAAAACTGAACACTGCCGCTTCGGCAGCGCCCCTCCGCCATCCCGATGCCGGCCCGCGCATGCCTCTGCGGCCGTGTGCCATGCTGGTCCGGTCGCATGGTGGCCGTAGCTCAGTTGGTTAGAGCGCCAGGTTGTGGCCCTGGAGGTCGGGGGTTCAAGTCCCCTCGGTCACCCCAGAGCAGCGGTCAAGAAGGGTGTCACGCGCCTCTAGCTCAATTTGGCAGAGCAACAGACTCTTAATCTGTGGGTTCAGGGTTCGAGTCCCTGGGGGCGCACGCAACTTCAGCCGAGGACGCATGATCACGACAGCCGACCTCGACAGCGTTCTCCTCGGCGGGCGAGGGTGACGCTGGTCGGCGCCACCTCCCCGCCTGCGGCGCTGGCGACCGCCAAGGCGGTGGCGGGTCTGACGGTGTCGGTCTGCATCCCCGCTCGGGACGAGGCTGCCACCGTGGCCGGCGTCGTGGCGCCCGTGCTCGCTCTGATGCACGGCGCCCACCGCTTGGTCGACGAGGTGATCGTGGTCGACGACGGTTCGCTCGACGCCACGGGCGATATCGCCGCCTCCCTCGGCGCCCGGGTGCTCCGGCGGACCGGGCCGCCCGGCAAGGGAGCGGCGATGGCCGAGGCGGGTCGGGAGGCCGACGGCGACATCGTCGTATTCCTCGACGCCGACGTGACCAACTTCGTCCCTCATTTCGTCACCCGGTTGCTGGCGCCGCTGCTTTCCGACGACGACATCATGTTGGTGAAGGGCGTGTACCACCGCCCCCTCGACGGTGTTGCCGGCGAGGGGGGCCGGGTGACGGAGCTGCTGGCCCGGCCCCTGCTCGAGCGCCTGTTCCCGTCCCTGGCGTTCGTGCGCCAGCCCCTCGCCGGCGAGGTCGCCATCCGCCGGAGGGCCCTCGATGAGTTGGTTCTGGAGACGGGTTACGGCGTCGAGGTCGGCATGCTGATCGACGTGGCTGCGAGCCACGGCCCCGCCGCCATCGCCCAGGCCGACCTCGGCGAACGGGCTCACCGCAACCGTCCGCTGGCCGAGCTGTCCGACCAGGCGCGCCAGGTTCTCGCCGCCGTGCTCGACCGGGTCACGGCGACGTAGGCCCGACCAGGACCGGATTGACGGGGGCGTTTCGCCGTCGCCCCGAGCGAGTAGCGCACCGAGCCTCTCGGCGGCGGCGATGGGGCGTAGCCTTGGGGCCCGTCCTGACGAGCACGAAGGTTGGTGCGGCTGTGTCGACTCCAGGTGTCAGCCGAGCATGCATGCTCGGGCGAGGCGTGATCAAGCATTGCCCTCGGTGCGGCAGCGGTGGATTGTTCACGGGTTGGTTCAAGATGGTGGAGCGCTGTCCCGGGTGCGGTCATCGCTTCGAACGGGAGGAGGGGTTCTTCCTCGGCGCCTACGTGATCAACCTGGCTGTGGCCCAAGGCCTGGTGATCCTGCTGGCCGTGGTGCCCTGCATCGTGGTGTTGGCGCAGAACCCCGACACCAGCATCTTGCCCTTCCTCGGCGGCGGTCTTCTGGGGGCGGTGCTGGGCCCGGTGGGCTTCTACCCGTTCTCGAAGACGGTGTGGACCGCGTTCGACCTCATCCTCCGTCCGGCCGACGCTCGAGAGCCGAGTGATCTGACGTGACAGATGCGCCCTCCGACGTGGACCAGCCCGGCACCGTGGGCCCCCCCGAGATCGGCGCCGACGGGAGCCTGTTCGACATCGTCGTCCCGACGCTGGGCCGACCGTCGCTCACCTTGCTCCTCGATGCGCTGGCCGGGTCCGAGGGGACGCAACCCGGCCGGGTGCTGGTCGTCGACGACGGTCCGGACCGCTCGCAGCGCCTCGGACTGGATGACGGCGTGGAGGTTCTCGCCAGTAAAGGGACGGGGCCGGCGGCGGCGCGCAACGTCGGATGGCGGGTGTCGAACGCGCCGTGGGTCGTTTTCCTCGACGACGACGTCGTGCCGACCGACTCGTGGCTGGCCGACCTCGATGCCGACCTGATGACGGCGCCGCTCGACGTCGTCGCCATCCAGGGGCGGGTGACGGTGCCGCTGCCGGGCGACAGGCGCCCGACCGACTGGGAGCGAAACGTGGCCGGGCTGGCCACGGCGAAGTGGATCACCGCCGACATGGCCGTGCGCCACAGCGCCCTCGAGAAGGTGGGCGGCTTCGACGAGCGCTTCCCTCGCGCCTACCGCGAGGACGCCGACTTGGCCCTGCGCCTGCAGGAGGAAGGGGGGAGGCTGGCCGTCGGCCGGCGGGAAGTGCTGCACCCGGTGCGGCCGGCGCCGTGGTGGGTGAGCGTGCCGCTCCAGGCCGGCAACCGTGACGACGTGCTCATGACCGCCCTGCACGGGCGGGATTGGCAGGGCGACGGTGCCCAGCCAGGGCGGCGTCGCCGGCACATGGCTACGACGGCGTTCGGCGCCGTCGCCATGACCGGAGTGGTGCTGCGTCGGCCGAGGGTGGCGCAGGCGGGGCTGGCGGGATGGGCGCTGGGGACCGCTGAGCTGGCCTGGGCCCGCATCGCCCCCGGACCCCGCTCCGCCCGGGAGATCGGCGCCATGGTGGTGACGTCCCTGGCTCTTCCCCCGGTGGCGACCGGGCAGTGGCTGCGCGGTCTGGCCGGTCGCCGCCGGCTGCTGCGCTCGCCTGGCCCGGTTCCGTCGATCGCCACGTAAGGCGGCCACGCGGGCGGGAACAGGGGAGTGGGGCCCGCTGTTCTACCTCTCGCTATGGACGACATCCGAACCACCGCCCTTCCCCTTCTCCCCCTTGCCACCGGCGTCGTACTGCCCGGCATGGTGGTGACCATGGCCCTCGAGAGCGACGAGGCCAAGGCCGCCATTGCCGCCACCGAATCGTCGGACCGCAGGGTTCTTCTCGTGCCCCGCCTCGACGACCGTTACGCCCGCGTGGGCACCGTCGCCAAGGTCGAGGACTCCGGCGAGCTGGCCAACGGCCTCCAGGCCATCGTGGTGCGCGGCCTGCACCGAGCCGTCGTCGGCTCCGGTGTGCCCGGCCCGTCGGGTAGCGCCCTGTGGGTGAGGGCCGAGGCGGTGGCCGCCGAGACGTCTCCCTCGGCGCGGTCACGGGAGCTGGCCAAGGAGTACCGCGCCGTCGTCGAGAACATCCTCGACTATCGCGGCGCCGGCGGCCTGGCCGAGGCCCTGCGTGGCATCACCGACCCGGGCGCCATGGCCGACACCGCCGGTTACTCCCCCGACCTTTCCTTCGAACAGAAGGTGGAGGTGCTGGAGACCGTCGACGTGGAGGACCGCCTGGAGCAGGTGCTGATCTGGGCACGCGACACCCTTGCCGACCTGACCCTGAAGGAGCGCATCCAGACCGACGTCACCGAGGGGATGGAGAAGACCCAGCGGGAGTTCCTGCTGCGCCAGCAGATGGCCGCCATCCGCAAGGAGCTCGGTGAGGACGGCGACGGCGAGGGCGCGGTGGCGGAGTACCGCGCCAAGGCCGCCGAGCTGCCCGAGACGGTGCGGGTCGCAGTTGAGCGCGAGCTCGACCGGTTGGAGCGCACCAACGAGCAGAGCCCCGAACACGGGTGGATCCGGACCTGGCTGGACACCGTCTTCGAGATCCCGTGGGCCAGGAGCTCCGACGACAACCTCGACGTGGCCGACGCCCGCGCCATTCTCGACGCCGACCACACCGGCCTCGACGACGTGAAGGACCGCATCATCGAGTACCTGGCCGTGCGCAAGCTGCGGGCCGAGCGCGGGCTGTCGCCCGTCAGCGGTCGGGGCTCGGGCGCCATCATCGCCCTGGTCGGTCCTCCCGGCGTGGGCAAGACCTCCCTCGGCGAGTCCGTCGCCCGGGCCCTGGGCCGCTCCTTCGCGCGCGTGTCGCTGGGCGGGGTGCGTGACGAGGCCGAGATCCGTGGGCACCGCCGCACCTACGTCGGGGCCCAGGCCGGCCGCATCGTGCGGGCGCTGCGCGAGGCCGGGACCATGAACCTGTCTTCATGCTCGACGAGGTCGACAAGCTGGGCAGCGACTGGCGAGGCGACCCGTCCTCGGCGCTGCTCGAGGTGCTCGACCCGGCCCAGAACCACACCTTCCGCGATCACTACCTCGAGGTCGACCTCGACCTGTCCGACGTGCTGTTCATCGCCACCGCCAACGTGCTGGAGACCATCCCCGGCCCGCTGCTCGACCGCATGGAGATCATCGGCCTCGACGGGTACACCGAGGACGAGAAGGTCGGCATCGCCCGCGACCACCTGCTGTCGCGCCAGCTCGATCGCAACGGGTTGTCCGTCGAGGAGGCGGGCGTGACCGACGACGCCCTCCGGCTGGTCGTCACCGACTACACCCGTGAGGCGGGGGTACGGAATCTCGAGCGGGAGTTGGGCAAGGTGCTGCGCAAGGTGGCCACCCGCCTGGCCTCGGGCTCGCTCGTGGCCCCGGTGACCGTCGATCGGGACGACGTCCGGGCCTACCTGGGCCGGCCCAAGTACTTCTTCGAGGCCGCCGACCGCACCGCGGTACCGGGTGTGGCCACCGGCCTGGCCGTGACGGGCATGGGCGGCGACGTCCTGTTCATCGAGGCCGCCGCCCTACCGGCGGCCGTCGGGCTGCCGGCGCTTACCCTCACCGGCCAGCTCGGTGACGTCATGAAGGAGTCGGCCGAGATCGCCCTGTCCTACGTGCGGGGCCACCTCGCCGTCGACCCCGGCCGGCGTTACCACCTGCACGTGCCCGCCGGCGCCGTTCCCAAGGACGGCCCGTCGGCCGGCGTGACCATGGTCACCGCCCTGGCCAGCCTCCTGTCGGGCCGACCGGTGCGGGCCAACGTCGGGATGACAGGCGAGGTCACGCTGCAGGGTCGGGTGTTGCCGATCGGTGGTGTCAAGCAGAAGGTGTTGGCCGCCGACCGGGCCGGTCTGACCACGGTGTTCCTGCCCGGCCGCAACGGAGGAGACCTGGAGGATGTGCCCGAGGCCGTGCGCGAGCGGATGACGTTCCATCTGGTCGACGACGTCGCCGACCTCTTGGAGCTGGCGCTGGAGCCGGCGGCAGTAGAGGCCGCCGCCGCCTGATCGCCCCTGCCCCCAGTTCCGTCGTCCGGCCACGGCGATATTCGCGGAGGCCGCACTTCCGGTGAGGTCGCGGGCAAGCGGCGACGGGCGACGTCAGGCCAGCCGCTCGCTCCTCTCGGCGGTGAGACGTGCTGAGTAGGGTGCCGCGATGACCGATGCCGTAGTGGTGGGGTCGGGGCCCAACGGGCTGGCTGCCGCGGTCACCCTCGCCCGTGCCGGCTGTTCGGTCGTGGTCGTGGAGGCGGACGACACACCGGGCGGGGGGTGCCGGTCGGCCGAGCTCACCCTTCCCGGCTTTGTCCACGACGTGTGCTCGGCCATCCACCCCTTGGGCGTGGCCTCGCCGGCCTTCGCCGACATGCCCCTGGCCGACCACGGTCTGGAATGGGCCCATCCGCTCACGCCGGCGGCCCATCCGTTGGCCGGCGGGCGGGCCGCAGTGCTCGAGCGTTCGCTCGACGCGACGGCCGACGGTCTTGGCGGCGCCGACGCCCGGGCCTGGCGCCGCCTGGTGGGGCCCCTGGTCACCCACTGGGAAGACCTGGCGTCGTCGGTCCTGGGGCCGATGCTGCGTGTGCCAGGCCACCCGGTGACCCTGGGGCGCTTCGGGGTGCGCGCCCTGTGGCCTGCCGCGCTGCTCGGCCGGCGGATGTTCGACGGCGAGGAAGCGCAGGCGATGTTCTCGGGCCTGGCCGCCCACGCCATCCTCGACCTGGGCGCCCCGCTGACGTCGTCGTTCGGGCTCACGGTCGCGGCGTCGGCCCATGCGGCAGGATGGCCGGCGGTGCGGGGCGGATCCCAGCGGCTCACCGACGCCCTCGTCTCCTACCTGCGGTCGCTGGGCGGCGAGCTGGTGGCCGGCCGCCGGGTGACGTCGTTGGCCGACCTCCCGCCGGCCCGGGCCGTCCTCTTCGACCTGACCCCCCGCCAGGTGGTGGGCATCGCCGGCGTCCGGCTCACGGCCCGGGCCCGTCGGGGCCTGGAACGCTTCCGCTACGGGCCGGGTTCGTTCAAGGTCGACTACGCCCTCGACGGACCAGTGCCGTGGACGAACGAGGCGTGCGCGCGAGCTGGTTCCGTTCACGTCTGCGGCCCCTTCGACGAGGTGGTGGCGGCCGAGCGCGACGTGGCCCAGGGCCGTCACCCCGAGCGGCCCTTCGTCCTCACCTCCCAGCCGACCTGCTTCGACCCGACCCGCGCCCCGGCCGGCAAGCACACGTTCTGGGCCTACTGCCATGTCCCGCACGGGTCGACCGTCGACATGACCGGCGCCATCGAAGACCAGATCGAACGTTTCGCCCCCGGTTTCCGGGACCGCGTGCTGGCCCGCCACGTCATGTTCCCGGCCGACTTGGAGACTCACAACGCCAACAACGTCGGCGGCGACGTGGCCGGCGGGTCGCACGGTGGGCTGCAACTGGTCGCTCGACCCCGGCTGGCCCTCGATCCATACCGCGTGCCGATCGACGGCCTGGCCGCCTTCATGTGCTCGGCATCGACTCCGCCTGGGGCCGGCGTGCACGGCATGTCCGGCTGGTGGGCGGCCCAGTCTGCGCTCAAGGAGTTGTCGGGCTCGCGCCGTCGCTGACGCCGGGCCCCGGTTCGGAGGTCGGGTAGGCGGATCAGAGGAAGCGCACCTTGTCGTCGGCGGTGGCGCTGTCGCCCTCGACCTGGCCGCACGTCGGGCAGTACCAGCGGGCCTCCATGGGCGTGCCGCAGGCCGGGTGGCGGAAGGGCTCGGCCGGGCCCGGTGACTGGTCGGCGCCCCACTGGGCCAGCAGCCGTAAAGCGCCGGCCAGCTCAGCGCCGGCGGCGGTGAGCTGGTAGACGAACCGGGGCGGGCGGCGGGAGTACGGCGTGGCCACCACGACGGCGTGCTGTTCGAGGTTGCGCAGCCGCTGGCTCAAGACGTTGGGGGCGATGCCGGCCACGTCGGCTTGCAGGTCGTTGAACCGCCGCGGGCCGTCGAGGAGGGCGGAGACGATCAGTAGCGCCCAGCGGTCGCCGACGCGGGACAGCGCCTCGTCGAGGGGGGAGGAAACGGGGTCGCGATCGGCGTCGGCAGTCATCGGTTGCCCCCCATCCTGTCGCGCCCGTTGTCGTAGTGCCGAAACGGTAGTAACTTGCAATCAACAAGTAACTACCAAGAGGAGAGGCAAATGCCGGGAGTGCTGGAAGAATTGGAGAGGGCGACGACGGCGGTGGCGGATGCGGTGGGCCCTGCGGTCGTCGGGATCGGCCAGGGTTGGGGGCTGGGATCGGGGGTGGTGGTCGCAACCGGCGTGGTGCTGACCAACGCCCACAACGTGCGCGGCGGCGAGGTGGCCATCACCTTCGCCGACGGCCACACGGCCAACGGCCCGGTGTCGGGCGCCGATGTCGACGGTGACCTGGCCGTCGTCGCCGTCGATACCACGGGTGTGACACCGATCGAGTGGGCGGCCAACGAGGGCGCGGCGAGGATCGGCTCGGCTGTATTCGCGCTCGCCAACCCCGGCGGCCGGGGCCTGCGGGTCACGCTCGGTTCGGTGGCCGCCGTGGGCCGGTCGTTCCGCGGTCCCCGGGGCCGCAAGGTCACCGGCAGCATCGAGCACACCGCACCGATGGCCAAGGGCTCCTCGGGCGGGCCGCTGGTGGACACGGCCGGACGCCTGATCGGGCTCAACACCAACCGGCTGGGCGAGGGCTTCTACGCCGCGCTGGCCGCCGACGACGACTTGAAGTCGCGCGTCGAGGCCCTCACGCGGGGCGAGTCGCCGGCACGCCCGCACCTGGGTGTCGGCCTGGTGCCGGGCCGGGCCGCCCGCCACATCCGCCGGGCAGCCGGGCTGCCGGATCGGGACGGCGTGCTGGTCCAGGCTATCGAGGAGGCCAGCCCGGCCGACCGGGCCGGTCTACGCCGGGGTGACCTGATCGTGGAGGCGGGCGGGTCCGCCGTGGCCGGGATCGACGACCTCTACCAGGCGGTCGACGGCGTGGGCGACGGGCAGTCGCTGGCCCTGACGGTCGTCCGCGGCGCCGAGGAGCTGTCGATGAGCGTGGCCTTTGGCGGCGGTGGGGATGCGGCCCGGGAGGAAGGCTCGGCCTGACGGCCGTGCCCATCGAGCAGGTGGATGTGCTCGACGCCTACTCGAACGTCGTCACCTCGGTGGCCGAGCGGTTGATCCCCTCGGTGGCCAGCCTGAGGGCCATGATGCGGGTGCCGGGAGGCCGGCGCCCGCAAGGGTCAGGGTCGGCGGTGTCCGTCACCAGCGACGGGTTCCTGCTCACTTCGGTTCGCGTCCTTGACCGGTCAGCGGGCGGCGTGGCCACCTTCGCCGACGGGGCTGAAGCAGAGTTCGACGTGATCGGCGCCGACCCGCTGTCCGACCTGGCCGTGATCCGCACCTCGGCCGGCGCCCCGCTCCGGCACCGCCGAGCGGGGCGACGTCGACCGCCTGCGCGTCGGCCAGCTCGTCGCCATCGGCAACCCGCCCGGCTTCGCCGCGGTCGGTCAGCGCCTCGGCGCCATCAGTGGCAGTGCATAAGCCGACACTCCCGAAGAACGACTCCCCACAATCGGCTGTCACTCTTGGTGAGTACCAGTGACCTCAGTGGCTGGATTGGGGGTCGCTTCCGTGGTCCGCCTCTGCTGGGACAGCGAATTACCCGATCAGGAACCCGCAAACCAAAAGCATGTGGAAGCGCGACCGCCGATGCCTCACTACTACCTCCAGCGAGCAGCGTCCAAGTTCAAGGAACCTGCAAGGAGTCATTGACGTTGACAAGATCAGCCCGTTTGACCTCGGATTGGCCAGTGGACACTGTGACGGTCACTGGCCCCCCGCCCCGAGTCTTCTTAACGCTTACCCGAGCTTGAGCACCAGATGCACCGAAGCCACTTGGCAGGTCAACACCACCCCTCCCGCAGTACTCGACCGGCGAGCCGAGGTCCGCTACCTGTATCTCCCAGCACACCGGCGCTGGGGCGAGTACCTCCACCACACGGTCAAAATCGCCGACCGGACCTCTCGGCGCGCCGTCTGGCGAAACACGAACACGGCCCTGCTCGGCCTGCGGCGAGGCTGGAAGGGCCGCGACCCCGCTCAGCAGCACGATCCCAACAACTACAGGCACGCACATCATTCTCCGCCGCGCATCTGAAGATACCTCGCGTGTCAAGTCCTCGACTCTGGCGATGGCCTGAGGCCGTGGACGACGAAGTCCGACGATGGATCACCACCCCATGGGTCGGGGGAGGCCGACCGCGGTCACTATAGCTGGCCACAGCGGCGGTGAGGCGACGAGAGTGCTGGCCTCGCTGCAGTGCGCGGTGCTGGCCCACAACCATCCGCTGGACGGCCGCCCTCGGCCCACGTCGGGCCGATCGAGCACGCAACCATGGCCCGCACCGTGCGCATGCGCCTCATCGCCATGCCGGCGCGCCTGGTGAACATCGCCGGCACCGAGACCCTGCGCGGCCCGCTCGGCTGGCCAGGGGCGGACTGGTTCGCCCGCCGCCTCGAATGCCCTGCGAGGCATTCAACCGGCGCTGGACTGACGAACAGCAGCGGCCAGGCGCACCGCCGACGAGACGAGCGCCGACAACCGGTCCCCCGCACGCCCTGGACGACCGCGCCCCGACTGGGACCACACCTTGGGGCCAACACCGCTGCCAGCGCGAGCGTGTACGATAGGTGTATGGTCCGCGTCCGTACGAACATCGAGATAGAGGACGACTACCTCAGAGCAGTCATGGACCGCTATGGCGTCCACACCAAGACCGAGGCAGTCGACCTCGCCCTACGCCATCTGGCCGGCCAGCCCATGAGCCGTGACGAGGCATTGGCCATGCGGGGCGCCCACGCCATGGGCGAGATCGCCGAGGACGCCACGTCCGTGGAGAGCTCATGATTCTCGCCGACACCTCGGCGTGGGTCGAGTACGACCGGGCCACCGGCAGTCCGGCCGACGTA
The DNA here is from genome assembly GCA_038231955.1 of Acidimicrobiales bacterium. Taxonomy (GTDB): domain Bacteria; phylum Actinomycetota; class Acidimicrobiia; order Acidimicrobiales; family AC-14; genus CADCTB01. The sequence goes on from JBBSIS010000012.1 coordinate 14,403, forward strand.
CGCCTCACCAACCTGATCGCCGAAGATGGTAACCTCGCCGTCACCGACCCTGTCGTCATGGAAATGTTGGCAGGGGCCCGGACCGACCAGCGTGAAGCGGACCTCCGTCGGCTCCTTCTGCGCTTCGAGCTCCTCTGCTTCGACGTCGCAGCCGACTTCCATGGGGCGGCAGGCATCTATCGCAGGTGCCGGCGGGAGGGGGTAACGCCTCGGGGGCTCATCGACTGCATGATCGCCTCGGTGGCGCTCCGCAACAGAGCTGCCCTTCTCGCCCACGATGTCGACATGAGCCGCGTCGCCAAGGTCGTCGGCATAGAGATGGACGACGCATCCCTGCACATCTGACGCGACGCGCTCGGGCTCCGCTGACAAACTGACGCATGGTCCATGAGGTTGCGCTACGGGGGTTCGGCCGTGAGGCGGGTGCCTATGAGCGGTCACGGCCGTCCTACCCGCCCGATGCCGTGGCGTGGCTGGTCGATCACCTCCGGGTCCGGTCGGGCACAGTCGTGGCCGACCTCGCCGCCGGGACAGGCAAGTTCACCCGCCTCCTGGTCCCCACCGGCGCCTCCGTCCTGGCCATCGAGCCGGTCGAGGGGATGCGTCAGGTGCTTCACCAAGCGCTTCCCCGCGTGCCGATCGTGGCCGGCACCGCCGAGGCCATGCCCCTCAAGTCGTCCTCGCTCGACGCTCTCTGCGCCGCCCAGGCCTTCCACTGGTTCGATGCCGAACAGGCCTTCGCCGAGCTGGCCCGAGTCTTGCGGCCGGGGGGACGGGTGGGGTTCGTCTGGAACGCCCGCGACCGCGCCGTCGACTGGGTGCAGCGCCTCTGGGCCATCATGGACGACGTGGAGCGGGAGGCTCCCTGGCGTGACCACGACAACTGGCGTGAGTCGGCGTTCGGCGAACGCCGGGAGTTCGGCCCGATGCACAGCGAGACGTTCCGTCATGAGCACCTGAGCACGCCGGCGGGGATGGTCGACCGGATCCGAGGCGTCAGCCATGTCGCCGCCCTGCCGGCGCCCGAGCGGGAGGACGTACTGGAGAACGTGCGGCGCCTCCTGGACGACCATCCCGACACTCGCGGTTGCGACGAGCTGCGCGTCCCGTACCGGGTCGACTGCTACTGGTGCGGGCGTCGATGAGTCGGTGGCTCGACAGGAGGAGGGACGCGTGGCGGAGCGGGCCGGCGGCCGGACGAGACGTCGCCCGCCTTGGCAGATAACCGCGGGACAGGGTCGCGCCCGCGAAGAACTCGGACCCGACCGCTTGGGTTGCACGACCGATGAGTTTGCGATCCGGCAGTCGTCTCCATCTGAGAGCGGACCGCTTTCCGAGCGGGCGAGAGGAGAAATGATGTCAGGACAGGTCACAGATGACAGCGCCGCCGTGCCGCCGATCGTTGACCAGGCGAGTTGGGAAGCTGCGTTGGCTGAGTTGCGCACCCGGGAGAAGGCGGCGACGCGTGAGCTCGACGCCATCGCCGCGGCGCGCCGGCAACTGCCTATGGCGGAAGTGCCTGACTACACCCTCGAGGGAGGCGACGGCCCGGTTCGGCTGGCGGAGGTGTTCGGGGACAAGCGTCAGCTCATCGTCTACAGCCACATGTGGTTTCCGGGCGAGCAATGGCAATGCTCGGGCTGCACCGGGTTCACCAGCCAGTTCACCCGGCTGGAGTTCCTGGAGTACTACGACGCCCGCTTCGTCATCGTCACCCAGGGCCCGATCGACGAGGCGCTCGCCTACAAGGCCCGGGTCGGCAACAAGATGACCTGGTACTCCACCGCGCACAGCTCCTTCGGTGCCGACATGGGCGCACCGCCCGAAGGTGGCTTCCAAGTGAACGTCTTTCTGCGGGTCGGCGACACCGTGTACCGGACCTACAACACCCAAGGCCGCGGCACCGAGCAGCTCAGCCACAGCTTCGCCCTCATCGACCTTCTTCCCTACGGACGCCAAGAGGAGTGGCAGGACTCGCCGCAGGGCTGGCCACAGTCGGCGACCTACAGCCGATGGGCCCCATCGGAGTCCTTCGCCCAATACGCGCAGCAGACATGACCATGTACCACTCGACCAGTGAGGCCCGCTTCGAGCCTTTCGACCTGCGATCGCCCGAACCACATTGCTGGACTGGCAGACGCTCTGGGTAGCGTGCCGTTGTGCGACTCGAATGGGACTGGTTGGGACCCCTGGTTTCCGAGGAGGTGGACGGCAGGACGGGCTCCGAGCACACCGCTCTCTCCGCCAGCCTGGCGCCAACGTGTCAGACGGTGAGGGAGTCGTAGAAGGGGCCTTCGCGCTCGCGCAGCATGGACTGGGCGGTGGCGGAGTACAGGGCGTTGGCTGCGTGGCTGGCCGGGAGCACGAGCGGAGATCTCGTGGGCGACGCCGAGGGCGAGGTGGGGGTCGGCGCCGCTGCGGACGAAGAGCACCCGGTCGATGCCCAGCCTGCGGGCTACGGCCTGGGCCGATTCAGTGGAAGCCATTTCGACCAGGTACGCGTCGAGGTCGTCCCGGCGCAGGAGGTCGCGGAAGGCGGGGGTGGGGTGGGTGATCAGCCCGCTCCACCCGTTGAGGAGGGAGGGGCCTTCCTGGCCGGTGAGCATCTCGTTGTGGACCTCGCCGGCATCCCTTATCCGGCCTGGCGACCCGTCCCGCTCACGTGAGCTCGTGTCAGCGATACGAGAGGCAGGCGACCGGGGGGCCGGCGGCGATGGTGGACCACGTGGCGCCGGCGTCGTCGGACCCGTAGACCCGGCCGGCGAAGGTGCCGAGCGCGGCTCGGTTGCCCTCGGCGATGAGGCAGAAGGTGTCGATGTTGCCCGGGAGGGTGCCGGGCAGGCCGATGGCGGTGCGGCGGAAGGCGCCGCCGCCGTGCAGCGGGCGCCGGTAGACCGCGGCGCGATGGCCGTCAGGCCCCGTGGAGACCGACAGCAGGACCACGTCTCCGGCGACGGCCACGGCCCGTGCGTAGCAGGCGTGCAGCCCGTCGTCGGCGACTTCGAAGCTACGACCGCCATCGGTGCTGGTCGCCAGACCGAATGCGGTGGCGGCCAGTACGGAGCCGTCGTCGGCGACGACCACCTGGTGGACGTCGATGTCGATGTCGAGCGTGGGCTCCCAACTCGCGCCGCCGTCAGCCGAGCGCAGGATGCCGCCGACGTGGACACTGGCGAACAGCGTGCCGTCGGGCCCGAGGGCGAGCGACCGCACGTCGGCCGGGCCGCCCCACGGGGTGTACCACCGGTCACGGCCGCCAGCCTGTTCGAAGGACTCGACCCGGCCACCACCCGGGACCCGGAGGAGATGGCCTTCCGCAGTGCCCACCAGGGCGCCATCGTCGACGGCGAGCACGCAGATCGCGGCCGGGCCGGCGTCGTCCAACTGTTCGACCCGCTCGGCATCGCGGACGACCTCCCGGCCGTCGACCACGGCCCAGGCACCGGACAGGGCGGTCACGGCGCGCCCCTCCAGCAGGGTCGCCCCGTCGTCTACCCGGTGGAGCCCGGTGGCGCTGCCCACCAGAAGCGATCGGTGGTCGGCCGGCTCGGTGGTCATACGAGCGGCAACAGTAGGCCCGGACCGGGGATTCCCGGTCGCATCCCCGAGCAATACTCGTCGTCATGCCCGTGTCGGTCTGTTTTCCCCGGACGAGCTGAGCGGTGGCCCGGCTGGGATTGGTGGTCCGTGGCCTACTGCCCGGCCTGCGCCAGGTCCATGCCCAGGTCGCCCGGTATGCGACGGCATGGGAGGAGGCCAACGACCGGGACCTCGCCGCCGTCGGGCCGCTCTGGATGGTCCTGGGCGACTCCACCGCCCAGGGCATCGGCGCCCCCTCGTGGGACCAGGGCTATGTCGGCCAGCTCCGAGGCGCCCTCGACGCCGGGGCGGAGCAGCCGTGGCGGTTGGCCAACGTGTCGAAGTCGGGGGCCAGGGCCGCCGACGTCGACGATCGCCAGCTTGGGCTGCTCGAGGCGCTGCCTGTCCGCCCCGACCTGGTGACGTGCGCCATCGGGGCCAACGACATCGTCCGTCGCACGCCGCCGGCGGAGCTGGAGGCCACCTTGGGCCGCATCATCGCCCGCCTGCCACCCAAGGCGGTGATCGCCACCTTGCCCAAGGGCCTCCACGGCGAGCGGACGGAGGCGGCCAACCGGTTCATACGGGCCGAGGCGCCCGTGGCGGGGCTGGTGGTGGCCGACGTGTGGGCGCACACCGGACCGCCCTGGCACGGCAAGTTGGCCGCCGACGGCTTCCACCCCGGGGCCCTGGGCTACGCCGACTGGGCCGCGGCCTTCGCCGAAGTACTGGGCGTGGCCCCGCCGTCGAGGCGGTCGTAAGAGCCGGCCTACTGGCCGGCTATGGAGCGCAAGGGCATCCTGGGCCCGTAGCGGGGGGCGACGCCGAAGCCGTGAACGATGAGGCGGATGACCCGACCCCGGTGGCCGGGCCAGGGCTCGAGCAGTTCCAGCATGCGGGCATCGTCGGCGCGAGGCTCGCCGGCCAGGGCCCACGCCACTTGGTTCGCCAGGTGGTAGTCGCCCACGCTGACTGCGTCGGCGTCGCCCAGGGCGACGATGGCGACCTCGGCTGCGGTCCACGGCCCGATACCGGGAAGGGCGGTGAGCCGTCGTCGGGCATCGCCGGGCGCCATGTCGACCGACTCCTCCAGCCGGGCCGCATAGGAGCAGGCCCGCCGGATGGTGTCGGCCCGCTTGCGCTCGACACCGAAGCGGTGAAAGGCCCACGACGGCGTGGAGGCCACGCGACCCGGATCGGGCGGCACCATGAGACCGCCCGGGCTCGAGCGGCCAGGGGAACGGGGTGATGGGCCCGGCGCCGGTTCGCCCAGGGCCCTCACCATCCGGGCGTACGAACGCCTGGCCTCCAGCCCGACGACCTTCTGCTCCAGGATGCTGGGGATCAGCGCCTCGACCACCGCGTTCGACCGGCCGATGCGCAGTCCGGGCAACCGGCGGTGAAGGTCGCCCACCAGGCCGGTGCCGGGCTCGAAGCCGTCGGCGTCGTCGGCCGCTCCGACCAGGTCGGGGAGGGCGGTGAGGGCCCAAATGGCACCGGGGCCCCACGCCCGCATGGTGACCGAGCGGTCGGCAGGCGAGACGGTGACGTGGACCGTGACCGGGCCCTCGGGCGTGCGCGTCGCCCGCCAGGCCCCGTCGAGGCCGATGCGCATGCAGGGGTCGGACCTGCCCCGCCGCAAGGGGCCCAGGGTCAGCCGCAGATCGACCGGCCGGACCGACCCGACGGTACGGACCTGCCCGCTCACGGTGCTCACGGGAGCTGCAGCGACTTCACCTCGAGGTAGGCCCCGAGGCCGTGACGGCCGAGCTCTCGCCCATAGCCCGACTGCTTGAACCCGCCGAAGGGGGCCAGCATGTTGAAGCCGCCCCCGTTGACGTCGACCATCCCCGCCCGCAGACGGCGGGCCACCGCCACGGCGCGGTCCCGGTCGGCCGAGAAGACGGCTGCGCTCAGCCCGTAGATGGAGTCGTTGGCCTGGCCGACGGCGTCGTCATCGCCGTCGTAGGGCAGCACCGCCAGCACCGGTCCGAAGACCTCCTCCCGAGCCACCTTCATGCGGGGGTCGACGCCGGCGAGCACCGTCGGCTGCACGAACCAGCCGCGGTCGAGGCCGTCCGGCGCCTCGGCGCCGCCGGCGACGAGCGTGGCCCCCTCGGCCACCCCTGCTTCGATGGCAGCCCTGACCCGTCCCCGATGCGCCGAGGTCGCCACTGGCCCGAGGGTGGTCGAGGGGTTGAGCGGATCGCCCAGCACGTAGGAGGCGACCACGTCGGCGGCCAGCTGCGCAGCCTCGTCGTGGCGGTGACGGGGGACCAGCAGGCGGCTCCAGGCGATGCAGGTCTGGCCGGAGTTCAGCATGCACTGGCGGACCGTGGCATTGACCGCCTCGGCCAGGTCGGCGTCGTCGAGGACCACGCTGGGCGACTTCCCGCTCAGCTCGAGGGTCACCCGCTTCACGCTCTGAGCGGCGAGGGCGGCGACCCGTCGGCCGGCCGACGTCGAGCCGGTGAACGACACCACGTCGACGTCGGGATGGCCCACCAACGCCTCACCCAGGGGGGCACCTCGCCCGGTCACGACGTTGAGCACCCCCGGTGGCAGGCCGGCTTCCTCGGCCACCTCGGCCAGTACGAAGGCCGACAGCGGGGCGACCTCGCTGGGCTTGAGGACGACCGTGCAACCGGCGGCCAGCGCAGGAGCCACCTTGGCCACGGCCTGGTGCAGCGGGTAGTTCCACGGCGTGATCGCCGCCACCACGCCCGCCGCCTCCCGCACGACCAGAGAGCTGCCGATCTGCTCCTCGAAGGCGAGCTCGCGCAGAATTGGACCGTAGGAACCCATCACCATGGCCGGCAGCGCGGCCTGGATGACAGTGGCCATCGACTGCGGCATGCCCACCTCCTGGGCCACCAGCGTGCCGATCTCCGGCACCCGGGCGCCGAGGCCCTCGCTCAACCGCTCCACCGCCTTGGCCCGCTCGTCGACGGGCGTGGCCGACCAGTCGTCGAATGCGGTCCGGGCGGCGGCGACGGCCCGGTCCACATCGCCCGGCGTGCCGGCCGGCACCCGTCCCAGGACCTCCCCGGTGGCGGCATTGTCGACCTCGACGGGCCCGTCGCCGTCGTGTCGTACCCAGGAGCCGCCGATGAAGAGGGCATCGCGTTCGATCACGGCGTCGACGATAGAGGGGAGCGGGAAACCGCGTCAGGCCGGGTAGACGTCGACCTCGGTGGCCTTGACCGAGATCCAGATGTCGGCGGCCTCACGGAGGCCGATCTCGTGCCCGGCGGTGGCCGTGACCTCGGCCACGATGGGGGGTAGGGCCGCGATTCGGACCCGGAGCCGTTCGCCGACGGGCTCCACCGTGGCGATGCGGCCCGGCCAGGTGTTGCGGGCGGAGCCTTCGGGCTGACGACGATGGAGCGAGACGGCGCTCGGGCGGACGACGGCGAGCACTCGCCCGGGCGCCGGCCTGTCGGCGACGGTGAGCGTCCCGCCGCCGTCGATTTCGACGACACCGTCGGAGGTTGCGGCCCCGGTGAAGAGGTTGGTCCCGGTGAGCTCGGCCACCCATCTCGTGCGGGGCCGGGCTGTGATCTCGTCGGGCGTGCCGGTCTGGACGACCCGGCCGCCGTCGAGGACGACGATGTCGTCGGCCAGCACGGCGGCGTCGACGGGGTCGTGGGTGATGAGCAGGCGCACGCCTGGAAAGGTGGCAAGGTGACGACGGAGGTCACGGCGGACGTCGATGCGGGTGGCGGCGTCGAGGGCGGCGAGGGGCTCGTCGAGCAGGAGCATGCCGGGCTTGAGGGCCAGGGCACGGGCCAGGGCCACGCGCTGCGCCTGGCCCCCCGACAGCTCGGCGGGACGGGCCCGGGCCCGGTCGGCCAGGCCGACGCGATCGAGCCACTCGCCGGCGAGGCGACGGGCGTCGCCCCGCCGCTGGCCGCGGGCGCGCAGGCCGAAGGCGACGTTCTCGAGGGCGTCGAGGTGGGGGAAGAGCAGGTTGTCCTGGAACACGACGCCCACCGGTCGGTGCTCGGGGCGGACGTAGACGTTCCGCGTCGGATCGTCGAGCACGACCTCATCCAATTGAATCCGGCCCCCCGACAGCGGACGGAGGCCGGCCAACGCCCGCAGCAGCGTGGTCTTGCCGGCGCCGTTGGGCCCGACGACGGCCGTGGTCGTGCCACCCTCGACGACCAGGGCGGCGTCGAGGCTGAAGCCGTCGAGGTCGACGCTCAGCTGGGCGGTGAGGGTCACGTGGTCACCGGGCCGTCAGCCACCGGTCGCGCAGGCCGACGAGCACGGCGAGGGAGACGCCGAGGAGCACGAGGGACAGGACGATGGCGGAGTCGGGGTTCGACCCCTCGAGCTTGACGTAGACGAACAACGGCAGGGTCTGGGTCGTGCCCTGGAGGTTGCCCGCGAAGGTGATGGTGGCGCCGAACTCGCCCAGCGCCCGCGCCCAGCACAGCACCGCACCGGCGACCAGGGACGGCCCGACGAGGGGCAGGGTGACCCGACGGAACACGGTGAGACGGCTGGCCCCGAGCGTCCGGGCAGCGTCCTCCAGGCGCTGGTCGGCGTTACGGAAGGCCGCTTCGAGAGTCAGCACGAGGAACGGCATGGCCACAAAGGCCTCGGCCACGATGGCGCCGGCCGTGGTGAAGGGCAGGTTGACGCCGATCTTGTCCAGCTGGCTCCCTACGATCCCGCGCCGGCCGAGGGCCAGGAGCAGGGCGACGCCACCCACCACCGGCGGGAGGACCATTGGCAGGGTGGTGAGAGCCCGCACCACCCGCTTGCCCGGGTAGTCGACGCGCGCCTGGGCCCAGGCCAGGGGCACGCCCAGGACGATGGCGATCCCGGTGGCCGACAGCGAGGTGAGCAGCGACAGTCGCAGGGCATCGCGCGCCGGTGCGCCGCCCAGCTCCGCCCATGCCGAGGACCATGGGGCCCGCCACAGCAGGCCGGCGAGCGGCAGGGCGAAGAGCAGGGCGCCCAGGGCGGCGGCGACCACGGGCAGGACCGGTGGCCGCTCCGGTATGCCGCCGTCCCGCCGGCGGCCCGGAGCTGGGCGCGGGGCACATCGGCGGAGAGCCGCCATGAGACGTCGGCGGAGAGCCGCCATGAGGTCAGTCGGCGGCGATCTCGACGACCACGCTCGTCGACTTGACGGTCGCTACGGCCAGGACGCCGGGGGCGAGCCCGAGCTCGTCGACGGCCTCACGGGTCATCATCGACACCACCCGGTGCGGCCCAGCCTGGATCTCCACCTGGGCGGCGACCGTGTCCTTGATGACCCTGGTGACGATTCCGGCGAAGCGATTGCGGGCCGACCGGCCCACGATGACGTCGGGGTCGCGTTCTGCGGAAAGGGTGTTGGCGAAGGTGGCCAGGGCCACGCCGTCGATCACCCGCCGGCCGCCTTCGGACCGGCTGGCTTCGATGCGCCCATCGTCCACCCACCGCCGTACGGTGTCGGCACTGACCCCGAGCAGCTCGGCGGCCTGGCCGATCCGGTACGAAGGCATGGCGAGCACCCTAGAGCTCGCAGTCGCGAGGTCGGCTGCGGGGGACCGGCCCGCATTCGCGTCACACGGTCGTCCGGTCACGCGGCGGGCAGGAACCCGCGCGACGCCAGTGCCAGTCGGCCGCTGCCCTTGACGACGGCATCGACGAAGGCTGCGGCCGCAACCCCCTTCGTGGTCCCCTTCACCACTGCGATCGGGTACTCCGCCACCACGTTCTCGGCGTCGGGAATGTCGACCCCCTGGCTCTTCGATCCCGCCGCCGTCACGTCGGTCACGTAGACGATGGTGGCGTCGGCCTCTCCCGCAGTGACCTTGGCGACTGCGGCCTTGACATCGGTCTCCTTCGACACCGGCCGCACCGTCACGCCCGCAGCACGCAGGACCTGGGCGGAGTACTTGCCGGCCGGGACCGACTCGTCCTCGGTCACCAGCTTGATGTCGGGGCGGGAGAGGTCGGACAGGCTGCGGATGCCCCTGGGGTTCCCCGGTGCCACCAGTATCTGCAGCTTGTTCCTGGCGAAGGTGACGGGGGCCCCGACCAGCCCGGCGTCGGCCAGCTTCTTCATCGACGCCACATCGGCGGTGGCGATCACGTCGGCCGGCGCCCCCTGTTGGATCTGGGTGACCAGCGCCCCTGAGCCGGCGAAGCTGTAGATCAGGGAAAGGCTCGGGCTCGAGGTCTTCAGCGCGGTCTGGAGATCGCCGAAGGTCTCGGTGAGCGACGCGGCGGCGAAGACCGTCAGCGGGCCGGACAGGCCGGGCGTGGTCGACGGGGACGGGGGCGCCTTCCCGCTGCTGTCGGCGCGGCACGCGGCAAGCAGCAGAGCCGACACGGCAATGACCTGGGCGATGCGGGACCTGCGGGATATGACGCCTCCTCGGCGGTCTGGGCACGTCGAGCGACGAACGACCATGTCCGTCGTCAATGTTGCAGGCTGGAACCGGTACATGCAAGATCTGCATGCCTTCCGTCCGGGCAGATGCAGGGTCAGAACCCATTCCAGACTCGCACCTGCGTTCCAGGAGAACGGCTGGCGACGCCCCCGGTGGGGCGTCAGGAAATGAACTGCGACAAGTGACGCTTACTGACCGCCCGCTTCATAGGATGGCCGGGTGAGCTTCCTCCGCCGTCCCGTCGTCCTCATGGTGCTCGGTTTCTTCGTCCTCGCCCTGACCAGCCTCGCGTTCGTCACGCGCGACACCGGCGGCGGGACCGACAAGGTCTCGGCCAGCCTGTGCTCCTTCCCTCCCTGTCGTGCCGCCTTCAACCCGGTCCCGGCCCGGGCCTACGAGAGCGCCTACGTCGCCGCTGATCCCAAGAACGCCAACCATGTCGTCGTCACCGACTCCGACATGCTGGACAACCGCTGCGCATGGCACACCACGCTGAACCGCGGCAAGGACTGGATCGACGGGCTCTTCGCCCTCCCGCCCGGCTTCGTCGGCTGCCGCCTAAACGGCGCGTCGGGCGGCCATGTGCCCAACGGCAGCGTGGTCATGGGCCCCACGGGGACCATCTACAGCGTGTTCGGCTCGGCCAACCCCGAACAGGGCCGAGGCGATCAGATCCTGCTGGCCAAGTCCACCGATGGCGGTCGCACCTTCGCCACCGCCCAGGCGGTGGCCAAGCCGCCGGCGCCGGAGATGGGCCTCGGCCGGCCCCTGATGACGGTCGTCGCCGGCCCGGCGGGGGACTCGGTGCTGCTGTCGTTCTGGCTGTGCCGGCCGTCGTCCACCGGTGCGGGCACCTCGTGCGACGGTGCGCTGTTCGCCCGCTCCGACGATGGGGGGAACACGTTCTCCGAACCCGTCCTCGTCAACGACCCACCCGCCGGGCAGAACCCGTCGCAGCCGGCCGTCGACAGTGACGGCGTGGTGTACCAGACGTTCCAGCGCCGCTTCTCCGACGGCCCCGTCGAGCTGTACCTGGCCAAGTCCACCGACGGCGGCAAGACCTTCACCCAGGGCTTCATCGACCGCCAGGTCAAGATCGGCGTCCAGTACGACCCGGCCAAGCTGGTCTTCGACCCCCGCACCAACGCGCTGTTCACCGTCTGGAGCGACAGCCGTACCGGGCGCCAGCAGATCTTCTTCCGTAAGTCGCTCGACAAGGGCGCGACATGGGGCGAGCAGGCCCTCCTGCTGACGCCCGACAAGGCGATCACCGGCAGCAGCCGGTCGCCGTCGTTGTCGGTCGCTCCCGACGGCCGGATCGACGTCGTCTACTACCACACCGGCCCCACCCCCGACGTCCAGAACTTCGACGACGTCTACTGGAGCTTCTCGACCGATGGCGGTGAGAGCTTCACCGCCCGCCAGGTCAACGACGCGCCCATCGACCGGACCAAGGGCTACTCGGGGCCGGCGGCGTCGTTGGGCCAGGTCGGCAACCACTACCCCCCGACTGTGTCGTCCACCGACGCCGCCGCGTTCGTGGTGTGGAGCGACACCGTGAACGGCGACGCCCGCACCAACGCCCAGGACACGATGCTGCGGCGCATGGAGATGATCGGCAGCGTCCCGCCGTAACCGGCTGTGGGTCGCTCAGCGCTGGTGCCTCGGGCAGGACCACGTGGTGCGGCCCCCGACCGTGCGGCGCACGAGGGGGGTGCCGTCTTTCGGGCACATCCCGCCCGGGCGGCGCTGGACCTGAAGCTCGCCGGTGTGCGAGCCGCCGTCGGCGATGAAGCCGGCCAGCGACGTCAACAGGTGCTCGTGCAGCCGGACGATCTCCTTCGGCAGCAGCGACTTGGACGGCCGGCCGGGGTCGAGGCCGGCCTGGTAGAGGATCTCGTCGGCGGCCAGGTTGCCCACCCCGGCCAGGCGGGCCTGGTCGAGGAGCCGGGCCTTGAGCGGCGCCTGGCTGGTGGACAGGGCCTGGGCGAGGTCGGCGGCGGTCACGGTCAGGGCGTCAGGGCCCAGCCGGTCCTCGGGAGGGTCGAGCTCCACCCCGCCCAGCCGACGGGGATCGCGAATGCGCAGGTCGCCGCCATCGACAAAGCGGATCCCGAACCGGTCCCACTTCTCGAGGTCGTGGCCGCTGCTGTACAGCAGTTCGTCGACGCCGGCGGCGCCGTCGACCAGCAGACGGCCGCTCATCCCGAAGCGAAGCCCGAGCACCGGACCGTCACGGTCGGTGTCGAGCAGCAGGAGCTTGCCCACCCGGCGGGCGTCGACCAGTCGCCGCCCCACCAGGGCGTCGGCCAGCGCCCCGGCCGTGAGCCCGCCCCGCAGGTACCAGGCGTCGGGGGCGACCACTTCGGCCACCCGCCGCCCGAGGGCGACGGTGGCCAGCCTCCGGTACGCCTCGACCTCGGCGAGCTCAGGCACCCGGCGACGGTACCGCGCCCGTTCCGCGCCGATGTGGGGGGTGAAGCATGCACCGCCCGCGTGAGGTGGTCGAGGCGCTGAAAGCGTCCTGAGGCCCCCTACAGTGGGAGGCCATGGCCCGAGAAGTCCTGCAGTGGAAGCACCTGTACTCGGAGGTCGTCACCTCCGGGCTGTGCACGGGGTGTGCGGGCTGCGTGGTGGCGTGCCCGCACGACGTACTCGGCTACGACGACCGGGAAGGCGTCTACAGGCCGTTCCACCTCGAGGAGGAGCTCGGCCCGGCCGACTGCGGCCATGGTGAGCGGGGCTGCACGTCCTGCACCCGGGCCTGCCCTCGGTTCCGAGGCTGGGAGACCGAGATCGACACCCACCTCTTCGGCCGGGCCCGCACCGCCGAGGAGGTCGACGGCGTCTCGAAGGACATCATCCTGGCCCGGGCCGCCGACCCGAAGGTGGCGGCGATCGGCCAGGACGGGGGCCTGGTGTCGGCCATCCTGATCTGGTCGCTGGAGCACGGCTACATCGACGCCGCCCTCGTCTCCTACCTGGAGGGCGACGGCACGTCGTGGAAGGCCATCCCCGGCGTGGCCACGACCCGGGAGGAGATCCTGGCCGCCGCCGGAAGCCGCTACACATATTCGGCCAACACCATGGCCTACGCCGAGGCGGTCGAGAAGGGCGCCGAGAAGCTGGCCCTCGTCGGCATGAGCTGCCAGTCGTCGGTGCCGCCGGTCATGACCGTCCGGAAAGCGGGGAAGCCGGCCCGGCGGTTCGTGCTCAACATCGGTTTGCTGTGCTCGAAGACCTTCGACGACGCCATCTTCGAGGAGCTGTTCGAAGCCAAGTACGGCCTGCGCAAGCAGGACATGGTGAAGATGAACATCAAGGGCGTCTTCCAGATTTGGATGCGCGACGGCAGCTACCACGAGGTGCCGCTCAAGGAGTGCCACGCCTGGACCCGCGAAGGCTGCAAGCTCTGCCCCGACTTCGCCGCCGAGCACGCCGACATCTCCACCGGCGGCATCGGCGCCTTCAACGACTGGACCCTCACCATCATCCGCACCGATCTCGGCCGGGAGATCATGATCAAGATGCTCCAGGACGGCACCATCGAGGGTCGCCCCGGCGACGACGACCCCGGCGCCATCGCCCTCCTGCGCAAGCTGTCGGCCCGGTCCCGCAAGCGCTGGCCCGAGACCGCCGTCCCCGCCCCCCGACGCATGCCTGCCCCGCTCGCCAAGGTGGCAACATGACTGGCCCGGCCGGCCGGGAGGACGGACGATGAGCGCACGGGAGTTCGCCGTCACCTGGGACTACCGCTGACCATTCGCCAGGAACTTCGCCGAGCACGTGCTGCTCGGCCAGAAGGAGGCCGGCGACGACTGGCAGGTACGGTGGCTGGCGTTCTCGCTCAACCAGGCCAAGGTGGAGGAAGGTGGGACCGACGTGTGGAACGACCCGGCGATGACGTCGGCCCGGACGGCGGTCGAGGTCGGCATCGCCGTCCGTGACGGCTGGCCCGAGCGGTTCCCCGCCGTTCACCGGGCCCTCTTCGCGGCGCGCCACGACCACGGCCTCGACCTCCGTGATGGGAAGGTACTCGCCGACGTGCTGGCCGCCGAAGGCCTCGATCCCACCCGGGTCTTCGACGAGATCGGGGCCGGCAAACCGCGGGAGACGTTCCGGGCCGAGCACCAGACCGCCGCCGACGATCACCAGGTCTTCGGCGTGCCCACGGTGATCGTCGGCGACCGGGCCACCTTCGTGCGCCTGGTCGACCGCCCGGGCGACGACGCCGGCGACGCTCGCCGGGCCGTCGACCGCATCCTCGACCTGATGACGGGCTGGCCCAACCTCAACGAGTTCAAGCACACGACGATCCCGCACTGACCGGCTACCTCACCGGTCAGGGTGGTGTGGTGAGCCCGCTAGGGTCGCTCGTCTCATGGACAGAACACTTGTCATCTGCAAGCCCGACGCAGTGGAGCGGGGGCTGGCCGGCCAGATCGTCGCCCGACTCGAGGCCAAGGGCCTGCGCCTGGCCGCAGCCGAGCTGCGCAGCATCAGCGTGGAGGTCGCCGGCACGCACTACGGGGAGCACAAGGACAAGCCGTTCTTCGCCGACCTGGTTGCGTTCATCACCCGCAGCCCCGCCCTGCTGATGGTGGTGGAGGGCCCGGAGGAGACGTACGCCGTCGTCCGCACCCTGATGGGCGCCACCAACCCGAAGCAGGCCGCGCCGGGCACCATCCGTGGCGACCTCGCCATCGAGATGACCGAGAACCTGGTGCACGGCTCGGATTCCCAGGAATCGGCCCAGCGGGAGATCGCGCTCTTCTTCCCGACCCTGTCGTAGGGCAGCGCAGGTAGTTCTTGTAGTTCGCGGGGCGGGCCTGTTGGAAATACAGGCCGGGGTTGTGACCCCCCCGCCCAGCGCCTAGCCTCTGGTTCGACCCCAAGGCGCGGAGCCTCCTCCTGTCCGATAACTTCTTTTCTGCATTCATGGGTCGCGACATGGCGGTCGACCTGGGCACTGCGAACACCCTGGTCTACGTGCGCGGCCGTGGCA
>JBBSIS010000013.1:0-29277 GCA_038231955.1 Acidimicrobiales bacterium
CGACCGGGCCACTTTGGGTCGCCGGTATCCTCGGGGGATGAGCAACTACCTGGAAGCGGTCCGCCAACGCGTCGTCATCTTCGACGGCGCCGCCGGCACCAACCTCCAGCGCATGGAGCTCACCGCGGACGACTTCGGTGGCCCGCAGTTCGAGGGGTGCAACGAGATCCTTGTCGACACCCGACCCGACGCCATCGCCGAGCTGCACCGGTCGTTCCTCGAGGTGGGCTGTGAGGTGGTGGAGACCGACTCCTTCGGGTCGCTTTCGCACACACTGGCCGAGTACGGGATCGCTGAGCGCTCCTACGAGCTGAACCACAAGGCGGCCCGGATCGCCCGCGAGGTGGCGGACGGCTTCGCTACACCCGACCAGCCCCGCTGGGTGGCCGGGTCGATCGGGCCGGGTACGAAGTTTCCTTCGCTCGGCCAGATCCGCTTCGCCGAGTTTCGCGACGCGTTCGAGGTTCAGGCCCGCGGCCTGCTCGACGGAGGCGTCGACCTGTTGCTGGTGGAGACGGTCTTCGACCTGCTCCAGGCCAAGGCCGCCCTGATCGGTTGCCGGCGGGCCATGGCCGCGGTCGGGCGGGAGGTGCCGCTGCAGGTCCAGGTCACCATCGAGATGACCGGGCGCATGCTGCCGGGCACCGAGATCGGCGCCGCGCTGGTGGCGCTCGACGCCTTGCGGGCCGACGTCATCGGGATCAACTGCGCCACCGGGCCGACGGAGATGCACGAGCACCTCCGTCACCTTTCCCAGCACTCCCGGGTGCCCATTTCCTGCCTGCCCAACGCCGGCCTGCCGTCGGTGGTCGACGGGAAGATGCACTACGACCTCACGCCCGACCAGCTGGCCGAGCACCACGCCGGCTTCGTGTCCGAGCTGGGCGTGAGCGTCATCGGCGGCTGCTGTGGTTCGGCTCCCGAACACCTCAAGGCCGTGGTCGACCGCTGTCGTGACCTGGAGCCGGCCCGTCGCCGTCCGGTGCACGAGGCGGGGGCGGCGTCGATCTACACCGCCGTCCCCTTCCACCAGGACACGTCGTTCCTCGTCGTGGGTGAGCGGACCAACGCCAACGGGTCGCGCAGGTTCCGCGACGCCATGCTGGCCAGCGACTGGGACACCTGTGTGGCCATGGCCCGCGACCAGGTCAAGGAGGGCGCCCACATCCTCGACATCTGCGTCGACTACACCGGCGAGGACGGTGTGTCCGACATGGACGAGATCGCCCTGCGCTTCGCCACCGCCGCCAGTATCCCCCTGATGCTCGACTCCACCGAGCCTCAGGTGATCGAAGCCGGCCTCCAGTGGATCGGCGGCAAGGCCGTCCTCAACTCCGTCAACCTGGAGGACGGCGACGCCCCCGGCACCCGCCTCGACCGCTTCCTGTCGCTGGCCCGCGAGTACGGCGCTGCCGTCGTTTGCACCTGCATCGACACCGAGGGCCAGGCCCGAACCGCCGAATGGAAGGTGCGGGCGGCCAAGGCCATCCACGACCTGGCCGTCGACCGCTACGGCCTGGAGCCGGGCGATCTGCTGTTCGACGCCCTCGCCCTCCCGCTGTCGACCGGCATGGAAGAGAGCCGGCGCGACGGGATCGAGACCATCGAGGGCATCCGGCGGATCAAGGCGGAGCTGCCGGGCGTCCACACCATCCTGGGCCTCTCCAACGTGAGCTTCGGGCTCACGCCCCCCGCCCGCCACGTGCTCAACTCGGTCTTCCTCCACGAGTGCGTGGAGGCGGGGCTTGACGGCGCCATCGTGCATGCGGCGCGCATCATGCCGCTGTCAAAGATCCCCGAACGCCAACGCGAGGTCTGCCTTGACCTCATCTATGACCGCCGCGCCGAGGGCTACGACCCGCTCCAGGTGCTGCTGGGGCTGTTCGAGGGCGTCTCGTCGGCCACCCTGGTCAAGGAGGACCGCAGCGGCTGGACGATCGACGAGCGCCTGAAGCAGCGCATCATCGACGGCGACCGCGACGGGCTCACCGCCGACCTCGACCTGGCCCTGACCACCACGCCTGCGCTCACGATCGTCAACGACATGCTGCTGGCCGGGATGAAGGTGGTCGGCGACCTGTTCGGCGCCGGCGAGATGCAGCTCCCGTTCGTGCTCCAGTCGGCCGAGGCCATGAAGGCGGCGGTGGCCTACCTGGAGCCCCACATGGAGAAGTCGGAGCAGGGGGGCAAAGGCCGCATCGTGCTGGCCACGGTGAAGGGCGACGTCCACGACATCGGCAAGAACCTGGTCGACATCATCCTGACCAACAACGGCTACGAGGTCCACAATCTCGGGATCAAGGTGGCGCTGGCCGAGATGCTGGCCAAGGCCGACGAGGTCAAGGCCGACGCCATCGGGATGAGCGGGCTGCTGGTCAAGAGCACGCTGATCATGCGCGAGAACCTCGAAGAGCTGAACCGGCGCGGCATCGCGGAGGGCGTGCCGGTGATCCTCGGCGGCGCCGCCCTGACCCGCCGCTACGTCGAGCGGGACCTGCGCGAGGTCTACGAGGGTCGCGTCTTCTACGGCAAGGACGCGTTCGAGGGCCTGCGCACCATGGACCAGCTCATGGACATGAAGCGCTCGGGCGTGGTCGATTCCGACTTCGGCCGTGTGCCGCTGGGCCGGGTCGTCGTGAAGGAGGAGTCGGTGGCGCCGGTCGACGTGCCGGCGCGCTCGCCGGCGGTGGAGACCGACAACACGGTGTTCGTCCCGCCCTTCGTCGGGTCGCGGGTGGTGAAGGGCGTCGCCCTCGACAACCTGGTCGCCTACGTCAACGAGACCGCCCTGTTTCGCAACCAGTGGCAGTACCGGCCCGAA
Organism: Acidimicrobiales bacterium; assembly: GCA_038231955.1. Classification (GTDB taxonomy): domain Bacteria; phylum Actinomycetota; class Acidimicrobiia; order Acidimicrobiales; family AC-14; genus CADCTB01. Next base: position 2,822 of record JBBSIS010000013.1, read on the forward strand.
AAGGGCGAGAACGACGCGGACTTCAAGACCCGCATCCGGCCCACGCTGCGCGAGGAGCTGAGCAAGGCCACCGCCGCCGACCTGCTGCTGCCCCAGGTGGTCTACGGCTACTACCCGGCCAACGGCGACGGCAACGACGTGGTCATCTGGAAGGACGAGACTCGCACCGCCGAGTGGTTGCGCTTCTCCTACCCTCGGGAGGGCAAGGAGCCGTGGCGTTGCATCGCCGACTTCTTCCGGCCCCTCGACTCGGGGGAGGTGGACTACGCCGCCTTCTCGATCGTGACCATCGGCGACCGGGTGTCGCAGGCCACGGCCAAGCTTTTCGCCGAGGACCGCTACGGCGAGTACCTTCTTCTGCACGGACTGGGCGTGGAGATGGCCGAGGCCCTGGCCGAGTACTGGCACCGGCGCATGCGGGAGGAGTGGGGCTTCGCCGATGAGGACGGCCGCCTGGTCGACATGCTTGTGCGCCAGGGCTACAGGGGTGGCCGCTATTCCTGGGGCTATCCGGCTTGTCCCGATTTGGAGGACAACCTCAAGGTGGCCGACCTCCTGGAGGCGGACCGCATCGGCGTGGCCGTGAGCGAGGACTTCCAGTACGTCCCCGAGCAGACCACGTCAGCCATCATCTGCCACCACCCCAAGGCGAAGTACTTCGTCGCCCGAGGAAACTGACTGAACTGGTCATTCAGTGCGGAATTTGACACTCAGCGACCCCGGTTCGTCGTGAGACGAGCGGGTCAGACCCCGGCGGTGTACTCGGGCCAAGGGGTCGGCGGCCCCCCGGCGAGCTGCGAGAGGAACTCGGCCAGGAACCAGGTCCGGAACGCCCGCTGGTCGGGCGGTGTCTGCAGGGTGAGCAGGTGGGAGCCCTGCCGGCAGTAGGCATCGGCCTCGTCGAGCATGTCGCCGAGATGAGCGTGAACTCCCGTAGCAGCTCGTCGACGTGCTCCTGGCTCTGCTCCCACAGGCCCAGGGGGAAGCGGAGCAGGCGGACCCCCATCAGCTCGGCCACTGGTTCGCGCTGCACGAGGGCCGAAACTATCCCAGGCGCGGCGACCACTCCCGGGCGTTCATTTAGGCTGGTCAGGCCAATGGCCACTCTCGCCGACCTGGCTCTCTCCACCGGCCTGGAGGGACCGGCCATAGCCCACCTGCAGCGCCTCGTCGCCTCGTGGAGCCTGTTGTCGGATCTGTCCTTCGCCGACCTGTTGCTCTACGCGCCGCACCGGCAGGGTGACGCGTCCAAGTTCACCATCCTCGGCCAGGTGCGGCCCACGACCAGCCAGACGCTGTACCTCGACGACGAGGTGGGCCGGGAGGTCGACGCGGTAACGCTGTCGCTGGTGGCCCGGGCCTGGCAGCTGGGCGAGATCATCGACGGCGTGGGCAGCGCCCCGGCGCGGGGCGAGATCGCCACCGTGCAGTGCATCCCCCTGCGATGGAAGGACGCCATGCTCGCCGTGCTCACCCGGGAGTCGGCCCCCATGGTCGGCCGGCGCCAGGGGGAGCTGGAGCGGGTCTACGTCGAGCTGTTCGACGGCTTCGCCCGCATGATCACCGTGGGTGACTTCCCGTTCGGCGCCGAGGAGACCGAGGTCGACGAGGCCCCGCGTGTGGGCGACGGCGTGGCCCGGCTCGATGCCTCGGCCCGGGTCGACTTCGCGTCGCCCAACTTCGTCTCGGCCCTGCACCGCATGGGCATCCACGGCAACGTCCACGGGGCGCGCCTCGGCGAGCTCGAGTTCGACGAGTCGCCGGTGCGAGCCGCGTATGCCATCGGCCTGCCCATCACCCAGGAAATCGAGCGCGGCAACGTGATCGTGCTCCTGCGTTGCATCCCGTTCCTCGATCACGGACGGGTGACCGGCGCCGTCGTCCTCCTGCGCGACGTGTCCGACCTGCGCCGACGTGACCGCCTGTTGCTCTCCAAGGACGCCACCATCAGGGAGATCCACCATCGGGTGAAGAACAACCTGCAGACCATCTCGTCGCTGCTGCGCCTGCACGGCCGACGGCTGGAGTCGGCCGAGGCGCGCGCCGCCATCGAAGAGTCGGTGCGGCGGATCCGTTCCATCGCCCTGGTGCATGAGACCCTGTCGGCCGGCGCCAGCCAGGAGGTCGACCTGGGCGAGATCGTACGTCAGCTCGTGCGCATGGTGGGGGAGGCCATCGTGTCCGATGAGCACCCGGTGCGCCTGGTGGTGGAGGGCCATCCCGGCGAGGTGCGAGCCGAGGTGGCCACCCCGCTGGCCGTCGTGCTCACCGAGTTGGTGCAGAACGCGGTGGAGCACGGCTTCCCGGCCGAGACGCACTGGCCCGACGCGACGGTGGTCGTGACCATGACCAACGATGGCAGCGAGCTGCTGGTCAGGGTTGCCGACAACGGCGCCGGCCTCCCGGAGGGCTTTGCCCTCAACGGGGCCAACCTGGGCCTCACCATCGTCCGGGCGCTGGTCACCACCGACCTGGAGGGGATCATCTCCATGGTGAGTGACGGAGGGACGGTTGTCGAGGTCCGCGTGCCGGTGGAACCGTCGGCCACCGCTCTCGGCTGAGCCGCGGGACTCAGCCCCCGGCGGTGTCGGAGGCCTGGAAGCCGCCGAAGGTGCGGTGCAGGGTGAGGACGATCTGGTAGGCGGGGCCGATGAGCAGCACGATCGGCCCCCACCAGGGCAGGTCGTGGATGGCCTCGGCCAGAACGGCGATGGCCACCAGCCAGAGGCTGGTGACGGCAAGGGTGACGGGGCGCAGCTCGACGACACGGCCGGGGTGCACGAACTTCACGTTGCTGAGCTGCAGCAGGGCGAGGACCATGACGATCACACCGTTGACGACGGCGTTGCCGTTGATAAGGAACATGGTGGGTACCACCAGGTTCCAGGCGGTCGGAAAGCCGTTGAACCAGTTGTCCTCCGTCATCATGTCGGTGCGGGAGAACCACAGCGCCGAGGTGACGAAGGCGACGCTGAGCACCGGTAGGGCCAGGGCGCTCGGCAGCAACCCGAAGCGCCACACGAAGGCGAGCGGCACGACGACACAGCCGACGAAGTCGACCACCGTGTCGAGCAGGTGGCCGTCGATCAGGGGAAGGGCCTCGGCCGCGCCCCAGGCCCGGGCGAGAGGGCCGTCGACGGTGTCGATCAGGGTGCCGACGAGGAGCCAGGCGATGGCGGCCTCGGGGCGGCCCTCGACCACGGCGACGAGCGCCAGCATCCCGGCGACGATGCCCGACGCGGTGAAGGCGTGGATGATCCAGGCGAGGCGCACGTCACTGGCGCTAGCCTTGGCGGCGGGCCGCAAGCCGTAGGAAGAAGAGGCGTTCATTGGCACCGACGTTACCGGTGCAGTGCCTGGGGGCGCTTGTCGGCAGAGCAACTCCACTGATGCTGCCGGGCCACCGATACCTCGGAGGACGATGACGAACTCTCGACGGCGCACTGTGTGTACCCGGGCCTGGGTGGTGGCCGTGGTGGTGTGGTCGGTGGCCCGTACCCTCGTGGTCGCCCGGATGCTGGGCCGCTACGGCGTCAGCCCGTGGGCGTACGGCGTCGTCGACCTGGCCGTGTCCTGGCCCTACGCCCTCGCCACCGCCGGCGTGGTCACCAACCTTCTCGACCGGCGCCGGCTGGCGGCCCGGCGTTGCGCGATGGTGGCCGTGGCCACGTTCCTGGCGCCCGACGTCTACCTGGTGCTGGCCGGGCACGGGAAGCCCACTGTGGTCTACGTGGCCGTCGTGGTGGTCGCAGTGCTCTTCGCTGGATCGGCCCTGGCGTCGGTCGCCCTGCAGGTGCGGGCCGGACGTCGTCAGCGGGCCGGGGTGGTCGTCGTCCCTGCGAGCGGCTGAGGGCCGCCGCCGGGCCGGTTCGCTCAGCTCGCCCGGCGCCGGCGGGCGAGCCACGCCTTGCGCAGCTTGCGGCGTTCTTCCTCGGAGGTGGCGCCCCAGACGCCGGCTTCCTGGTTCGTGGCCAGGGCGAACTCCAGGCAGTCGGCGCGGGCCTCACACTGACGGCAGACCGCCTTGGCCGCCTCGATCTGGTCCAGCGCCGACCCAGTGGCGCCGACCGGGAAGAACAGGTCCGGATCGGTGTCCCGGCAGGATGCCCGACGGCGCCAATCGTCGGTGTCCCACTCGTACGGTCGACTCCAGATCAGGGCCACGGCACCTCCTGCCCGCTCGCGCGGTCTTGGCGAGTACCTTGTGAATCTTTTCACAAGGGAAGAGCCAGTAAATGTAGTCCAGAAAACAGGGGGCTCTACGACCTAACGATACGCCCTGACATCCCTCATGACAAGGGCTTGTGAACTTCTTCCTGGACGTCGGGAGCGACCAGAGGTCCGCGCTCAGGGTACGACGAGGCGAATGCTGGCCTGCCCGTGGGTCACCTCGAGCCTCTCGACCATGCCGAGGTAGTCGCCGTCGACCTGGTGGGGGAAGGGGCCCAGCCCACGGAAGGTGACCGACGCCAGATCGGTGTGGTAGTCGACATGGGCGTTGCGCCGCAGGATCTCGCCGCGGCCCATGGCCGAGCCGAACAGCATGAGGAGGGTGCGCGCCTTGAGGGCACGGGTGGTGACGGTGACCAGGCCCCGGTCGGGGCCGGTGTCGGGCGTGACCGAGAGCGGCCGGCGGCCCAGGTACGTGTAGGGGTTGGTGTTGAGGCAGATGGTGAAGTAGCCGTCTTCCACGCTGGTGCCGTCGGGGAAGTCGAGGGCAAAGCTGGGCCGGCGGTGGTCGTAGTGGCGGAAGTAGGTGGAGAAGGACGAGTAGACGAAGATGGCCTGGCCGATCTTCCGCTTCAGCGCGGCGCGCCGCTCGACCTGGGCCACCACGGCGGCGTCGTAGCCGACACCCAGATGGAACAGGAAGTGCCTGTCGTTCGTCGTGCCATTGGAAGCCTTGACCGTGCCCAGGCCGAAGGTGCGCAAGGCATCGCCCCGAACCAGTGCGGCCTGCAGCTGCGGTGCGGCACGCGTGGTCTTGGGGGCCATGCCGATGGTGCGGGCGAAGACGTTGGTGGAACCGCCGGGCAGGGCGGCGAGCGCGGTCTGCGTCCCGGCCAGGCCGTTGGCCGCCTCGTTGAGCGTGCCGTCCCCGCCCAGCACGACGACGACCTCGAAGCCGTCCTCGGACGCCTGGCGGGCCAGTGCGGTGGCGTCGTCACGCCGGGTGGTTTCCACCGTGGTGACGTCGTGGTCGCCGACCAGGGCCGAGTTGGCCGCCATGCGGCTTTTCCAGTTCACCGACGACGCCGACGGGTTGATCAGGAGCATGAGCTTCATGAGTCGTCCTCGGCTTGGGATCGGAGTTGGGTGAGGGCCCGGGCCAGCAGGCGGGAGACGTGCATCTGGCTGATGCCCAGGCGGCCGGCGATCTCCGACTGAGTCAGGCCCTGGAAGAAGCGGAGGTGGAGGATCATGCGCTCCCGCGGCGGGAACTGGGCGATGAGGGGCGACAGCGCCACGCGGTGCTCGCTGTCGATCAGGCCTTGGTCCTCGGCGCCCAGTTCGGCGGCCAGGGACGGCTCGTCGTCGTTGCCCGACGGGGCGTCGAGGGAGGTGAAGCGGTAGGCGTGGCCGGCCTCGATGGCCTCCAGGATCTCTTCTTCCGACACTCCGGCGGCATGGGCGATCTCACCGATGGTCGGGGAGCGCCCCAGCTCCTGGGACAGGATGCCGACCACGCTGCCCAGGCGCAGGTGCAGCTCCTGGACCCGCCGGGGTACCCGCACGGCCCAGCCCTTGTCCCGGAAGTGGCGCTTGAGCTCGCCCACGATGGTGGGCGTGGCATAGGTGGAGAACTCCAGGCCCCGTTCGGGGTCGAAGCGGTCCACCGCCTTCAACAGCCCGAGGGCGGCCACCTGGACCAGGTCGTCGAGGGGCTCGCCCCGGTTGGTGAATCGCCGGGCCAGGTACTCGGCCAGGCCCATGTGGGCCGTGATCAGGTCGTCACGCAGGGCCCGGTCGCGGGTCTGGGCGTAGGAATGGAACTTCTGACGGAGCTCCTCGCGTTCCTTGCTGTCGAAGGCCATCAGGCCGTCGTCCCCGAGGCCCGATGCCGCTTGACCAGCCGGAATGTCGGTCCGTCGTCCCCGCTTGCTATCTCGCAATCGTCGACGACGGCGGCCAGGATCTGCTTCGACAGGGCCGAGGCGGCCGTGTCGTTGCCCAGGCCATCGGTGAAGTGGCCCGTCCCGGCGACGGTCAGACCGTCGCCATCGAGGAGGTAGCGGATGCTGATGGTGCCGCTGCGGCCCCGGGCGCCGACCATGGCGAAGCACAGTTCGTCGATGGCGATTCGCAGATCCTCCACCTCGTCGAGGGTGAACCCGATCCGACTGGCCACGCCGGCGGCCATGATGCGCGAGATGCGCAGGAACTCCGGCGTGGCCGGCACTTCCAGACGAACCTCTCCCGTTGTCACCCGTTGACCGTACCTGTCCGCCACCGGTGGTGCCCACGGGCATAGGCTCGGCTGCCGTAGGGGTCACTACGCGGGCGCACGGCCTGATCTCAGGTACCGCTGCAACCGCTCCTGGCCCCCGCCACCGGTGCCGGGTAGCTCGACCACGTCGTAGACAGCCCGGCCCGGGCCGAGCACGGCGCCCAGGGCGGCGTCGCCGGCGCTGCCCTGGACCGGGACGTCGGTGGTGAACAGCACCAGGCGAAGATCCGGATGGGCCTCGTGCAGGACCGCGGCCTTGCCGAGAGCCTTCCACAGGGTGTCGATGCGCCTGAGCCCGGCGCGGCTGGCGGTGAAGCCGCCGGCGACGTCAAAGGCCCAATCGGCCCCCGAAGTGTCGCAGGCCAGGAAGCTGACCTCCACACCCAGCGCCGGGTAACGGACGTCGGCCCGCACGTCGGTGAACCCGCAATGGCTGAGCACCAGCCGGGCCGCCTCCTTGGCCGTGCGGCCCTCGCGCAGCGCCCGGGCCAGGAAGTCCTCGGCCGGGTCGGCCGGCCCCGCCACGGCCGTGAGGGCCACCGTGCGGAAGGGGCTGCGGCGGCAGGCATCCTCGGTGGCCACCCGGGTGACCTCGGTCGCCACCCGGGCCTCGGCGGCAGTGATGTAGGCCGGCTCGGTGTCGTAGCCCACGTAGTGACGCCCGGTGCGCACTGCAGCCACCGCGGTGGTGCCCGAGCCCACAAAGGGATCCAGGACCAGGTCGCCCATATAGGTGTAGAGGCCGATGAGGCGCTGGGGCAGCTCGACAGGGAAGGGGGCGGGGTGGCCGACGCGGGTGGCGCTCTCCGGCGCCATCTCCCACACGTCGGTGGTGGCTTCCATGAACTCGTCGCGGAATATCGTCGCCGTCGACGGCCGGCCCTGGTCATGGCGCTGGCGGGGGGACAGGGCCCGGTCGAAGCGGCCCTTGCTGGCGATGACGACCCGCTCGGTCAGGTCCCGCAGCACCGGGTTGCCCGGGCGCTGGAAGGAACCCCACGCACAGGAGCCGCCGGCTCCCCGGCCTTTGACCCAGATGACCTCGCCCCGCAGCAGGAGGCGCAGGCGGTCCTGGAGGATGTCGATGACGTCGGCCGACAGCGACCGGTAGGGCCGGCGGCCCAGGTTGGCCACGTTGACGGCGATGCGGCCGCCCGGCTCCAGCTTGGCCACGCACTGGGCGAAGACGTCGGTGAGCATGTCGAGGTAGGCGGTGTAGGTGGCAGGAATGTGGTCGGTGCCCAGCGCGGCCTCGTACTCCTTGCCCGCGAAGTAGGGGGGCGAGGTCACCACCAGGGCCACGGTGGCGTCGTCGACCTCGCTCATCCTGCGGGCGTCGCCGGCGATGAGCGCGTCGAGGGGATGACGGCGGGCGCCGAGGGTCGTGTCGTCGGAAAGGACGGGGGCGGGGAAGCGGTCGTAGAAACCGCTGGCGTCGTGGCCTTCCCGCCGGCCCACGCCGAACTCGGACGTGGACGTGGACGGGCGGCGTCGACGGCCATCGGGCGGCTCCACCGGGCCGGGTCGGGGCACAACGGTCATGGGATCACGCTGGCGGGTTTCCCCGGATGGGGCACTAGACGAGTGGCCACGGAAAGGCCCGGGCCGACCGGGCCACCGGGAAGATGGGCCGGCGAAGCACGGCTGCGGCTCGGGCCGACAGGGCGTCGAGCTCGTCGGGCGCCAAGAGGCCGGCCAGCGCAGGGGGCGACGAGGCGACGAGGCGGGCGATGTCGTCGAGGCGGTCGGCGGGGACCGGCTGGCCGGCGAAGTCCCAGATGACGGTGCGCAGCTTCGGCTCCTCGGCCAGGCACAGCCCGTGATCGATCGCCCAGATGCGGCCGTCTTCGCCCCGTAGGCAGTGGCCGCTCTTGCGGTCGCCGTTGTTGACGAGCAGGTCGAGCAGGCACACCGTGCGCAGGGCGTCGTGCAGCTCCGGGCGCTCCAGCATGGTGAAGTAGTGCTCCTCGAAATGGGCGGGCACGAACCGCTGGACCGAGCCCGGGCCGAACGGCCCGTCGCGCTCCACCGTCTCGGGGACCACCCCCCAACCGAGGGCGTCGGACACCACGTACACCGCGACCTCCCGGCGGTACAGGCCGGTGGGGTAGTCCCAGAGCGGGCGTTCGCCCCTCAATGGCTTGTAGACGCCCTGCGCCGTCTCGCCGTCGAGACCCAGGTCGACGAGGAAGGTCCCGTTCGAGCTCCACGGCAGCCGTCCCTTGATGCCCATCTCGCCGTGGCGGAGCAGATCCGGAGCCGCCGGCCGGCTGTCTACCGGGTCTTGTGGCCGTTCAGACGGGCGCATGTGTGCCCTTCGGGGTCGAGGGGCTGGCCGCACAGCGGGCACGGTGGCCGGCCGGCGGAGACGGCATCGGCCCCGCGTGCCGCCAGGGCCGCGACCTGGTTGGGGGTGGCGGCGATGCGGATGCGGGCGCCCTCCTCGCCCTCCTCGACCAGTTCCTCGGCCACCAGGATGACCCGGTCGGCGTCCTCGTCGTAGCTGACCCCGAGGGAGCCCACCACCCACTCGGCCACCACCGGTTCGACCAGGCCCGAGTTGCCGGGCATAGGGTCACCGGGCGCGGGCTCACCGAGGGCGGGCATGTCGGCCAGCATCCCGACCAGGTAGGCGACAAGGGCGGCCACCTGCGACTTCTCCAGGCGCAGCGACACAACCTGGCCGTGGCTGGCGGCCTGCAGGTAGAAAATCCGCTGGCCCGGCTCCCCGATGGCGCCGGTGGTGAGGTGGTCGACCTCGGGCATCTCGAAGGACGAGCTCATCGGGCCACCGCCTCCCGGCCGGTCATGACGGCTTCACGGCATTGACGTCGTCGACGGAGTTCACCGACAGCACGGTAGGGCCCCCGTCGCCGTAGGAGATGGCTGTCACCGAGCACGGCGAGATCACGATGCGCTGGAACAGGTCGAGATGGGTGCCGAGAGCGTGGGCCACCGCGGCCTTGATGACATCCGCGTGAGACACGGCGACGATGGTCTCGCCCGGGTGGGCCCGGCGCAGGCAGTCGAGGGCGGAAACGGTGCGGGCCTGCATCTCTACGAACGACTCGCCGCCGGGGAACCGGAACCCGCTGGGATAAGCGTGGACCACTTTCCACTCCGGAGTCTTGGCCACCGCCTTCAGTTCCTGGCCGGTCCAGTCGCCGATGTCGGCCTCGAGCAGGCCCTTGTCGACCTTGACCTTCAGGCCCAGGGCGGCAGCGAGGGGAGCGGCGGTCTCACGGGTGCGCTCCAGGGGCGAGGCGTAGATGGCGGTGATCTTGACGTCGGCCAGCCGCCGGGCCACCCCCTCGGCCTGGCCCTGGCCGGTCTCAGACAGGTGCAGGCCCGGGGCGCGGCCCGGGAGCAGCTTGCCGGTGGTGGGCGTCTGGCCGTGACGGACGAGGAGGATGGTGGTCGGGCGCGGTCGCGCCGGGGATCGGGGCATCGGTGGGCCAACCTAGCTTCCTGCCGACCCCTACCCTGAGCCGGTGGAGTCGTTGGCCCGAGTCGTCGACGAGGTGGTTTCCTGCCGGGCATGTCCTCGACTGGTGGCCTGGCGCGAGCTGGTGGCGCTGGAGAAGCGGGCGTCGTACCGGGACGAGGAGTATTGGGGCCGGCCCGTCCCCGGCTTCGGTGACCCGTCGGCCTCGCTCCTGGTGGTGGGGCTGGCCCCCGCCGCCCACGGCGGGAACCGGACGGGGCGCGTCTTCACCGGCGACCGCTCGGGCGACTGGGTCTACCGGGCCCTGTGGCGGGCCGGCTTTGCCAACCAGGCGACCAGCGTGTCGGCCGACGACGGGCTGCGCCTCACCGGGGCGTGGGTGTCGGCCGTCGTCCGCTGCGCACCGCCCGCCAACAAGCCGACGCCCGAGGAGCGCGACCGCTGCGTGCCGTACCTGGTCAGGGAACTGGCCCTCCTGTCCGGCGTACGGGTCGTCGTCGCCCTGGGTCACTTCGCCTATGAGGCCGTGTGCCGGCTCTACGGGGTCCGGCCCCGCCCCCGCTTCGGCCACGGAGTCGAGGTGGCGTTGTCCGCCGCAGCCGAGGGACACAGCGTGACGCTGGTGTGCTCGTACCACCCCAGCCAGCAGAACACCTTCACGGGCGTCCTCACCGAGCCCGCCTTCGACGCCGTCTTCACCCGCGCCCGCGAATTGGTCTCGCTGAAGGCCGGGTAGCGACTCTCACCGAGACCAGTTGCTCGGGCTTATCCGGGCGGGAGCTCGCCCCGGGCTTCACGGGCGGCGGCTGCGGCGGCGGCGAGAATGGCTTCGGCGTCGACGATCTCGTAGGCGTAGCCCTGCTCGGCCAGGAACCGCTGGCGGCGGGCGGCGAACTCCTGGTCGTTGGTGTCGCGGGCGACCACGGTGAAGAAGTGGGCCTGGCGGCCGTCATGCTTGGGCCGCAGGATGCGCCCGAGGCGCTGCGCCTCCTCCTGGCGGCTGCCGAAGGCGCCCGAGACCTGGATGGCCACCGACGCCTCGGGCAGGTCGATGGAGAAGTTGGCCACCTTGGACACCACCAGCAGCATCTCCTCGCCGACGCGGAACGCCTGGTACAGCCGCTCGCGCTCGCGCGTCGCCGTCTTCCCCGTGATGAGCGGGGCGCCCAGGCGCTCGGCCAGCAACTCGAGCTGGTCGATGTACTGGCCGATGACCAGCGTGGGCTCGCCCCGCCGCACCGCCTCCTGGGCCAAGGCCTCGACCACGGCCAGCTTCGACCGCGCCGTGGCCCCCACCCGGTAGCGCTCTTCGGCCTCGGCCAGGGCGTAGGACATGCGCTCCTCGTCGGTGAGCGTCACCCGCACCTCGGTGCACTGGGCCGGGGCGATCCAGCCCTGGGCCTCGATGTCGCGCCAGGGGGCGTCGTAGCGCTTGGGGCCGATGAGGCTGAACACGTCGCCCTCTCGGCCGTCCTCCCGTACCAGGGTGGCGGTGAGGCCGAGGCGGCGACGGCTCTGGATCTCGGCCGTCATCCGGAAGACCGGGGCGGGGAGGAGGTGGACCTCGTCATAGATGACCAGGCCCCAGTCCTCGGCCGAGAACAGCTCCAGGTGGGTGTAGATCTCCTTCCGGCGGGTGGTGAGGATTTGGTAGGTGGCCAGAGTGACGGGGCGGATCTCCTTGCGTTCGCCCGAGTACTCGCCGATCTCGGCCTCGGTCAGGCTGGTGCGGGCCAGCAGCTCGGCCCGCCACTGACGGGCGGCTACGGTGTTGGTGACGAGGATGAGCGTGCGGGCGCCGGCCCGGGCCATGGCCGCCAGCGCCACCAGCGTCTTGCCTGCGCCGCACGGCAGGACGACGGCCCCGCTTCCTCCGGCGAAGAAGGCGTCGACCGCCTGGCGCTGGTAGGGCCGAAGGTCGAAGCCCTGGCCTTCGTGCAGGGTGATGGTATGGGCGGCCCCGTCGACGTAGCCGGCCAAGTCCTCGGCCGGCCAGCCCGCTTTCAGCAACGCCTGCTTCAAGCGGCCGCGCTCGCCCCGGGGCACGACCACCGTCTCGTCGTCGATCCGGGCGCCGACCAGCGGAGCGACAGGCTTGGCCCGCAGCACCTCGGTGAGCACGGCCAGGTCGGTGGTGCGCAGGACCAGGCCGTGCACAGGGTCGACCTCGAGGCGCAGTCGGCCGTAGCGGGCCATGACCTCGGCCACGTCGACCAGAAGAGATTGAGGTACGGGGTAGCGGGACCAGCGGATGAGGGCGTCGACGACCTGCTCGGCGTCATGGCCGGCGGCGCTGGCGTTCCACAGGCCCAGCGAGCTCAGGCGGTAGGTGTGGACGTGCTCGGGGGAGCGTTCGAGCTCGGCGAAGGGGGCGATGTCGGCCCGGCACGCCTCGGCGTCGGCATGGTCGACCTCGAGCAGCAACGTCCGGTCGGACTGGACGATGAGGGGACCGGCTCCGGTTGACGAGGGGCCTGCGGTCATGACGTAGCGGTCATGAGCTGGTGATGATGGCGGTCATGGCAGGAGGTTCTCCTCGGCGTCGGTCAGGATGCGGGCCCACTCGATGCGGTCGATGACAAAGGTGCGCTCATTGCCCATGGGGAAGCAGTGGGCGTAGAGGTGGCGCCCGTCGAGCTCGGTCGGCTCGACGGTGATCTCGGTGGCGTGGCCCGTGCTGCCGACGTAGGACAGGCGGGCCAGCCAGTACTCATCGCACGCCTGGCCGAGCAGGGCCCGGACGGCCCGGGGATCCCTGATGATGTCGGTTGGCCTGAGAATGTCGGCCAGGACCGGCTGCGCCCAGGGTGTGGGGGCGGGCGAGCCGGGGGCCGCCGGCCCCTTGGGGGATGCGGCGGCCGGGGGAGGAGGCTTGCGGCGCAGCTCGACGACGATGGCGCGCGGGTCGGGCGCCCGGCGAGCGGCGTAGGCCGGAACGGGCTTGTCCGGTAGGCGTTGGGCGACCGGCCGGGTGAGCAGCAGCGTACCGTCGGCGTTCTCTCGGGCCGGGAGGTAACCGGCCGTCTGCAGGGTGAGGTTGACGGTGGCGGCGTCCACATCGCTCACCAGCACGGTCGGGGCCAGACGGCGCAACCGGAGGCGGGCGGTGCGCTTGGCCTGGAGCACCTCGGCCAGTAGTGACGGGTCGTCGCTGCGCAGATAGCTGGCCGCGGGACCGACCCGGACGTTGCCGAAGCGGCGGCCGAGGTCACCGATGAGGTAGGCCAGTGCCTGGGGTACGCCCCGGCTGGCGTGGTGTTCGAGGAAGGCGAGGATGTCCTGGGCGCCGCGGCCGGCGTCGAAGGCCCGGCGGAGGGAATCCTCACTGAAGCGGTAAACTGTCGCCGCCCCCTTCGACTCCACATCGGCCAAGAGGCCGAGCCCGGCCCGGACCTCCACGGCCGCCTCGCCGGCGACCACCGCGGTGAAGTCGGCCTGGATCACGAACTCATTCACCACCGGGGGCGCCAGGGCGACCAGGTGGGCGGCCGCGTCATCGAGGCGGCCGCCGACCAGGGCTCGCCCGGCGGTGGACAGGGCGCCCCCCGCGCTCAGACCGATCAGCTGGGTTTCGTCGAGGGCCCAGGAGATCAACATCGCAGCGGTGGCCGGGCCGCCGCCCCAGACGCCCGGGCCGTCCCATTCGACGCCCTGGTGCACGCTGGCCGACGTCACCGCCGCACCTGTCGGCGTTCGCTCCAGCGCATCCAGCACGAGCCGGCGGCGGCGGGCGGCATCGAGCTCCGGCCCCCGGTCGAGCAGCGGGGGGATGGGCTTTTCCTTCGTGCCGATGGCGCCGGCCAGACTGAGATGGAGATCGGAGGCCACCCAGGCTCCAGCCAGCTGCGCCCAGCGGCGAGGCGCTTCGAGGGCCAGCCACTCGTCATAGCGGGCCGTCGGCCGGGCCACGCCGCCGACGATGTCGACCCGGGCCAGGCCGGCGACGGCGGCCAGTTCAAGGATGCGAGCCGCCTCCTCGTCGGTGCAGTCGACGACCTTGGCCGCCCTGCGCACCTCCCGGATCCCGAGGCCCCCGGCCTTGAGCGCCGCCGCCGGCTCGACGTCCCATTGCTCGAAGATGGCGGCGATGTCGCTCACCACCCGCAGGGCCCGTTCGGCGGCGGTGGCATCAACGGTGCCCTGGTCGACGGCGTCCACCACAGGCTCCGGGCGCCGCAGGCAGTGGGCCGGGAATATGGAGCCGCCCCGGAGGGCCACCGCCGGCTCCCTGGGCATGACCGCAGTGTAGAAATCGGCGATCCCGAGCAGGCCGCGCTTCGAAAGCCAGCCCGCCGGCGTGCGCTCGTCGATGGAGTAGAGGCCGCCCCGCACGTTGACCAGTGGCCCCTCGGCGGCCACGCGCCGGGCCAGCTCCTCCGTTCCTGGGGGCCCCTGGGCGACCAGGTGCCCGACCGTCACCGGGTCGGTCAGGATCTTCTGAATGAGACCCAGGGTGGCGACCTTGGTCCGGGCCGGCTTGGCGCCGAGGCGAGCGGCCATCTGCTCGAGGGCGGCGCTGGTGTGCGTGGCCAACGCGGAGGCCAACGACGGGCCCAGCCGGGCCGGGTAGTCGAGTTGGGTCAGGGCGGGGAGCAGGCGGATGGTTGCCGGGGGGACGGCGAAGGCGAGGGCCCGGTCCTCCAGTCGACGGAGGGCGGCGGTCAGATCGGTGTCGCCGGTGGGGACGCCCAGCAGGGCGGCGAGGTCGCCGATCGCGGTGGGCCGGGGGAGCAGACAGAGGGCGTCGACCACGCGTCGGGCGGCCCGGTCGACCTCGAGGTAGCAGTCTCGGGCGCTGGGCCAGGCACCGGCGCGGGCGGCCAGGGCGGGCAGGTCGCGGGGAGGCGGATAGGCCAGGTCGGGGCGGAGGGCGAGGAGGGCGGCCAACCGGTCGTCGTCAAAGGTGGCCAACGTCGCCGCCAGGCCCGGCCAGTCGTTCTTCGGGGCCGACGCGCTCCGCGCCGTCACACCGGGCATGTCGATCTCCGAGGGGTCGTTCGTTGGGTCGAGCTGGGCCGGGGAAGCAGCCGCCACGCTACAAGGTGGTCGTCGCCCGACGCGGACTGTCGCCGGTCGGGGTGGACGCCGATCAGGGAGAGGTGAGGGCGGTACGGGCCGCGCCCACCACGTAGAGCGACCCGGTGACGTGGACCAGCTCCTCGGCGCCGGCCAGGGCCAACGCGGTGGCCACCGCCTCTGACACCGAGGCCGTCTCCTCGACCGACTTGCCCATTTCGCGCGCCGCGTCGGCGACCTCGGCGACGGGCACGGCTCGAGGCGACGGTGGCGGGCAGGCGATCACCAACCGGGCCGACGCGGCGTCGAACGCCCGCAACATCTCGGCGGGGTCGCGGCCCCGCACCATGCCGATCACGAGGACCCTCCCGCTGATAACCGGCCCGAACGCCTCGGCGATGGCGGCGGTGGCCGCGGTCGCTCCGGCCGGGTTGTGAGCCCCGTCGAGCACGCACAGGGGGTGGCGGGCCACCACCTCCAGGCGCCCGGGCAGACGCAGGTCGGCGAAGGCCTCCGACACCACCTCCGGATCCAGGGGCGCACCGAAGAAGGCCTCGACCGCAGCCAGGGCCAGCGCGGCGTTGTCGCCCTGGTAGGCGCCGTGGACGGGGACGAAGACCTCGGGGTAGAGGCCGCCGGGCGTGCGCAGCTCTACCACCCGGCCCTCGTGGGCCAGGCGGTTCGACGCACAGCCGAAGTCGCGGCCGCGAAGCCAGAGGGCGGCCCCGCCGGCGGCCTCGAAGATGGGCAGCAGCTCCGGATCGGCCTCGCCCAGCACGAGGGTGGAGCCCGCCTTGACGATGCCGGCCTTCTCGGTGGCGATGTCGGCTCGGGTCGGCCCGATGACCTCGGCATGGTCCAAGCTGACGTTGGTGATGACCGCCACCTGGGCGTCGGCCACGTTGGTGGCGTCCCAGCGCCCGCCCAGGCCGACCTCCACGACGGCGACGTCGACCGCCACGTCGGCGAACCACCGGAAGGCGGCTGCGGTGAGGATCTCGAAGTGGGTGGGCGGGCTGTCCAGGAGCGGCTCGAGGCCGGCCACCGCGCCGAGGGCCTCGGCCAGACCGTCATCGGAGATGGGCTCGAGATCCCACGCCATGCGCTCGTTGACCCGCTCCAGGTGGGGGCTGGTGTAGGTGCCCACCCGCAGGCCCCGGGCCTTGAGCAGGGCGCTGACCATGCGGGCGGTCGAGCCCTTGCCGTTGGTGCCGGTGATGTGGACGACCGGAGCGGCCTGCTGGGGGTCGCCCATGAGCTCGACCAGGCGCCGGGCCCGGTCGAGGCGGCGGGCGGCGGCCGGGGGCGCCACCTCCCGTTCCAGGTCGACGTGGTCGGCCAGGTAGGCCAGCGCGGTGCTGAGGTCCAGGGTAGGGATCGGCTAACTGGCCAGCTTGTGGCGGCCGGCGTCGACAAGGTGGCCGGCGGAGTCGCGGGTGGCCTCCACTGCGTACATGGCTTTGCGGCGGGCCCTGCGGCCCTTGCGCCCGGCCTCCTTGGCCGCCCGAGCCGCCGCCTTCTTGGCCTTACGCGACTTCTTGCCGATGGCGGGGCCGGCCATGCGGGCCGCCTCCAGCAGGGCGGCGGTGCCGACCACCGAGGACTTCTTCATGCGCCTTTTCAGCTTGCGCTTCGAGCGACGGTCGAGGCCGAAGCCCACCAGCCCGCCGGCCAGGCCACCGCAGCCGGCGCCCTTGGCTGCCTTGACCGGAAGGTCGCCCGAGGCCTTGTCGGTGGACGAGGAGCCGCCCTTGGCCTTGGCCGCCGCCGCGCCGGCGCCCACCATTGCTCCGAGAAGGGAGAACTTGATCGCTTTGCCCATGGCCGAGCGTACTCCGACCCCGAGCGGTGCTCGCTACGACGCGGCTCGGCGTGGGCGGTTGGCCGGGCGGGACGGCTCGCTGCGGGGCACGAGGGTGGGGTTCACCTTCTGCATGACCACCGAGCGGTCGATGACGCATTTGCCGATGTCCTGGCGACTGGGCAGGTCGTACATCACATTGAGCAGAACCTCTTCGAGGATGGCCCG
The DNA here is from genome assembly GCA_038231955.1 of Acidimicrobiales bacterium. Classification (GTDB taxonomy): domain Bacteria; phylum Actinomycetota; class Acidimicrobiia; order Acidimicrobiales; family AC-14; genus CADCTB01. The sequence continues at coordinate 19,760 of JBBSIS010000013.1, forward strand.
CAGGCCGCGGGCACCGGTGCCCCGGAGCAGGGCCTGCTCGGAGATGGCCACCAAGGCGTCCTCGGTGAACTCGAGCTCCACGTCATCGAGTTCGAAGATGCGATGGTATTGCTTGACCAGGGCGTTCTTCGGCTCCATGAGGATCCGGACCAGCGCCTCCTGGTCGAGGTTGGACACCGCCCCGATCACCGGCAGGCGGCCCACGAACTCGGGGATGAGGCCGAACTTGAGTAGATCCTCGGGCAGCACCTTGGAGAGCAGGGCCCCGACGTCCTTGTCGTTGCGGCGGCGGAGGTCGGCGCCGAAGCCGACGCCCTTGGAGCCGATGCGGCTCTCGATGATGCTGTCGAGACCGGCGAAGGCGCCACCACAGATGAACAGCACGTTGGTGGTGTCGATCTGGATGAATTCCTGGTGGGGGTGCTTGCGGCCACCCTGGGGCGGCACCGAGGCGGTGGTGCCCTCCAGGATCTTCAACAGGGCCTGCTGCACGCCTTCACCGGAGACGTCGCGGGTGATCGACGGGTTCTCGCTCTTGCGGGCGATCTTGTCGATCTCGTCGATGTAGATGATCCCGGTCTCGGCCTTCTTGACGTCGTAGTCGGCGGCCTGGATCAGCTTGAGCAGGATGTTCTCGACGTCCTCGCCCACGTAGCCGGCCTCGGTGAGGGCGGTGGCGTCGGCGATGGCGAAGGGCACGTTGAGCATGCGGGCCAGGGTCTGGGCCAGCAGGGTCTTGCCACAGCCGGTGGGGCCGAGCAGGAGGATGTTGGACTTGGCCAGCTCGACATCGGAGTCGGAGTGGGCGCCGACCTGGACCCGCTTGTAGTGGTTGTAAACGGCCACCGACAGGATCCGCTTGGCGTGGTCTTGGCCGACGATGTAGTCGTTCAGGAACTCGTGTATCTCACGGGGCTTGGGCAGTTCGTCGAAGCGGACCTCCGACGTCTCGGAGAGCTCTTCCTCGATGATCTCATTGCAAAGGTCGATGCACTCGTCGCAGATGTACACGCCCGGACCGGCGATGAGCTTCTTGACCTGCTTCTGCGATTTGCCGCAGAAAGAACACTTCAGCAGCTCTCCGCCATCCCCGAACTTCGCCATGCGTTCCTACCCCTCTCAGCCGACGCCCGCGACCTGTGGCACCGATGCCAGTTCGCGGGTGAGGATGACTTCGTCGACGATGCCATAGTCTTTGGCTTCGTCGGCGTTCATGATGAAGTCGCGGTCGGTGTCCTTGCGGATCTTTTCCATGGTCTGGCCGGTGTGATGGGCCAGCACACTCTCCAGGAGTTCCCGCATCCGGGTGATCTCCTTGGCCTGGATCTCGATGTCGGAGGCCTGGCCACCGGCGCCGCTGTAGGGCTGGTGGATGAGGATCCGGGCGTGGGGCAGCGAGTGCCGCTTGCCCTTGCTCCCCGCCGCCAACAGCACGGCGGCGGCGGACGCGGCCTGGCCCATGCAATAGGTGGCGATCTCCGGCTTGATGAACTGCATCGTGTCGTAGATGGCGAAAAGCCCGGTGATTTCGCCGCCCGGTGAGTTGATGTAGAGGTTGATGTCCTTGTCCGCGTCCTCGGACTCGAGGTGCAGTAGCTGGGCCATGATCAGGTTGGCCACGGTGTCGTCGATCGGTGTGCCCAGGAAGATGATGCGGTCTTTCAGCAGTCGGGAGAAGATGTCGAAGGCCCGCTCGCCCCGGTTCGTCTGTTCAATGACGGTGGGGACCATGTAGTTGAAGATCTTCTCGGCACTCCGCGCCTCTGCGGCGCTTCGGTTCTCGCTCATCTTGTGCGGGTCGATCACTCAGGCTCCTGCTCAGCGGCAACGGCTTCGGTATCAGGGCTGTCGAGGCTGGGGGGTGTCAACTGTGACCTGTCGATGACGTGGCCTTCCTCGTCGACGAACTCGGTGTGGGCGATGAGCCACTCCAAGGCCTTGGTCTTCCTGATTCCCGAGCGTACCGCGGGCAACTGCTCTTCGTTCTCGAGCTCGCGGCGCACCGCTTTGGGGTTCTTGCGCTGCTGGCGGGCGATGTCGACGATCTCCTGGTCGACCTCGTCGTCGGTGACGTCCACCGCTTCGGCCTCGGCCACGGCCCGCAGCCCGAGGTCGGCCTTGACCGCGCTGATGGCGTCGTTGCGCAACTCGGCGACGAACGCCTCCTGGGAATCGCCCACCGACGCCATGAACTGCTCGAGGCTCACGCCCTGGTGGCTGAGGCGGTGCGAGAGCGACCGGAGCCGCTGCTCCATCTCGGTGGAGATGAGCGCCTCGGGGATGTCGTCGTCGACCAGTTCGACGAGGGCTTCCACCACCTTGTCGCGCACGGCCATGGCCGCCTCCAACCGGCGGACGGCCTCCAGTTCCTGGCGGTAGTTGGCCCGAAGCTCGTCGACGGTGTCGAACTCGGACGCCTCGCCGGCCCACTCGTCGGTGACGTCGGGCAGGATCTTCTCCCGCACCTCCTTCGTCAGGATCCGGAACGAGACCTCGCCGATCTGCTCGTGGTGTACGTCGAAAGTGAGGACGTCGCCCGCGGTGGCGCCCCGCAGGTTGTCGTCCATCTCGGGCCCGAACCGGCCGTTGCCCACCTCGTAGAGCTCGTCGTCGGCCGCAGCCAGGGTCTCGTTACCGCGAGTGACTGTGCGGTCGATCGATACGTGGTCGCCGTCGGCGGCCGGGCGTTCGACGGGCAGCAGCTCGGCGAACTGGTCCCGGGTGCGGTCGACCCGGACGTCGATGTCCTCCTCGGAGACGTCGAGGCTGGGCATGATGACCCGGAGCCCGCCATAGCCGGCCACCATGACCGTGGGCATGATCTCGACCACGGCGTCGAAGGCCATAGCCGCGTCGGCCTCACCGGAGGTGATGTCGATCTCCGGAGCGGCGATCGGCTCCAGGTCGTTCTCACGCAGCGCCCGCTCGTAGTACCCGGGCAACGCATCGCGGATGGCTTCCTGGCGAGCGGCGTCGATGCCCACCCGCGCCTCGACCAGGCGCCGGGGCGCTTTCCCCGGTCGGAACCCGGGGATCCGGACCTCCCGCCCGATCTTCTTGAACGCGGCGTCGACGGCGGTGTCGAACTCTGCCTCGTCCAGCTCGACGGACAGTTTGACCTTGTTGCCCTCAAGGGGCTCGACGGTGGTTTTCACGGCTCCGGGATTCTAGGCCCCTGCGGTGGGCGGGGCCGGGAGCGGGCCTCCCGCTCTGTTTGGGCCGCTCGGGCCCGGCGGCGGAATTGGCGAGCGGGGGCTGCCTTGGTGGCCTGGCGGAGCACGTCGGCGGCGTGGGCCTTCTCCCCCTCCCCGAGCTCGCGGCGTGCGTAGGCGGCGACGGTGACCAGCTCGCCGACCTCCTCGAGGCGAGGGTCGGGCAGCACCGAGGCGGCCAGCCCGGCGGCGTACTCCTTCGGGGTCTCCTCCGGCCACTTGGGCCGGCCGCGGGCCTCGCCCGCCCGTTCCAGGCGGGCGAGGAAGCGGGCGGCCCAGGGACGGGCTGCCTGGCGCCGGCGCCACCGCACGACGCGCCAGGCGACCCACCCGGCCAGGACCAGGACGGCGAGGACCAACAACGGCCACAGCCGGGCGAGGAGGCGGGTCAGCCGGGCGCGCAGGGAGTTGTCGCGGGCGCCGGGCGCCGGCGCCCTGCCGGTCGGGTCGAAGCGCTGCCAGCCGGCGTCGGCGCCGGGGAACCAGACCTCGACCCAGGCGTGGGTGTCGGAGCCCCGGACCTTGAACTCGCCGCTCAGCCCGGTCCGCGTCCCAGGGAGGAAGCCGACGGCGAGGCGCGAGGGGATGCCCAGCGCCCGCAGCATGACGGCGAAGGCCGCCGAGATCCGCTCGGGCGACCCTGCCCGATCCACGAGCAGAACCTGTTCCAGCGGGTCGGCCCCGGGGGCCACGGCTGTGGCGACGTCGGTGGCCCGGACGTTGACCGCCAGCCATCTCTGGATCGCCTGGATCTTTCCGTAGGTGGTCGGTGCCGAGGCGCCGATGTCGGCGGCCAGGGTCCTGACCGCGGCCGGAACCTCTGGGAGCTGCAGGTACCGGTCGGCCACCGCAAGGGGGATTCCGGCGGTGATGTCGCCTAGAGCGTCGAGCGCCTTGGGGCCGGGGAACGACCGGGCGCTGGTGACGACGTAGCGCTGGCCCCGGATGAGCGTGTACTGCGGGCGGAGTGAGGCGTCGTCGCCGACCTGGGCGACGCCGCGCGGCAGCGCGACACGCACCGGCCGCGCCGCGGCGACGAGGACGGATGCGGCGCGAGCTTCGATGGTGACGCGCTGGACGAAGGGGCCTTCCCCGTTGGCGGTTTCTGTGTCACCCGGATCGCCGATGCCCGGCGGCACGTTGCCGGTCGGGCCGTCCTGCGGCGCGCCGGTCGGGGCGGCGACGTCCACTTCGGGGGAACGTTCCCAGCTCTGTCCGTCCCAGCGGTCGTAGGTGGTGGCCCGCCACAGGTCCGGCCCGCCGGCGGCGACCCGGAAGAGGACCTTGTTCGTCCGCCGGGCCCGGCCGGCCCCCACGTCGAGGCGGTCGTCGAAACCGAAGGCGGGTGCGGCATCGTTCATGTTCCCGAGCCGGCCCCGCGGTTCGCCACCCCCGCCCCGCCCCGGGGGCGGGGGGACGAGGGCGGCCACGATCGCGGCCACGATCCCGACGAGGGCCAGGACAGCCACCGCCTCCCCCGCCAGCCGTGGCCCTTTCGGTGGAGGTGGCGGCCCGAGCCTGGGAGAGGCGGAGGCGGCCAGCCGGTTGGTGGCCACTGCCCCCAGGGCGATGGCGGCGAGGGCGACGCCGACGGCCCAGGGCGCAGCCGTCGGGGTGACGGCGGCTCCGACCAACGTGCCCACCGCCAGCAGGAGGCTGTAGCGCAACACATTGACATGCGGCCACAGCAGGCTGAGGCCGACCACGGCCAGCGGCAGCAGGCGGGTCACCGGTCCGATGTGGGCGCTGTTCGTCCAGCCGGCCAGGTAGAACCCCCCCAGACCGACGGTGGTGAGGGCGGTGAAGAACCATGCGTCACGTCCTTCGGGCAGGATGCGCCGAGCGAGGCCCGAGTTGCCGGGATGGCCACCGGCCGGGTGGCGCCCGGCGCCAGCCACGCCGGGGAGCAGGGCGAGCGCCAGCACCACGCCGGGGACGGCGACCGCACCGGCCCCGGCGCCACCGACCGCCGTCGCCGCGCTCCAGGTGGCCAGGGCTACGGCGATCGCCGCTACGAGGGCCATGTGTCTCCCTGGGCGGTGACGAAGACCACGGCCGAGCCGGCCGGGCGGCCGGTAGGGAGACGGGGCTGACCTCTTGTCGCCCGGGCCAGTCGCCGGTTGACTTCGTAGGCGGGGCCGACGGTGGCGGTGACCGGGCCGGCCGGTTCGGCGGTGGCCAGCGTCACGTCGTAGCCTCGACCGAGGGCCTCGTAGGCGTACCACGCGGCCCGACTCGCCGCCTGCTCGCCCGCCTCCCCGCCACCACCGAGGTCAAGAGCAACGAGCAGCCTCGGTGCGCCCGATTCCTCGACCTCTTTGACCACCAGGTCGCCGGTGCGGGCCGTCGCCGGCCAGTGGATCCGGCGGACCGGGTCGCCAGGCACGTAGCCGCGGACACCGCGTACGACATCTCCGCTGGTGGCGGGGCGGGACGCACCGTCGCCCCAGGCCCCGAACACTTCCGGGAAGGGGTGGGACGGCGCCTGGGGGCGGGGCCCGATGTGGAGCGGATGGGGGAGCGGGAGACGCTGCCGGCGGGCGAAGACCATCAGGCCCAGCACGCCCCGGCTCGCCACCTCCGCGTCCAGGAAGGACACGACCTCGCGCCGGTCGGCGTGGCCGGCCAGGCGGTCCGACTCCGGCGGCTGGCATCGGACCGGCGCTGCGTGCGCCGGGACCCGCAACTCGAACGGTAGGTGCGGGCCCCCGACTGCCAGCCGGATGTGGTGCCCGTCTCCCACCTGGAGATCGGTGCTGACGGTCTCGACCTTCAAGGTCACTCTGCGAGTCACCGTCGCCGCCCAGGCCACATCGAGGAAAGGGGCCACCAGGGCGGCGGCACAGAGGAACAGCGCGAACCGCGATGCGCTGGCGTTCCAGGTGTTCCAGGCGATGGCCGCCACCACGAGGGCGCCGCCCGTGCCCACCGTCGGCCGTAGCTCCCGGGTCCGGCTTGTCTGTTGCGCTGCGGGTGGCATCAGGTCACGGTCAGACGGCGGGGACCGGCACCGACGCGAGCAGCTCGCCGACCAGGGCGCGGGTCGCGTCGGTGCCCCGGCGGGCGACGGCGCCGAGGCGGTGGGCGAGCACCGCCACCGCCACGGCCTTGACGTCGTCGGGGGCACAGAAGTCGCGCCCGGCGACGACGGCGAAGGCCTTGGACACCTGCAGCAGGGTGCGGGCGGCCCGGGGGCTGGCGCCATGGTCGAGCTCAGGGTGCGAGCGGGTGGCATGCACCACGTCGAGGACATACTCGGTGACCGAGGGGGCGACGTAGGTTGCGTCGGCTTCGGCGATGGCGGCCACCACGTCATCGCCATCGACGACGGCCTTGAGCCCGTCGAGGGCGCCCAAGCCGCCGTCACCCTGGAGCAGGGCCCGCTCCGCGTCGCGACCGGGCAGGCCCAGGCTGACCACGATGGCGAAGCGGTCGCTCTGGCCCTCGACGAGCGGGAACGTGCCCACGTCGCCATAGGGGTTCTGGGTGGCGACGACGAGGAAGGGATCGGGGAGGGGATGGGCGGTGCCGTCCACGGTGACCTGGCCCTCGGCCATGGCCTCGAGCAGCGCCGACTGGGCCCGCGGGGTGGCCCTGTTGATCTCGTCGACGAGGACCACGTTGTGGAAGACCGGGCCCGGGTGGAACTCCCAGCTGTCCCTGGCCCGGTCGTAGACGGTGACGCCGGTGATGTCGGCAGGCATGAGGTCGGCCGTGCCCTGGACCCGCCCGGAGGTGCCCCCCACCGACCGGGCCAGGGCCTTGGCCAGCAGGGTCTTGCCTACGCCGGGCACGTCCTCCAGCAGGACGTGACCACCGGCCAGGAGCCCGGCGGTGATCAGGACGATCTCGTCGGGCTTGCCCAGCACGACCGACGCCACGTTGTCGACGATGGCCCGAGCCACGCGATGTGCTGCCAGAGCCATGGCCCATTGTCGGCCATGACGATCACCCTCCGCTCGCGGCTCTCCGCCGACGCCGGCCACGCCTGACCGGGTGGCGCCGACGCTCCACCGACGAGCGGGTTCGGCGCCGTCGCCTACGCTCGCGAGGTGGCGAACGGGGAGTAGCGCAGCGGTAGCGCACCTGCTTTGGGAGCAGGAGGTCGGGGGTTCAAATCCCCCCTCCCCGACGGGTTTGTACTGTGGGACGGCAACGCCTCGCGGGTGTAGCTCAATGGTAGAGCTCCAGCCTTCCAAGCTGGTCATGCGGGTTCGATCCCCGTCACCCGCTCCAGGTAAAAACGCCGGTCAGCGGGCGGACATCGTTTCTACGTATGTCAAGCCCTGCCGGGGGACGACGGGCGCTCGTAGCCGCCCTCGTCGTCGAACCACTCGGCCTCGCACTCGAGGTCGCAGCGCTGCGCGCCCTGTTGGCCCCGCAGGCGGCGGGCGACGTCGCCGATCAGGACAAGCAGGTTGTGGGCCACGACGCGGCCCCAAGCGTAGTGGTGGGTTCCGTTCGCGCCCATCACCAGCGGGGAGATTTCGTCGACATGGGCGGTGACCCGGGTGCCCTGGATCAGGACGTGGAGGCTGTCGGTGGGCGACACTTCCCGGAACGACGTCCGCCCCGGGTGGAAGATGCCGCCGAGGAACGTGTCCCGCCAGAACCGGGCGTCAGCCTCTAGGGCGCTGATCAGGTCGCACCCGGCGGCCCCCTCGAGCTGGAGCGCCTCAGTGACGTCTACGTCGGTCCTCATGGGCTTACCTCATCGGTGAATGGCTCTCTTCTCTGTTCTTCGAGGCCGGCGGCCTGATCGGACGGCGGCGGAATGGTGCAGAGCTGCCCGAAGGCACGTTGCAAGGCGGGCCGACGCCGATGCCGTCCGGGTGACGCTGGACTCACCCAAGAGGTGGGCCGAGATCGGCTGGTAAGGCCGGCGCTCAGCCGCGCCTGCGCCTGGTGGTCCGCCAGGGTCGTGTGTGCGGCCTGTGCTGGCCGATACGGGCCCAGTGCCTCGCCTATAGACGGCAGGGAAGCTGGCGTGTGGGCCGGCACGACGGACAACGAGTGGCGTCCGGCTGGAGTGACCGGCTGACCGCCCACGCAGGGCGTTGATGCGGCCTTGTCCACCACATCCGGGAACGGGCTCCGGCGACAGGCGGGTACAGACCGCGTAGCTCGCCCGGTTTTTACCCGGGCCCGTCGATATAGGAGAGGACGCCGGCGGTGGCGCCGGGCCTGCGCGACTCCTATTGGCTGACCGGGTTGGGTTTCCCAGCCCGGAACTCACGATCGCCGATGATGGCTTTGCGCTGCCCGGGGCTGATTCTCACGGCCCTTGAGTGGGTCGACGCCACCCGCTGGACCGCTGGGCGCTTCGCTGCCTCAGTCACCTGTCCCGGATCGGCAGGAGCATCATGAGGTCCGGGTCGTAGAGGTACAGCTGGAAGCGGCAGTCCGAGAGGTCGTCCCACCGTTCTGTCTCGAACAGCTGCACGAACGACAGGTCGACAAGCGTTGAGCGGGTGGCGTCGTGTTCCTGGTTCGGGCCTACCTCGAACATGGGGTCGGGGGTAGCGGCCATGGTCGTTGTGACGACCCGCGCCTCCCCTTGCTTGGCGAGCTCGAACTCAAGTCCAGCGGTTGGCCCAAGCTGGAGCTTTCCCTTCAACGGGCGAGGATCGAATGTGCTGGCAAGGACCAGGAACAGCCCGCTCACGAGAAACCCGCCGGCAAGGGCCTCGCGATGGCTGATCCGCCTTCCGAGCTGGTCATGCGGGTTCGATCCCCGTCACCCGCTCGCTGTCACCCTCCTGCCGGTGAGGCGGCCCGCGCCGCCCGCAGACCGACGGCACCAAGGACCAGGAGGGCCAGCGACAGGCCGAGGTGCAGGTAGTTGTCGTTGCTGTTCACCGGCACGAAGTTGACGTCGCTGTTGCGGTCGATCACGAACCCGAACACGGTGAGGGCCAAGTAGATGATGCCGCCGCCGAAGAGGTAGGCGCGGGCCGATGTGTAGCGGGCTGCGGCCAGAAGCCCGACCCCGAAGAGCAGATGGACAATGTTGTGCACCACGCTGACTTCGAACAGGCCCAGCAACCGGGCTTGAGAGTCGGTCCCGATGAAGGCCAGCTTGTCGTAGTCCGACGTGATGCCGGGGATGAACCCGCCCACGCCGGCCAGCAGGAAGGCGGCGCCCATTCCCGCGGCGAAGATCTGCATGAGGGAGCGGCGCGCGGCGGGCACCCGCGCCGGCGCCGGGGGGGGGGGCGCGCGCCGGGGCCCGGGGCGCCGCCCGCCCGCGGCCCCGGCCCCACCCGGCCCGGGGGGGGGGGCGCCCCCCCCCCCCCCCCGCGCCCC
>JBBSIS010000014.1:0-28878 GCA_038231955.1 Acidimicrobiales bacterium
CATGGCTGCGGTCAGTCGGGCTTCGGCGTACTCCTTGGCCGCGTCGTGCAGGGGCCCGTGGCCCATGAGCGACGGGAACGGGGCCAGAGCGTCCTGCGCCTCCCGCAGCGCCGATCCCGCCTGATCGGCCAGAAGCAACGCATCGTCGGGATGCAACAGGTGCACGGCCCGGATCGAGCTCCCAGAGGCCCGGATGGTGCGGCGGCACGCGCCCAGAGCGACCTCTCGAGCAACGTTGGCGGCGTCGAGGTCGCCACGGAGCACATCGGCCAGCACCGTCAGCTCGGCGCCGCGGTCGATTGGCTCCCGAAGAGAAGAGATCGGCTAGTTGGCCGACCGGCGCAGCAAAGCCGGTTCAGCCCGGAGCAGTGCGGGTTCGATCCGGGCGGCCTGGGGCAGGAAGCGGACCTTCATGTCCCGCTCGGCGGCCACGTTGCGCTGGTGGACGAGGAGGGCGATGTAACCCACGAGCAGCACGTCGACGAGGATTTGGGCCCCCCAGACCAGGCTCGAGCCGAGGAACACCCCGAGGGCAAGGGTGGCGACGACGGCCACGAGCAGGGCGGTAAGAACGTCACGGCGACGGCGGATGGTGCGGCTACGCGACACGGAGGGCGACATACCCCGCACAGCCGCCGGCTGAGGGCGTCCCACAACGCTGCCGCCGGTAGCGCCGTTGCGCACCGGCCCTGCGGGGCCGTGGAGACGGTGCCGAAGCTCGCCGGCGCCTGAGCGCCCGGCGTGCGGCGTCGTTCGGTTGAGGACCGTGAGCTGGCGGCGGAAGTTACTGATCGAGTCGCCGGGTCGACCCTCTGCCCGAGCACGGACAGCGGGCGGGATCAGAACTGCGGCCCAGATACCAGCCAGGACCAGAAGAACCAACGTCACGCTCCTCAGACCTTCCTTTACTTCGATGGACGGTACTGCGCCACGACCCGCGGAACGCGGATGGGGGGAGCTGGCGCCCCAACTTCCTACCAGCCGAGGCTGGGGGAGGCAAACGTCAGCTCAGGCCTCGGGGGCCCGCCGGTAGATGCCCGAACGTCCTCCGGTCTTCTCCCAGAGCACCAGTTCGGTGATGCAGATCGACCGGTCGACCGACTTGCACATGTCGTAGATCGTGAGGGCGGCGACGGCACAGGCGGTCATGGCCTCCATCTCCACACCGGTGCGGTCGATGGTCTCGACCTGGGCTTCCACCTCGACGGAATCATCGCCGATCACGAAGTTGACGAACACCGATCCGACGAGCAGCGGGTGGCAGAGGGGGATCAATGCCGGGGTCTGCTTGGCCGCTTGAATGCCCGCCACCCGGGCCACCGCCAGCACGTCGCCCTTGGTGAGGGAGTTGCTCGCCACCATCGAGGTGGTCTCGGGCTTCATCATCACCTTGCAGCGAGCCAGGGCCCGCCGGTGGGTGGCTTCCTTGGGGGTGACATCGACCATGCGGGCTCGGCCCAACGGGTCGATATGGGTCAGGCCACGGTCGGTCATGACCAAGTGTAGGGCGAGCGGGCGCTACCCGCCGATCTGGCTCATGGAGCGGTCCGGGCGGATGAAGTTGACCTCGCCGATGGCATGGCCGGCCCACTTGTTCCCCACGTCGGCGATGATCGCGGCGGCGATTTCGTCGTCGGATCCACCCGACCGCAGGACTGTGCGCAGGTCCGTCTCGTGCACGGCGAAGAGGCAGTTGCGGAACATGCCCTCGGCGGTCAACCGGACCCGATCGCAGCTGCCGCAGAACGACTGGGTGACGCTGGCGACGACGCCGACCTCCCCCCGTCCATCCACGTAGCGGAAGCGTTCGGCGGGCGCCGAGCCCCGGCTGTCGACCGCTTCCAGCGGGTACACGGCGTCGATGGCGGCCACCACCTCGGCGCCGGGCACCACGGTGCGGGGCAACCAGCCGTCGTCGGCGTCGAGAGGCATGAACTCGATGAAGCGGACCGTCACACCCTTCTGGCGGCCGAAAGTGGCGAAGTCGACGATCTCGTCGTCGTTCACGCCCCGCATGAGCACGCAGTTGACCTTCACCGGCGTGAACCCCGCCTCGATGGCGGCGTCGATCCCGTCCAGCACCTGGTCGAGGGCGGGGCGACGGGTGAGCTCGACAAAGGTGGCCGGGCGGAGCGAGTCGAGGGAGATGTTCAGGCGACGGAGGCCGGCGACGTGCAGGTCGGCGGCCAGCAGGCGCAGGGTGGTCCCGTTGGTCGTCAGCGACAGATCGGTGCCCAACGGGGCCAGTTGCTCGACCAGCACCGGGAGGTGGGCCCGCACGGTGGGCTCCCCGCCGGTGAGGCGGATCCCGGTGAAGCCGAAGCGCTCCACGCAGACCCGGGCGATGCGCTCGATCTCCTCGAAGCGAAGCAGATCGGAGCGGTCGAGCCAGTCCATTCCCTCGGCCGGCATGCAGTACCGGCACCGCAGGTTGCAACGGTCGGTGACGGAAATGCGCAGGTCACGCACGGTGCGGCCGTGGGGGTCGACGAGGGGCGTCGCGGTCACCCGCCCGAGGTTAGGCGAGCAGGAGAACCTCTACGGATGCGCCCGCCTCGACGCCGTCGCCGTCGGGGAGGAGGGCCAGGGCGTTGGCCAGGGCCATGGTCCGCAGGAGATGGGATCCCTGGCCGCCGGAGGAGCGCACGTGCCAACGGTTCTCGTCGTCGAGTGTGGCCACGACGCAGAGCAGGTGGAGCCGGCCGTCGGGCCGACGACGGAAGGCCTCCTGGGCTACGGCGGGCACCTTGGGGCGGAACAGCTCGGGGTGGCCCATCATCTGGCGCAAGGCGGGCCGGGCGAACAGCTCGAAGGACACGAGCGACGACACCGGGTTCCCGGGCAGGCCGAACACCGGTGTGCCCGCCACTGTCCCGAAGGCCAGGGGCTTGGCCGGGCGGACGGCCACCTGCCACCAGTGCATGTCACCCATGCGGTCGAGGACGGTCCTCACGTAGTCGAAGTCGCCGACGCTCACCCCTCCCGAGGTCAGCACGGCGTCGCAGCCGGTCACGCCGGCCCGGATGGCGACGGCAATGGCCTCCTCGTCGTCGGGGGCCGCCCCCAGGTCGACGGGCACGCAGCCCGCCCGCTCGACGAGGGCGAGCAGCATGGGGCGGTTGCTGTCATGGATCTGACCGGGGCGCAGCGGCCGACCGTCGGCGACCAGCTCGTCGCCGGTCGACAGCACGCCCACCCGGGCCGGTGGCACCACCTCGACGGTCGTGGCGCCGACGCTGGCCAGTACGCCCAGGTGCCCGGGGCCCAGCTCGGTGCCGCCCTCGAACATCACCTGGCCGGCTCGCAGATCCTCACCGGGGTGGCGGACGTGGTCGCCGGGCGATGCCACCATTTCGATGACGACCCGGCCCCCGCCCTCGTCGCCGGGCGAGGTCCGTTCCACCATCACGATGGCGTCGGCGCCGACGGGCACGACGGCGCCGGTCATGATCCGCACCGCCTGCCGGGTGCCCACTTCGACGCCAGGCGCCGATCCCGCCGCCGCCGTGCCGACGACGTCGAGGATGACCGGTGCGGTGGCGGTGTCGGCGGCCCGCACGGCGTAGCCATCCATGGCCGAGTTGGCGAACGAGGGCACATCGTGGCCGGCGACGACCGGTCCGGCCGTCACGCAGCCGAGCGCGTCGCCCAACGGGAGGATCGCAGACGGCAGGACCGGGCAGGCGGCGAGGATCACCCGCCGGGCCCCGTCGACGTCCATCACGCTGGGTCGGTCAAATCAGCTTCTTGCGCTGGACCAGGTCGGCGAGGAAGGCCCGGAACTTCGGGCCGAGATCCTCGCGGTCGATGGCCAGCTCGACGGTGGCCCGCAGGTAGTCGAGCTTGTCGCCGATGTCGTAGCGGCCGTCCTCGAAGACGTACCCGTAGATCGTCTGTTCCTTGAGGAGCAACGCGATGGCGTCGGTAAGCTGGATTTCACCGCCGGCCCCGGGAGCGACCTGCTCCAGGCAGTCGAATATCTCGGGGGTGAAGACGTAGCGGCCCATGACGGCCAGGTTCGACGGGGCGTCCTCCGGCTTGGGCTTCTCGACGATGTCCAGGATGCGGACGAGCGAGTCGTCGACCGCCTCGGTCAGGGCGCAGCCGTAGGCGCCCATCTCGCTGCGGGGGAACTCCTTGAGGGCGACGACCGACCGTCCGTAGCGCTCGTGAAGGTTCACCATTTCGGAAAGCACGGGGGAGCCGTCGGCCATGATGTCGTCGCCCAGCATGACGGCGAAGGGCTCGTCGCCGACGTGCTGACGGGCGACGGCGACGGCGTGGCCCAGGCCCCGGGGCTCGCCTTGGCGGACGTAGTGGATGTCGGCCATCTCGGCGATGGCCCGCATCTCCTTCAGCATGTCGAACTTCCCCGACTTCTCGAGGTAGTGCTCGAGCTCGAAGGACCGGTCGAAGTGGTCTTCGAGCGACCGCTTGCCCCGGCCGGTGATGATGAGGATGTCGCGTAGTCCGCACGCCACCGCCTCCTCGACCACATGCTGGATGGCCGGCTTGTCGACGAGGGGCAGCATCTCCTTGGGCTGGGCCTTGGTGGCGGGCAGAAAGCGGGTACCCAGCCCGGCCGCAGGGATGACCGCCTTGCGGATCCGTTTCATCTCGCCCCTCCTGTGTCCCGCTCGGGTCCGTCGCCGACGGCGTGTTCCACCCGGTTCCTTCCCCCCGCCTTGGCCCGGTACATGGCCGCATCGGCGGCGGCCACCAGTGCTTTGCCCGACGAACCGTGCTCGGGATAGGCCGACACGCCCACGGAGATGGTGAGGCTCAAGGAGCCCGTGTCTAGCGTGAACGGGACACCGCCGATGGCCGCCCGGATCTTCTCGGCCAGCAGGACGGCCCCCGCCAGGCCCGTCTTGGGCAGCAGGAGGGTGAACTCGTCGCCGCCCCAGCGGGCGACCAGGTCGACCTCGCGCACGTTCTCGGTCAGCCGGCGGGCCAACTCGATGAGGACGGTGTCGCCCGCCTGGTGGCCATGGCGGTCGTTGACCGCCTTCATCTGGTCGAGCTCGACGAAGATCACCGCGAAGGGCTCGGTGAACCGCACCGCCCGGGAGAGCTCCGACTCCAGGCGCAGGTCGAAGTTGCGGCGGTTCCACAGGCCGGTCATTCCGTCGGTGAGGGACAGCCGCACCGCCTCCTCGTAGAGGAAGCTGTTCTCGATGGCCGTCTCGGCCTGGCGGACGAGGATGGCCAAGGAGTCGACGTCCTCGGTGTCGAAGCCGGTCGGCCGGCCGTAGTAGGCGAGGACTCCCGAGCGGTGGCCGCCGGATCGCAGGGGGATGGCGACGGCGCCGCCCCCCGGGTCGGGCTCGTCGGGCGCCGGGCGGTTCGTCTCCCCGGGGGCATCGGTGGCCCAGAGGACGGGGCCGCCGGTGCGGCATGCCGCCCCCGCCAGGCCGGCGCCGGCCGCCAGCTCGCCCACCGGAGGCGATGTCCCGGCGGTCTCCATGGGCCGCAGGCGCTCGTTGCCCGCCACCACCACGTAGAAGACACCGACCCGGGCGCCTAGGTAGGCCGTCGAGGCGTCGAGTAGGGCGGACACCATCACTTGGCGGTCCCGGGTGGACGCCAGGACCTCGCCCAGGCGGGCCAGGGCGTGGCGGAAATCAGCCAGCCGCGCCCTCGGGTCGTCCACGGACGAATGCTACGGCCTGCGGTACGCTGGGTACCCACCGGTCAGCCTGCAAACCGTGCCGGACCGGTTCCCGGAGGGCCTTGTTCTATGCCGAAGTACGAGTACGCCTGTAAGTCGTGTGGTGAGCACATCGAGGTGGTCCAGTCGTTCAGCGACGCCCAGCTCACCGAGTGCCCGACCTGTGGCGGTGTGTTGCGCAAGGTCTTCGGCGCTCCGGGGATCAGTTTCAAGGGCAGCGGGTTCTACCGCACCGATAACCGTAAGCGTCGTACTGAGCCCAAGGACGCGAAGTCCGACAGCTCCTCCGACGCCAAGGCCGGGTCGAAGTCGGATTCGGCCCCGTCCTCCGAGGGCAAATCGGAGTCGAAGCCGTCCGAATCGGGGGCGGGCTCGGGCAAGGACGGGCCGGCCAAGAAGGAGTCGGCTCCGAGCTCCGACGCCAAGCCGAAGGCCTCCGAGGCGAAGACGGCGTAGGGTGACGCCCCTGCCGTCCGCAGAGGTCGGCGTCTTCGGGGGAACGGCGTTCTACTCCTTCCTGGACGAGGTCGAGGAAGTGGCGGTCCAGACCCCGTACGGCCCCCCGTCGGCTCCGGTGGCCGTGGGCACCGTGGCCGGGCGCAGAGTTGCCTTCCTGCCCCGCCACGGCGCCGGCCACGCCGTCCCTGCCCACCGGGTCAACTATCGGGCCAACATGTGGGCGCTGCGGCGTCTCGGCGTGCGCAGAGTGTTGGCGCCATGTTCGGTCGGCTCTCTGCAGCCCGAAGTGAAGCCGGGCGACGTCGTGGTGTGCGACCAGCTCGTCGACCGCACGTCGGGCCGGGCCGACACGTTCTTCGACGGCCCGCTGCCCGCCCACGTCTCCTTCGCCGACCCCTACTGCCCGGAGCTGGGCGGGGTGGTCGTGGACGCGGCCCGGGCCGAGGGGGTCACCGTGCACGAGGGCGGGACGGTTGTGGTGATCCAAGGGCCGCGCTTCTCCACCAGGGCCGAGTCGAGGTGGTTCTCCTCCTGCGGCTGGCAGGTGGTGAACATGACGCAGTATCCCGAGGCCGCCCTCGCCCGTGAGCTGGGAATCTGTTATGCCGGGTTGGCGCTGGTCACCGACTATGACGCGGGCAGTGGCCCGAGCGGCCGGGAGCGGGATGGCGAGCGGGCGGAGGCGGTGACCATGGAGGCCGTCTTCCGGATGCTGGCCGACAACATCGAGCGGGTGAAGGCGGTGCTGCACCGGGTCATCCCGGCCGTCCCCGACCACCTCGGGTGTGGGTGCGCCCAGGGGGCCATGGACCCGGGCTCGTTCCCGACGTAGGCTGCCGAATGGCGTCGGCACTGCCGACGCCCGGCTTCCCCTCCGTGTTCCCATCGTTCCGGAGGATTCCGCCGTGCGCTTGCGCCGCCTGGCCCGCTCGCCCCTCGTCTACTGGGTGACCGTCGTCGCCTTGGCCTGCTTCACCGCCGCCACCGTCTCCCGCCTGGTGGGCAGAGCCGGCACCGAGGCCGCCCGGTTCGGCCGCCTGCGGTCGGTCGTGACTGCGACGGTCCCGCTCGAGGCCGGGGCGGTCGTGCGGGCCGGCGACGTCGCCCTGCGGTCGGTGCCGGCCGCCTTCCTGCCCGATGGCGCCCTCGGATCGACGTCGGCCGCAGTGGGGCGGACCGTCGTGGTGCCGCTTTTCCGGGGCGCGGCGCTGCTGGCCGGCAATCTGGCCCCCGACGGGCTGGCCGGGATCGCCGCCCTGCTGCCGACCGGCGCCCGGGCGGTCGCCGTGCCGACCGGTGCCGAGTCGGTGCCGCTGCGGCGGGGCGACAGGGTCGACGTGCTGGCCACGTTCGACCCGCCACCGGCGGGGGAGGAGCCGACGTTCCCCGTGGCCGAAGCGGCCCTGGTGGTCGACGTCGGGCCGGAGGCGGCGTCGGTGGCCGTCGGGCCCGAGGAGGCTAAGCGGGTCGCCTACGCCCTGGCCGCCGGGCGGGTGACCCTGACGGTCACCGCAGAGGTGAGGCCAGGAGCACCAACACGATCGCTCCCGCCGCCAGCCGGTACACCACGAACGGCCGGAACGACCGGGTCCGCACCACCCGCAACACCAGCGCCACCGCCCCCAGCCCGGTGATGGCCGAGGCCACGATCCCCCAGAAGAACGCGGCCCCCGTGCCGGGCGGTAGCCCGTCGACGGCCAGCTTCGCCCCCTTGTACAGGGCGGCCCCGGCGGTGATCGGCAGGCTCATCAGGAACGACAGGCGGGCGGCAGCGTCGCGCTCGAAGCCCAGCCACCGCCCGGCGGTGATGGTGATGCCCGAGCGGGACACGCCGGGGGAAAGGGCGATGGCCTGGGCCCCGCCCATGATCAAATGCCTCCCGACGCCCGTACTCGTGCTCCTTGCGATGGCCCGGGAGCTTGTCGGTGACCGACAGGAGCAGGCCGAAGACGATGAGCATGACGGCAATCAGCCAGATCTGGCCAAGGCGCTCGTTGATCACGCTCTCGAGGGCGGCGCCGACGAGTGCGCCGGGCAGAGCCGAGAGCAGGAGGAGCCAGGCCATGCGCTCGTCGGGGGTGCGCACCGCCCGGTCGCGGATCGAGGTGATGCCGGCGGCGGCCAGCCGGGCCAGATCCCGGCGGAAGTAGCCGACCGTAGCCAGGAGGGTACCGACGTGGAGGGCGACGTCGAAGGTCTTGTTGAGCTCGGCGTTGGCCGGCCCGAGCAGCTCTTTCCACCCGAACAGCCACGGCACGAGGATCAGGTGCCCACTGGAGGAGATGGGCAGGAACTCCGACAGGCCCTGGGTGATCCCGAGGACGATGGCATGGAGTGCGGGAATATGGCCGGCAGCGCCGGCCTGGGCCAAGAGGGGAAGGTCGAGCACCGCCGGAGGCTAGGCCGAAGTTGCGAGGGTGAGGCGCGATACTGCCGGCATGCGCGCCGTGCTGGTCAACGCCCCGGAGCGCGCTGATCGAGGAGCGCCACCGCCTCGGCATCGACAAGCAGGGTTCGGCGGAGGTCTGACCTGCGGGTGGCTACGAGCCGCTGAGCTGCACGTCACCGATGACGAGGGTCATCCCGGCCGCGCCGCCCGGAAGCCATTCCCGGTCGCTACCGATGGCCACCAGATCGAGCAGCATGCGCTGGAGGGTGGAGGCGATGGTGGCCTCGCGAATGGGCTCGGCCGTCGCCCCGTCGCGCACCATCAGCCCGTCGACCCCCACCGAGAAGTCGCCGCTCACCGGGTTGGCGCCTGAGTGGAGGCCGGTGACCGACTGCACCAGCAGCCCCTCGCCCATGTCGGCCACGAGTTGTTCCTGGCTGTGGTCGCCGGGGGTGAGGCTCAGGGCCCGGCTGCCGGTGCCGGGAGTGGACCGGTACCCGCCGCGCACCGCGGCGGCGTTCGACGGCTGGCCGCAGCGCCGACCGGTGTAGGTGTTGTGCAGGAAGCCCTGCAGCACGCCGTTCTCGATGAGGACGTTGCGCCGGCTGGCCAGGCCCTCGGCGTCGTAGCGCCCCGAGCCCCACGCCAGTGCCTCGGTGGGGTCGTCGCCCAGGGTCAGGAACGGGACGGCCACGGCTTCACCCTCCCGGCCGCCGAACAATGAGCGGCCCTTGATGACCGACGAGGCCGACAGGCCCGACGAGAGCAGACCGAGGAACGAGGCGGCGACAGGCGGGTCGAGGAGGACGGTGAGGCGCCGCGACGCGGGCTTGCGGGCGCCGAGCAGTCGGGTGGACTTCTCGGCGGCTTCCTTGATCGCCTTGGCCATGTCGAGGTCGTCGGGCGTGCGGGCGACGGAGTAACCGGAGCCGGTCTGGGTCTCGGTGCCCTCCCCGGCCAAGGCCGAGGCGACGATCGAGCACACCGAACGGCGGGTCGACGCCCGGATGCCCTGGGTGGAGGCGATGGCCGACTCGGAGACCGAGTCGCCGTACTCGGCCGACTCGACGCCGCGGATCCTCGCATCCGCGGCTCGCACCGCCCGATCCAACTCCAGGGCCATCTCGATCTTGGCCTCGGTCGGGAACTGCGACAGCTCGGGGCGGAACAGGTCGAGGTCGACGGGCTCCACGCCGTCGGGACCGGTGAGGCCCAGGAACTCGTCGACGGTGCCGAACCCGGCGTTGTCGCGGGCCTCGGCCATGGTCTCGGCGATCACGTCGTCGTCGAGGGATGCGGCGTAGGCGAAGCCCTGGCGGCCGCCGGCGATGACCCGGACGCCGACTCCCTGTGTGTCGGCGGAGGAGAACGACTCCACCGCACCGTCGAACACCTTGACATCGGTTTGGTGGCCCCGGCCGACGAACACCTCGACCTCCTCGCCGGGCCCGGCCCGCTCGAGGACCCGCTCGGCCAGCTCCAGCAGCGAGCTGTCCACCAGGCTAGGCACCCGCGGTGCCGCCCACGGTCATGGCCGCCACCCGCAGGGTGGGCTGGCCCGAGGAGACGGGGACGCCCTGGCCGTCCTTGCCGCACGTGCCCGTCCAGGTGTCGAAGTCGTTGCCCACCGCGTCGATGGCCCGGAGCACTTCGGGGCCGTTGCCGATGAGGTTGGCGGCACGGATGTGATGGGTGACCTCGCCGTTCTCGATCATGTAGGCCTCGGTGATCCCGAAGACGAAGTCGCCCGTCGCCGTGTTCACCTGGCCCCCGCCGAGCTGGACGCAGTAGATGCCGCGCGGCGTCTGGCGGATGATCTCGTCGGGATCCTCTTCACCGGCCAACACGTAGGTGTTGGTCATGCGGACCATCGGGAGGTGGTGGTAGCTCTGGCGCCGCCCGTTGCCGGACGACTGGCGCCCCTCCTTGCGGGCCCGCAGGTGGTCCCACATGTAGTCGGTCAGCTCGCCGTTCTCGATGAGGGTGTTGCGCTGGGCGGCGTGGCCCTCGTCGTCGATGGCGTAGGTGCCCCACTCGCGGGCGTAGGTGCCGTCGTCGACCAGGTTGACCAGGGGACTGGCCACGGCCTGGCCCACCTTGTCCTTGAACACCGACGCGTCTCTGCCGACCAGGTCGGCCTCGAGGCCGTGGCCGCACGCCTCGTGGAACAGCACGCCGCCGGCGCCCCGCTTCAGCACGACGGGCAGGGTGCCGCTGGGGGCGGGACGGGCCTCCAGCATCACCAGGGCCCGGCGGGCCGCCTCGCGGGCGACATCGGCGGGGTCGACCTGGTCGAACAGCTCGAAGCCGACGGTGCGGCCGGGCGCCTCGAAGCCGGTCTGCATGCCGGTGTCGCCCGACGCCACGCAACTGACCATGAGGCGGGTGCGGACCTGGTCGTCGGCGGCAAGCAGCCCGTCGCTGTTGGCAACGATGATCTGGCGGTGACTGTCGGCGTAGGTGGCGCCGACCTGACGGATGGCGCCCCCCGAGGACCGGGCCGCCTCATCGGCCCTGAGCAGCAGCTCGGCCTTGCGGGCCTTGGGCACATCCTCGGGCAGTATCTCGACCTTGTGCGGCCGTGGGTGCTCCTGGCGCGTCAGCGCCACCTCCCGCACCCCGTCGCCACCTCCACGGGCAGCAGCGGCGGCCGTCTGAGCTGCGGCCCGCAGACCCTCCTCGGTGAGATCCGACGTGTGGGCGAAGCCGGTGGTGTCACCCCGGACGACCCGAATGCCGGCCCCCCGGTCGCGCCCCGAGGTGAGCTCCTCGATCTTGCCGTCGTCGAGGCGGGCGGAGGAGGACCGCCGGTCCTCGGCGAAGACCTCGGCAAAGTCGCCGCCGGTGCGGAGGGCGGCGGTGAGCACGCGCTGGAGGACGGCCTCTTCGATCATCCTCCGATGGTACCGGCGCCCTCCCGGCTAAAGGGGCGGGCCGGCGGGCTCACAGCCAGTCCAGGAACCCCGACAACGCCGTCCACCACTGCTCGGGCTCCTCCAGTTGAGGGACGTGGCCGGCGCCGGGGATCACCGTGAGCGAGGCGCCCGGGATGGTGTCGGCCAACCGGAGGCAGTCGTCGAGCATGGTGGCGTCCAGCTCACCCACGACCACCGCGGTGGGCACGTCGAGGGAGTGCAACCGGTCGAGGCGGTCGACCTGAGTGACGAAGGCAGGGGCCAGGGCCAACCACATGTCGGGCGACGTCGATTCGAGGCGGTGGACCGACTGGGCGGCGTAACCGGGGCGCGCCTCCTGCATCCGCTCGAAGGCGGCCACCGACTCGGCGTCATCGGCTCGGCGGGCGGCGAGGGCCTGGGCCAGCCCGGCCATCCCTGACTCTCGCACCACCCAGGAGCCGAGCTCGACCAGCTCCAGGCTGATGCCCTTCACCGGCCCGTGGAAGGTGCTGGCCAGGACCAGTCCGGCGAGGCGGTCGGGGTGGTCGAGGGCGACGAGCTGGGCGACGGCGCCGCCCATGGAGTGGCCTACCAGTGCGAACCGGTCCCAGCCCAGGTGGTCGGCCAGGCCCAGGATATCGGCGGCCAGGACGTCGAAGCTGTAGGCGTCGCCCTCGGTGGGGTGGTCGCTGCGGCCGTGGCCCCGCAGGTCCGGGGCGACGGCGTGCCAGCCCCGTTCGGCCAGTGGCTCGAGGACCTCGGCGACCTCGCTCTTGTCGGCCGTGAAGCCGTGCAGCAGCATGATCGGCCGACCACCGTCGCCCGCGTCGGCGACGTCGAGGCAGATGTCGACGAGTTGGACTTTCCGGGTGCGCACGAGACGCGCAGGTTATCCAGAGGGGAACATCCCTCGCCGACGATCCGTCGTTCGCGTAGGGTGGCAGGGTGCAAGGGGGTCGTAGGGCCAAGCTGTTGCTGGGCCTCAGGCTGCTGGCCAGCTCGGCCATGCTCGCCGTGCTGGTGCCGCGCATCCACCTGGCATCGCTGTTCCCGAGCCACCAGCTGTCCACCCTCGGATGGTTGGTCGGGGGCCTCCTCGTCTACACCGGGGCGGTCCTGCTGTCGACGGTCCGGTGGTCGCAGGTGCTCCAGGCCCTGCGCCTACCCGCCGACTTCCCGGGGCTGCTCTCCCACACCCTGGCCGGGATGTTCGTTTCCAACGTCCTGCCCAGCACCGTCGGCGGCGATGTGCTGCGCGTCACCCGGCTGTCGGCATCGAACGGCCAGCGCCACCCCTCGGTGGCGTCGGTCATGGTCGAGCGGCTCACCGGTTTCCTCGTGCTGCCGTTCATAAGCCTGGTGGCCATGGCCGGCAACCCCACCCTGCTCCACCTCGGGCGGGCCAGCCGGCTGGCCCTCACCATGTCGCTGGGAACGTTGGTGGTGCTGGGCGTGATCCTCGTCGCCGTCTCGAGCTCCGGCGTCGCCGGTCGTCTGTCCGGCCACGCCTGGCTGGGATTCCTCGGCGCCGTGCAGCTCGGCCTGGCCCGACTGCGACGCGACCCGGCCGCCGCCCTGGGCGTCGGGGTCAGTGCCCTGGCCTACCAGCTGGCCATGGTGGGGGGCGCCTGGATGGCGGGTCACGCCATGGGCATTCACGTCGGCTGGTCGGCGATGATGGCGTTCATCCCCGTTGTGGCCGTGGCCCAGGTTCTGCCGCTGTCGGTCAACGGGCTCGGCCTGCGGGAGGGAGCGCTCGTGATCCTTCTCGGTCCCCTCGGCGTGGCCAGCGGCCAGGCTGTGGCGTTCGGCCTGCTGCTGTACGGCATGAACCTGGTCGTCAGCCTCCTGGGCGCTCCCGCCTTCGCCGTCGGCACCCGGCCCGCCCGGGTCATGGCTTGAGCGACGCGGCGCCCGAGCCCGACCCCGCCACCGCCACCGCCACCGCCACCGAGGAACCATCGGCATCGACCCGCCGCCGGTCGGAGGACCGTCGTCGCCCGGCCGGGTTGCGCTGGTGGCGAGAGGTTCTCTACGTGCTCGGTTTCTACGGTCTGTACAGCGTCGTTCGGAACACACAGGGCTCGGCGTCGGTGTCGGAGGCGCACGCCTTTTCCAACGCCCGGCACGTCATCGCCGCCGAAAAGGCGCTCGGGCTCTACCACGAACGCGCCGTGCAGCATGCCTTTCTGGGCTGGCGGGGCTTCATCGAGTTCTGGAACGTCTTCTACGGGACGTTCCACTTCGTCGTCACCGTCGTGGCCCTGGTCCTGCTCTTCCGGCGCTTCCCGGGCCGCTACCCCCGGTGGCGCAACACTCTGGCCGCCACCACCGCCCTGGCCCTGGTGGGTTTCGCCCTCTACCCCCTCATGCCGCCCCGACTGTTGCCGGGGCCGTACGGTTTCCTCGACACGCTCAAGGTCTTCGGGAGCCTGTGGTCCTTCGATTCCGGGCCCGTCGCACGCGTGTCCAACCAATATGCGGCCATGCCCAGTCTCCACTTCGCGTGGTCGACATGGAGCGCGCTGGTGCTTTTCCCGATCCTGGAACAGGCGTGGTCGAAGGCGGTCGTGCTCCTGTACCCGGCCTGCACCTTGTTCGCCATCGTCGTCACCGCCAACCACTACGTGCTCGACGCCGCCGGCGGCGCCCTGGTGCTCGGCGTAGGCGCCGGAGCCGGCTTCGCCCTCGCCGCGTTTACGAGCTCTCATCCGCACGACGATCCCGTTCCGAACTGCGCCTAACCTGCAAAGGGCTCGGAGAGGAGAGTGGTGCGAGTCGTTCCCGGAATCGCGGTTGCGCCGCCCAGCCTGGCTGGTATCGCCAGGCGGGTCGACGAGCGCATCCGCACCCTCCTCGACGCCGAGCTCGAGCGGTGGTCGGAGGTCGACGCCGACCTGGCCGAGCCTCTAGCCGCCCTACGGGGCCTGGTGCTGGCCGGCGGGAAGCGGCTGCGGCCGGCGTTCTGCCACTGGGGCTACCTGGGCGCCGGGGGCCACACGGAGGACCGGGCCGTGGTCGACGCCGGCGCCGCCCTCGAGCTCCTTCACCCCTTCGCCCTGGTCCATGACGACATCATGGACGGTTCGGCCACCCGCAGGGGCACCGACACCATCCACGTGCAGTTCGAGGCCGAGCATGCCATGGGCGGCTGGCGGGGCGAAGCCCGGCGCTTCGGCGAGGGCGTGGCCATCCTCGTCGGCGACCTGGCCTTCGTCTACGCCGATCGGCTCCTGGCCGGCGCGCCCGAGGCCGCCCTCGGCGTCTTCACCGAGCTGCGCACCGAGGTCAACGTCGGCCAGTACCTGGACCTGCTCGGCACGGCCCGGGGCCGGGTGACGGAGCCCACGGCCCGGCGGATCTCGCGGTTCAAGTCCGGCAAGTACACCGTCGAGCGGCCCTTGCACCTGGGCGCCGCCTTGGCCGGCCGCCTCGACATCCTGGCCGGCCCCTTGTCAGGCTACGGGCTGCCCCTGGGCGAGGCCTTCCAGCTGCGCGACGACCTGCTGGGCGTCTTCGGCGACTCCGATGTCACCGGCAAGCCGGTGGGGGAGGACTTGCGAGAGGGCAAGCCCACCCTGCTCCATGCCATGGCCGCCGAGCGGGCATCGGGCGCCGATGCCGTCGCCCTGGCTCGCTACGGCGCCGCCGATCTCGACGACGACGACATTGCCGCCCTGCAAGGCGTGCTGCAGTCGACCGGCGCGGTGGAGATTGTGGAGGGCGACATCGAGCGGTTGGTCGCTGAAGCGGTGGGTGCCCTCGACGCCGCCGCCCTCGAGGGGGGCGCCCGCCAGGCTCTCGTGGAGCTGGCCGACTACGTCGCCGGACGCGACCGATGACCGGTCGCTCGGTTCGTCGTGGGGGGTGGGCCGTATGAAGGTGGTCATCGTCGGGGCCGGGCTGGGCGGCCTGTCGGCCGCCTGCCACATCGTCGGGCGGGGCCATGACGTCGAGGTCATCGAGCGGGCCGACGTGCCGGGGGGCCGGGCCGGGCTGTGGGACGTCGCCGGCTACCGGTTCGACACGGGCCCCAGCGTGTTGACCATGAAGGGGATTCTGAGCGACGCCTTCCAGGCGGCCGGCGCCGACATGGACAGCCACCTCACCCTCAAGGCCGTCGACCCGATGTACCGGGCCTGCTTCGCCGACGGGTCGGCCATCCACGTCCGCCACGGGCGCGAGGCCATGACCGAGGAGATCCGGGAGACGGCCGGCGCGGTGGAGGCCGCAGGGTTCGGTCGCTTCTGCGACTACCTCACCGAGCTCTACCAGCTCGAGCTGCCCCACTTCATCGACCGCAACTTCGACAGCGTCCTGGGCATCGCCAATCCCCCCTGGCCGCTGCTCCACCTGCTGCGCATGGGCGGGCTGAAGAAGATGTCCAACGTCGTCGGGTCGTACTTCTCCGACCCCCGTCTGCAGAAGCTCTTCTCGTTCCAGGCCATGTATGCCGGACTGTCGCCCTTCGAAGCCCTGGCCATCTACTGCGTCATCACCTACATGGACACCGTCGAGGGCGTCTGGTTCCCGGAAGGCGGCATGCACGCCATCCCCCGGGCGCTGGCCACCGTCGCCGAGAAGGCCGGCGTATCGTTCCGCTACAACAGCGCGGTCGACGGGGTGATCCGGACCACCGACGGCACGATCAGCGGCGTTCGCCTGGCCGGGGGCGATGTCATCGCCGCCGATGCCGTCGTCCTCAACCCCGACCTACCGGTGGCCTATCGCGAGCTGCTGCCGGGAGTGCCCATGCCCCGCGTGGCCCGGAAGGGCAACTACTCACCATCCTGCGCGGTGTGGTTGGCCGGTGTGAAGGGGCAATTGCCGGCGGGCGCCGCCCACCACAACATCCACTTCGGCACCGAGTGGGAGGGCGCGTTCGACGCCCTCCTCAACCGGGGTGTGGTCATGCCCGACCCCTCAATCCTCGTCACCAGCCCGTCGGCGTCCGACCCGTCCCTGGCCCCGGCCGGCCACGTGTCGCTCTACGTGCTCGAGCCCACGCCCAACCTGGACGGCAACGTCGACTGGCGCTCCGAGCGCGACCGCGTGCGCGAGCGCCTCATTGCCCGGGTCTCCGCCCTCGGGTACCCGACCGTGGAGGTCGACGTCGAGCGCTTCGTCGACCCCACCGACTGGGAGCGCCAAGGCATGGAGCGGGGCACCCCGTTCGCTCTGGCCCACAACTTCTTCCAGACCGGGCCGTTCCGGCCCAACAACGTGACGAAGAAGGCGCCCGGTGTGGTGTTCGTGGGCTCGGGCACGGTCCCCGGCGTCGGTGTTCCCATGGTGCTGCTCTCCGGCCGGCTGGCCGCCGAGCGGGTCGACGAGCTGGCCAAGAAGTAGGCGGCCCGTGGTCACCCTCGAGCAGTCCTACGCCCGCTGTCGCCAGCTCAACCGCCGCTACGGCACCACCTATTACTGGTCCACCCATCTGCTGCCGGTGGTCAAGCGCCACCACGTGCATGCCCTGTACGGCTTCTGCCGCTACGCCGACGACATCGTCGACGCGGTAGATTCCCGCTCCTCGGCGCTCGGCCGGGGCTCCACCGCCACGCCGGCGGAGCGCCAGGCCGCCCTGACCGACTTCGGCGACCGCTTCTTCGTCGACCTGGCCAAAGGCCACTCCGACGATCCGGTGCTGAAGGCCGTCGTGCACACGGTCAAGGCTTTCGACATCAACCCGGACTGCTTCCAGCGCTTCCTGAAGTCCATGGCCATGGACTTCACGTGCGAGACCTACGAGAGCTTCGAGGACCTCCTCGGATACATGGACGGCTCGGCCGCCGTGATCGGCGAGATGATGGTCCCCATCCTCGAGCCGAGCTCGCCCGAGGCCGGTGCCCACGCCCGCGACCTCGGCATCGCCTTCCAGCTCTCGAACTTCTGGCGTGACGTAGCCGAAGATCTCGATCGGGGCCGGGTCTACGTCCCCCAGGAGGATCTGCGGAAGTTCGGCGCCGACCCCTGGCTGCGCAAGGCGACGCCCGAGTGGTGCGACCTCATGGCCTTCGAGATCGCCCGCACCCGCCGCTACTACACCTCGGCCGACCTCGGGATCCCGATGCTGCCCCCCACCTCGGCGCGCTGCATACGCGGCGCCCGCCGGCTGTACTCGGGGATCCTGACCGAGATCGAAAACGCTGGCTACGACGTGTTCGCCACACGGGTGCGGGTGCCGACGTGGAAGAAGCTGGCCGTCGGCTTCGGCATGCTCCGTCCTTGAATGCCGGAGCCGCCGGCCTGAAACGCAGAGCCCGTCTCCTCAAGGTGATGGCCGTGGTCGATGCCGTGGTCCTTTCCGGGGGCCTGTTCCTGGTGGGGGGCCGCTACTGGGTCGGCGACCTCGACCGCCAGGAAGCGGTCGCCCGCTTCCGCGCTGCCGGCCCGGCGGCGACGGCCGTCGGCGACGTCCCCGGGTTGCCGGCCACCGGCGTGTACCGCTACCGCACCACCGGCGGCGAGGAAGTCTCGCTGTTCGACACCCGGCGGGACTACAGCGACGAGACCATGCGCATCGTCACCCGTCAGGGCTGCGGAGTGCGCGAGGAGCAGTTCTTCGTCGTCCAGCACATCGAGTACTACGACCGCTGCGGCGACAAGCTCGTCACCTACGGCACCGACATCGCCTACTGGTGGACCCACGGCACCCAGGACTTCGACTGCCGGGGCGGCACGTTTGACATGTCCGGGCGGTCCCCGGGCGCCCGGGAGGAATGGGATTGCGGCGACGAGGACACCGGGGCCCACCAGATCACCGAGTACGTGGGCGACGAGTCCCTGGAGGTTGGGGGCCTGGCCCGGCCGGCCCGCCACGTCCGCTGGACCACGCTGTTCTCGGGGGCGACGCTGGGCGCGGCGTCGGTTGACGACTGGTTTGATCCCACCACCGGCCTCGTTCTGAAGGAGCGACGGAACATCGGCCTCCAGGTCGGCTCCCAGTTCGTCGGCCGGCTGAACTACACCGACATCAGCGAGTACACGCTGTTGTCGATGACACCCGACCGCTGATAGGCCGCACTACCCGAACCCTTCGATAGTGAGAGGAGAGTCCGTCGGAAAAAGGGCAAAGAGGCCCCAAGGAGTGATATCGATATCACGAGAGCCCATAATCAGTGGCTACCCCAGGGTGACTTGGCCGTAGGTGCTACACAGGCCGAAGGCCTCGAGGGCGACGAAGGTGACCACGATCAGCAGGATGAGCCATCGTCGCCATCCCCGGAACGACCGTGTCCCCATGGACGGCGCCGGCATGTACCAATTCGGCAGGAGGTCGGCGCCATCCTCGGGGCCCAGATCCCACATGCTCACCGCATCCTCGGGCACCGGGGCATCGGGATCGCCGGCCAAGGCCAGGTCGGTCAGCTCGGCATCGGTGAGGGCTTCGTCGGCGGGCGCCTCGTCGGCGGGGAGTTCGTGCTCGACCACATGTCCGGCCATGCTCTGAC
The DNA here is from genome assembly GCA_038231955.1 of Acidimicrobiales bacterium. Taxonomy (GTDB): domain Bacteria; phylum Actinomycetota; class Acidimicrobiia; order Acidimicrobiales; family AC-14; genus CADCTB01. Next base: position 18,868 of record JBBSIS010000014.1, read on the forward strand.
GGTACCGGCCTGTGCCGCCTTGGAGGTGCCGCCGATGTGATGTTCACCGGATCGTGAGAACTACGCCGGCACGACCGACCGCCCTTTCCACTCGACCGGAAGCCCGGCGTGGCCTCGGTACCGGCTCTCCAGGTAAAGGGCGGCCAGTACCAAACGGGCGAGAGGCGACAGCACGCCGTAAAGAGGGTTCTGCCCGGCCACTGCCCGGCCCCCAGCACTGACAATCATTCCGGCCCAGGGTCGCCGCGAGGCGACCGGCCCCAGCAGCCACGCCATGTGGCGGAAAAGGCCGGGATGGAGGGCGGCCTGGTTCTTGCCCAGCCCGGCGCGGATCTCCGACCAGCTCCGGTACATCCGGGCCGTCATGAGCGCCGGCGCCAGCCGGGCATCGTGGCCCCCGAGGGCCAGAGCAAGGTCGCGGTCGTCGACCACGGAGGCTCGTACGGCGCGATGGCCGTGCCCTCCGATGGCCTCGTAGTGGTCCCGGCGGACGAGGAAGCACTGGCCGCTGGCGAAACCGGCCGGCAGGCCCTCCTGGGTCAAGGCCAGGCCCAGCTCGGGCAGCAGGAGGTGCTCCCAGAACGACCGGCAGTCGAGCCCGCCGACGATGCTGGTCGACGTGGCCCGGGTGGCCGCCGCCATGGTGGCCAGGGATCCGGGAGAGAGAACCACGTCGGCGTCGACGAACGCCAGCCATTCCGTCGACGCGCCCTCTGCTCCGGCCAGGCACGCTCGCGGCTTGCCCAACCATCCGGCCGCCGGATTGTCCTCCAGGCGCATGACAACGGCCCCGGCGGCGGCGGCGCGCGCTCCCGTCGCGTCCGACGAGCCGTCGTCCACCACCACCACCTCCGTTGCCTGTGAGAGGGCGGCGTCGACACAGCCGGTGATGACGTCGGCCTCGTCCCGGGCCGGCACGATGACCCGGACGGAGATGGGGGCCGCAGTCGGGTCAGGGGCGAGGAACCGGCGCGCCGCCCACCCCATTCGGACCAGCCCGACGACGGCGACGGCCGTCGCCGGGCGCACGGGGCGCAGCGCCGAGGGCATCTATGAGGTGTACTGGCCCGGAATGGACGGCCTCGGGAAGGACGATTCGGACCACGTCCGCGACTGGGCTGCCCTGCACGCCACCGAGCCCCCGACCGGGTTCGTGGGCGGGTGGCTCAGAGTGGCGGCTGCGGTGGCCCGGCCGTTGGCCCGGGCGGGCGTCTCGCCGAACATGGTCACCGTCGCCGCCCTGCTCGCCGCCCTCCTCGCCGTGGGCCTGGCCACCATCGACGGTTGGATCGGCGGAGCATCGGCCTGCGTGGCCGTCACCGTGTCGGGACTGCTCGACAGCCTCGACGGCGCAGTGGCCGTCCAGGCCGGGCGCACCACCAAGGTCGGTTTCCTGCTCGACTCGGCGCTCGACCGGGTGGCCGACGCCGCCTTCCCGATCGCCCTCGCTGTCCTGGTCGGCGGGGCCGCCACCGCCACCAGGCTGGCGGTGGCGGCCACCGCCGTGTGCTGGTGGCTCGAGTACGTGCGAGCCCGCGGTTCCCTGGCCGGAGTCGGCGGCACGCCCCTGATCACCCCGGGGGAGCGCCCCACTCGCATCATCTTCACCGCCGTGGGCCTGGGGCTTCCCTTCCTGGCCATGGCCGCCCTGTGGGCCCACGTAATCATCGTCGGTGCTTCGGGGCTGTTGCTGTTCGGCTCGTCGGTCCGTCGTCTGCGCGAGCAGGACCGCGACGGCGCTGTCCCGCCTTCTCCCACAGGATGATGGTGAGCACGATCAGGGCAAAGCCGAACAGGTAGTCCTCGATCGGGATGTCCCAGGGGATCCGGGTGCCGGTGGACCGATCGGCGTTGTACTGCACGATCGGCGCCGACAGCTTGGTCAGCCAGCCGTCGACCAGCACCTGGAAGAACACGATGATCGCATAGGCCACCCAGAACGTGAGCTGGCCGAAGATGCCCGTCTTGAGCCACAGAACTTCGATGCCGATCACGACCAGCACGGCGACGATCGAGGCCCACGTGTACTCCACCGCCTGTCACTGCCTCCGCAGGACCCGGCGCACGGCCTCGAGGGTGAGGAGGCTGCAGATCGGGATGACGATGAAGAAGGCGAGCTCCTCGACCGGCAGGTCGAAGGGGAGGTTCCAGCCGGTCACGTAGCGCGTGTTGTAGGTCCAATGGTCACGGGCGATGGCGATGGCGTCCCAGATCACGAAGATGGCGACCGGGACAGCCATGGCCGTGAGCAGGCGGCGGGGCTGCCGCCAGACCCTGGCCCCGAGGACGAACTCGAGGGGCAGGGTGACCAGTAGGCACCCGGCCATCAGCAAGAGGTACTGGTACCGGTCGAGGTCCATGGGCGGCGCCCACCGTAGCGGCGGGCCGATGCCATGGAGTGGCAGCCGATTTTGGCCCTGACTGTTGGCCCTGACTGTTGGCATTGGGCGGCATGGGGGTAGCGTGAACCCATCGGCATGCTCTTGGAGACCATCACCGGACCGAGCGACCTTCGGGACCTCGACGAGGACCAGCTCGACCGGCTGGCCGGTGAGATTCGTGCCTTCATCGTCCAGTCCGTCTCCGTCACGGGTGGCCATCTGGGCTCCAACCTGGGCGTGGTGGAGCTGACGCTGGCCCTGCACCGGGTATTCGACTCGCCCAAGGACATGCTCCTGTGGGACACCGGCCACCAGGCGTACGTCCACAAGATCCTCACCGGTCGACGGGAGCGGTTCCCCAGCCTGCGCCAGGCCAGCGGCCTGTCCGGCTACCCGTCGCGCACCGAGTCGCCTCATGACATGGTGGAGAACAGCCACGCGTCGACCATCCTGAGCTACGCCCACGGCCTGGCCACCGCGTTGGCGCTGCAGGGCGACACCGAGCGGCGGGTGGTGGCTGTGATCGGCGACGGTTCCATGACCGGCGGCATGGCCTACGAGGCGCTCAACAACCTGGGCCACAGCGGCCGACGGGTCCTGATCGTCCTCAACGACAACGGCCGGTCCTACGCCCCCACCGTTTCCTCCCTTGCCGCCGGCCTCACCCGCCTGCGGCTGAACCCGTCTTACGTCAAGAGCCGTGACCGCATCCAGCGGCTGCTCCGGGGCGTCCCCGGCATTGGCGAGCACCTGGAGCTGGGCATGGAGGGCATGCGGGCCGCGTCCCGGGAAGTGCTCGGCCCCGGCGGGTTCTTCGAGACACTTGGCGTGCGATACGTCGGCCCCGTCGAGGGCCACGACATCGCTGCCCTGGAGGACACTCTCCGTCGGGCCGCGGAGCTCGACGGGCCCATACTCGTCCACGTCCTCACCCAGAAGGGCCGGGGCTACAAGCCGGCCGAGGACGACGACGAGAAGTGCCTGCACGACACGCCGGTCTTCGATCCCGTCACCGGGCCCCCGCCGTCGGTGCCCGCCGGCTACACCCAGGCCTTCGCCGAAGCCATCGTCGCCGCCGCCGAGGCCGACGATCGCATCGTCGCCATCACCGCGGCCATGCCCGGGCCCACCGGTCTCATTCCGTTCCAGACCCGCCACCCCGACCGCTTCCTCGACGTCGGTATCGCAGAGCAGCACGCAGTGACGGCGGCGGCGGGCATGGCCATGGGCGGCCTCCGCCCGGTGGTCGCCATCTACTCGACGTTCCTGACCCGGGCATTCGACCAGATCAACCTCGACGTCGGGCTGCACAAGCTCCCGGTGATCTTCGCCATCGACCGGGCCGGGATCACCGGCGACGACGGCCCGTCGCACCACGGCGTCCTCGACATGGCCCTACTGACCCGGGTTCCAGGGATGACGGTGTTCGCCCCGTCCTCGGCCCCGGAGGTCGAGGTCATGTTGAGTGAGGCTCTGTTGATCACCGCCGGGCCGTCGGCCATCCGCTACCCCAAGGGCTCGGCCCGCCAAGTGGCGCCCGACGAGGTGGGATCCGGGCTCTCCGGCCGTCTGGTCCGCCGAGGATCCGACGTCTGCCTGCTGGGCGTGGGCAAGATGGTCGAGGCCGCCGAAGACGCCGCCCGCCTCCTCGACCAGCAGGGAGTGCGTGCCAGCGTGTGGGACGTCCGGGTGGTCAAACCGCTCGACCCCAAGATGATCGCCGACGCCGCCTCCCACCCCCTCGTGGTCACCGCCGAGGACGGGGTGCGCCTCGGCGGGGCGGGCTCGGCCATCGCCGATGCGGTGGCGTCCACCGCCGAAAGACGGCCGTGCCCGCCGGTGATCGTGCTCGGCGTCCCCGACCGGTTCATCGCCCAGGGCCGCCCGGCGGCCATCCACGCCGCCATCGGCCTCGACGGTCCGGGCATCGCCGCATCGGTCATCCGAGCCCTCGAAGCGGCCGAGGCCGTGCCCGAGACCCACTGATGCCGAGAGGTCGGCGGGGCGGCTCAGCCCTTGTCGCCGGGCTCCTTCTGGCCGGGTTGGCGGGGTGTGGAAAGGGAAGCGGCGACGCGTCGCAGGCCGCGGTGCGGGCGTCGGCCGGAAGCGCCGCCATCCAGGAGCCCACCACGACCATGGTCATGCCGACGGTTCCCTCGTCGACCGCCACCAGCACGGTCCCGGGCGCCACCACCACCACGTCAGGGCGGCTGACCACGACCACGTCGCCGTCGGGTCGGGCCACGACCACCGCCACGACCGTGCCTACCGGCGACCGGGCCCTGATGCCGCCGGTGGCCGGCACCTACCGCTATGCCACGTCGGGCGCCACGGTGGTCGCCGGCTCGACCGTGGTCTTTCCTGCAGTGACGACGCTGGTCGTCGACCCGCCCGCCGCCACCCGGCAGCACTCCACCCGCAACCTGCGCGACGGCGCCGGGAACGGGACAGCCACCGAGTTCACCCTCGACTATCGCCCGAACGGTGTGTATCTGGTCGGCCTGCGCCTCACCGTCGGCTTCAGCGGGGCCACCGACACCCGAGACCTGACCCCGACGGCGCCCGTGCTCCTGCTGCCCACCGGCGCCCGGGCCGGCGCCCACCTCGAGGCCGGTTTGGTCGCCGGGGGAGGCACGGCCCGGCTGGTAGTCGACGTCCTGGGCGGCGAGCGCCTGGTCATCGCCGGCAGGGCCGTCGACACCCTTGTCATGCGGGCGACGGTCAGCCTCCCTCCGGGCGACGTGAACGGCCGCCAGGTTCTCACGGTGAACGTGGACCCCGCTTCGGGCCTGTGGGTGAAGGAGCGGTCGGTGACCGACGCATCGGCCGCTGGCGGCCTTGTCAACCTTCGCAGCGAGTACATGGCGACGATCCAGCGCCTCACCCCGTAAGCGGCACGAACAATTCATAGCTGTGGCACAGCCGGCTCCAAGGTGGGGAGCCGATGGTGGGGTCTCCACCTACCAAGGAGAAGCGCGCATGGCAGCGTCCTGCCTGGCGCTGGGTGACCCGGTTCATGCCGTCAGTGTCGCCACCAGCCGGGCGTAGAGGTCGTCGGCGGCGACGGGGCTGGCGGCGATGCACGTCGCTCCCAGCTTGCCGTAGCCCGGGACTGCGCCGAGGAGGTGCAGGGTCACGCCCGTTCCCGATAGCGGATCGAAGGCCAGACCGGCCTCGTCGACCGCGGCGATCACCTGGTCGGGCCGCTGCCCGATCAGCCGCGAGATCTTGAGGTTGTCGGTGGCCGTGTAGCAGAGCGTCCCCTGACCGGCCGTGAGCTCGCCGGAGACGGGGTCGTAGGTGGCACCGCCGGCCAGGCGGGCCATCCAGTAGGGGTGGCTGGTGCCGCCCATGCGCAGGTTGATCTCGCTGAGGAAGACGTCGGCGGCCGGCGTGACCACGAAGTCGATGCCGAAGGAGCCGATCACGCCCTCGGCCGCCAGCACCTCGGCCACGCGGACGCCTTCGTCGACGATGGCCGACCGGTACGCCGGCGCGGCGGGAAACCGACAACCCACGTAGACTTGGCCCTCGGGGCCGCCCAGGATCTGGTCATGGGTCGACAGCACCTCCACGCCTCCTCCTGGAACGGCGCCCCCCGGCGCGATCCGCAACTGCACGCTCGGCGACGTCAGGCCCGGCACCCGCAGCAGCTCCTCGACGATCGCTCCCTCGGCCACCACCTTCGGCCCGTAGCTCGACCACGACTCGTCGGCGGCGCAGAAGGTGGTGGTGGACGCCGGCAGGGGGTCGGCCAGCCCGTCCACGTCGAGGATGGCGTTGCCGATCCCGGAGAACCCGTTGTTGAGCTTGACGACCACGGCCTCGGCCTCGGGCCGGCGGATCCGGACGGCCGAGATGGCCGCCACCACCGCCTCCAGCGAATAGAGGTTCTCGGCGCCCTCGATCCGCCGCACCCCCGCCCGCACCGCGACCTTGCGCGATCCCGACTTCGAACCCAACCGCACCAAATGGGCGGGAGGCCCGCACAGGGTCATTCCGAGCTCGCGAGCCAGCGTGATCTCCGCCGGCGTCACGTTGAACGGGAGCAACGTGGCGCCGTCGCCCAGCCGGCGCAGTTCGGCCACGATGTCCGGCTGGCGGAGGATCTTCTCCGACAGGCCACCGGTCGACGGATCCCCCACGTCGAGCATGGTCAGGCGGTCCCGGGCCCTCGCCGGGTCGTCCAGGAAGCGCAGGTAGTAGTCGACGATGGACGGGTCGACGGGAGCAGAGGTGACGTAGACGAGGCGCAGCTCCGGGTTGCGCAGCAGGAGGATCACGAAGAGCATTCGCTCCTCGTAGGACTGCACGGCGACGATCTTGGCCAGCTCGGCCACGGGAAAGGAGATCGACGGCACCACTACGAGGGTGCCGGTGTAGTCGAGGCTGATCAGGGCCCGACCGCGTCGCCCAGGACGTCGTCGATCATGGCCAGCACGCCGTCGTCGAGGGCGACACCGGAGGCGACGATGTTCTCGTCGATCTGGTCGGGGCGGCTGGCACCGGTGATGGCCGACGCCACGTTCTCCCCCTGCAGCACCCAGGCCAGGGCGAGTTGGGCCATGGTGAGCCCGAGGTCGCCGGCGAGGGGCCGGAGGCGCTGGACGGCCTCCAGCACCGAGTCGTCCCGGAAGCGGCCCATCATCGAGCCCATGGCCTTGCTGGCCGCCCGCGAGTCGGCAGGCGGTGGCGAGCCGGGCTTGTACTTGCCGGTCAGCGCGCCCTGGGCCAGCGGCGACCACACGATCTGGCTGACGCCTTCCCGCTCGCACAGCGGGATGACCTGGGGCTCCGGCTTGCGCCAGAGCATGGAGTACTCGGGCTGGCTGGAGACGAAGCGCTCGACGTCGGGCAGGGCGAGGGCGGCGGCGATCTGGTCGGGGGACCACTCGCTGAAGCCGATGTAGCGGGCTTTGCCCGAGCGCACCAGCTCGGTCAACGCCCCCATCGTCTCCTCGAGCGGCGTGTTCGTGTCGTAGCGGTGGCACTGGTAGAGGTCGACGTAGTCGGTGCGCAGCCGGCGCAGCGACGCCTCGGACTGCTTGCGGATCTGGGCCGCCGACAGGCCCCGGTCGTTGTCCGACATCGGGAAGAACGCCTTGGTGGCCAGCACGTAACTCGAGCGGTCGGCGCCGCTCAGCACCTCGCCCAGGAACGACTCGGCTGCGCCCCGCCCGTAGACATTGGCGGTGTCGAAGAAGTTGATCCCCACTTCGACAGCGCGGCGCACGCAGGCCGTCGCCCGCTCGGCTTCCACTCCTGCGCCGAAGGTCAACCACGAACCCAGGCCGATCTCGGACACCATCAGATCACTGCGGCCCAGGCGCCGGTACTCCATCTCCGATGCCTAGCACGGGAGGGGCCCCTGCGGACACAGGACGGCTGCACCCGAGGGAGACTGTCTGTTCATGCGCCGCGCCGCCATCCCCATCGCCCTCACCCTCCTGCTTGCCGCCTGCGGGGGCGGCGGGTCGGATAGTGCTCGGCCGCCGGGCGTCACGTCCACATCGACGACTGGCCTGCCCCCGACCTCGGTGATCACTGCAGTGCCCGCCGTACCGTCGACGGTCCCCACGTTGAGCGGGATCGGGGCGCCCACGTCCACCTCCACTACCCGTCCTGCGTCCCGACCGACCTCGGCGCTCCCTGCTCCGGGTCCCGGCTCGGTCGCCACCCTGCTGGCCGCCGGCGACATCGCATCGTGCGCCTCGTTCGGCGATGAAGCCACCGCCGCCCTGCTCGACGGCCGGCCCAACGCCACCGTGGCCACGCTGGGGGACAACGCCTACGAAGCGGGGACGGCGGCCGAGTATGCCGACTGCTACGACCCGACGTGGGGCCGGCAGAAGGCCCGGACTCATCCGGCCATCGGCAATCACGACTACGGGGTGTCGAAGGCCGCTGGCTACTTCGGCGCCTTCGGCCCCGCCGCCGGCGAGGCGCCGCTCGGTTGGTACAGCTACGAGGTAGGCGACTGGCACATCGTCGTCCTCAACTCCAACTGTGAGGTGGTCGGCTGCGCCACCGGGGGCACGCAGGAGAAATGGCTGCGAGAAGATCTGGCCGCCCACCCCTCGTTGTGCACGTTGGCCTACTGGCACCATCCGCGGTTCTCCTCCGGGTCAACCCACGGGCCGACTCCGGCAGTGCAGCCCCTCTACGCCGCCCTCTACGACGCCGGCACCGAGGTGATCCTCTCCGGCCACGAGCACAACTACGAACGCTTCGCGCCGCTCGACCCGACCGGCAAGCCCGACGACGTCCGCGGGATCCGCCAGTTCGTGGTCGGCACCGGGGGACGCAGCCACTACCCGTTCGGCCCACCGCTGCCGGGGAGCCAGGTGCGTAACGACAACACCTACGGCGTGCTGGCGTTGACGCTGCGGGCCGGTAGCTACCAGTGGCAGTTCGTGCCCGAGGCCGGCAAATCGTTCGCCGACTCGGGTTCCACCAACTGCCACTGATGGCCTGTGTTCCTGTTCGGTCGTGTTGCCGCCGGCCGGCGTGGGTATGCCGGCTCCATGAGCGATCGACCCATCGACGACGTGATCGGCCTCGACGACCTGCGGGCGACCGGCACGGATCCCAACGATGCCTACGACGGGGGCTGGGAGCAGGCCATTGAGGAAGGCGACGGCTTCGAGGACCACCTCCTCGGGGAGTCGCCGACCGTCCCGGAGCTCTGAGGGACAGAGGGTCCGGACGGCTGATCGTCGCCGTCACGGCGGTCGACATCAACCGGTCGAGAGCCACAATGTCACCAGGTTGCGTAGGCGCTCGACGCCGGTGCCCTTGGCGGCGCTGACCCACACCACGTCGGAAACGGCAAGCTGGCAGGCGGCGGCGACCTCGCGATTCCGCCGGTGCCGTTGCGACGATTTCACCTTGTCATGCTTGGTGGCGATCACCGCATGGGGCAGGCCGTTGCCACGGAGCCACTCGAGGAGTTGGAGATCGAGCCGGGTAGGCCCGATCTCCCCGTCGACGAGGGCCATCACCATCGACAGTTGCTCCCGCTCCAGGAGGTAGCGGTCGATCATCGCCTGCCAGGAGTGTCGGGCTGCCTTCGACGCCTCGGCGTAGCCGTACCCCGGGCAGTCGACGAGCGTGGCGCCATCGATCTCGAAGCAGTTGAGCAGCCGGGTACGGCCGGGCGTCTTGGACACACGGGCGATGCCCTGGCGGCCGGCCAGCGCGTTGACGACGGAAGACTTCCCCACATTCGATCGCCCGACCACCGCCACCTCGGCCCGGGAGTCGGGCAGGTTCCCGGCATCGTCGGCCGACATCAGGAACCGCAGCGGCAGGGGAGGGCTCATCGCAGGCACCATGGTCGCCTATCGACGGGCATCGGTGAAGCTGGGGAGGGCGTATAGCGTCTGAGGCGCATCCCGCCAGTCCGGCCCTCGTAGCTCAGGGGATAGAGCATCGGTTTCCTAATCTTCTCCGGCCACATCGCTGACCTGCGGCGATGCCCGGATATGGCCCCTGATGCGAAGATTCCCCTACCCGGTAGCGGCCAGGGGGTTGAGGGTCACGGCGTACCCCATCTTGCGTAGCTGGTCGAGGGCACGGTTCTTGGCCTTGTCGGGGTTGAGCCGGGAGTAGAAGTCGTCTCCGGGATCGG
>JBBSIS010000015.1:0-28574 GCA_038231955.1 Acidimicrobiales bacterium
GAGCACGTAGAGCGTCCCGTCGGCGCCAAAGGCGACGTCGGGGCCGAACGGGCAGGGGAGGCCCTCGGGCGACGCCGCGCACTTGGGCACGTCGGCCGGCAATGGCAGCACCGTCTGTTGCCAGGTCTGTCCGGCATTGTTGCTGTAGGAGAGGAATCCGGAGAAACCCGGCCGGTCCATACGGTAGGTGGTCACCAGATTGTCGCCTCGAGTGGGGTTCCGGGCCACGGTGGGGGAGTTGCGGACGTCGATGGGGCCCTGGCGGTTGACGACCACGGTGTCGCCCACGGTTGTGCCTGCGCCCGACGTCACCACACCGATGCTCGTGACGATCAGGACGAGGCCGAGGACGGCAACGACGGCGCCGAACACGGTTCGCCTCACGGCGGCCGAGACTAGCGGTCGCGTCGTACTCAACTAGCGCGACGGGCCTATCGCGAAGGCGTGAATAGTGTCCTGCCGGTGGAGATTGCCATGACGAGGCCCACGGCTGCGCCCGATCGGTAGGCAGGCCGTAAACTGTCGAGGTGGGACACGCGCTGGTCCGGGCCCTTCCGAGCGACGAGCTGTTGGCAGAATCGCCGGGAGAGCCGAACCTTCGCAGGGTCACCGTTGAGGGCACCGACGTCCTGCTCGGCCGTCTGTCCGACGGTCCGGTTGTCGCATTCTCCGTCCGGTGCCCCCACCAGCAGACCGACCTGGAGGAAGCCACGTTCTTCGACGGGCTCGTCCGCTGCCCGCTGCACGTCTATCTCTACGACCCGCTGACGGGCGAGAACGTGCTGCCGTCGCGTGACGCCGACCCCGCCAGTCTCTGGAAGCTCAAGCCCGGGTTCCTGCCGGTGCATTCCGTCGAGGAGCGCGACGGTTGGATCTGGGTCGACCCTCGACCTCAACCGGCTCCGGCGCGCTACGACCCCCAACTCGAGGCGCCACCGGCGCGCCCTGCGGCCGGGAACACCGAGTCGGCGGCGCCGGCAGGAGAACGCCTCACCGCGGGCGGACCGGTCAACCATCCGGCGAAGACGATCCGGGTCGCTCCCGGCACGACGTTCACCCTCCGTCTCGCCACCACCCCCAAGCCGGGCTTCGTGTGGCGGGTCGAGACGGGCGGCCCGCTTCTCACGGTGGTCGAGGAGCGCTACGACTTCGGCGACCCACCGCGCCACATCATCCGGGTCGCGGCCCGGGGCCAGGGCGAGTCCACCCTGCGCTGTCTCTACGCTCGGCCATGGGATGCCGTGGCTGCGGAGACCCGCACCTACACCGTCCGCGTCGAGCAGGGAGGCAACGGGCCGACCCGCCCCGGAGGTCTCCCGGTGGTCACTCGTAACTGATGGCGGCGAGGACGTCGAGCCTGGCCGCTCGGCGGGCGGGGAACACCGCGGCGATCACCCCGGCGATGGCGGCCAGGACGACGTAGATGACCAGTTGGCCGCCGGGGACGACCAGATGGATGCCCTGGTCGTCGATGGCGGCCACTAGGGCCCAGCCGAACAGGACGCCGACGGCCAGGCCGAGGATGGCCCCCAGCACGGCGATGATCACCGACTCGCCGCGGATCATCGACCGGATCTGGCGGCGGGACATGCCCACCGCCCGGAGAAGCCCCAGCTCTCTGGTCCGCTCGAAGACCGAGAGCGCCAGGGTGTTCACGATCCCGAACAGGGCGATGATGATCGACAACGCCAGCAGGGCCGAAACGAGGCCGAGGATCTGGTTGACCTGGTCCTCCTGCCGCTTCTTGAACTCCGACTGATCGCGCAGCTCCACGTTGGGGAACTCCTTGGTCACGCTTTCCACCGCAGCCCGGGCTGCGACCGGTGTCGTTCCCGCCGCCGCCTTGGCCAGGACCACGAAGTCGAGGCGGTCGGAGAAGTTGGCATCGAAGGTGACCGTGGACACGAGGTAGCCCCCCAGGAGCTGGTTCCTGGCGAACGTGCCGGCGATGCGCAGCTCGCGGGTGCCGGTCCGGGCGAAGGTCATGGGCAGGGTGCCGCCGATGGACAATCCCTTGTCCTTCAGCTCGGTCTCGTCGACCATCACCTCGCCCCGCTGGAGACCGGCAACATCTCCACCGGTCACGTCGAACTTGAGAACCCGGCCGAGGGCGGCGGGGTTGGCGCCGTAGAGGCTGCGGCTCTGGCCCTGTGACCGCCATTCGCCGGTCTGCAATCCTGAGACTGCGGCCAGCTCCGGCTGACGGGCCAACCGCGGCGCAAGGTCGGTGCTGATGGTGGGCATGAAGTTCGACGTACTGATGATGTAGTCGGCCGAGAGGTAGTCGTCGACCACCCCGGCGGCCGAATCCTTGATCGACGCGGCCAGCACGCTCACGCACGCCACCAGGCCCAGGCCGACGGTGAGGGCGGCGGCGGTGGCGGCTGTGCGCCGGGGGTTGCGCATCGCGTTCTGGCGGCCGAGCTTGCCCGACAGGCCGGCGATGCGGACGAAAGGGGCGCCGATCACCCGGGCCATCGGCTTGGCGGCCAGGGGGCTGAGCAGGGCGACAGCCACGAACACCAGAGCGGCGCCCAACCCGACCAGGGAGAGAGCGCTGTCGCCCCCGCCGAACAGGCCGCCGAACAGGGCCACCGAACCGAGGGCGCCCACGATGCCCCCGACGATGGTGCGTTTGCGAAGTGACCCTCCCTGCTCGATGCCGCCCCCCCGCAGCGCGGCCATCGGGGGGATCTTCGAGGCCCGCCGGGCCGGTGAGATCGACGACACCACAGTGACGACCACGCCGACGACGAGGGAAACGATCACGGTGCGGGGCAGCACCTTGGCGCCCGACGCAGGCAGGTCGACCCCGAAGGCTTTCAGCAGCGCCTGCAGGCCGATGGCGACGAGGATCCCGAGCCCCAAACCGACCAGTGACGCCAACAGCCCGACAATGCCGGCCTCGGCGATCACGGAGACCAGCACCTGGCGACGGCTGGCGCCCAGGGCCCGCAGGAGGGCCAGCTCCCGTGTGCGCTGGGCCACCAGGATGGAGAAGGTGTTGAGGATGATGAAGCCGCCGACGAACAGGGAGATACCGGCGAAGACGAGCAGGGCGGTGCCGAAGAAGCTCAAAGCCGACTGGACGGCGTTGGCGCTCTCCGTGGCCACCTGCTGGCTGGTCACCACTTCCACGCCCTGAGGAACGGCTCGGCGGACCCGATCACGCAGCTCGAGGGCCGGGACACCGTTGGCCGCTCGGGCGTCGACGGTGTCGAAGCGGCCGGCCTTGCCGAAGACCCGCTGGGCGGTGTCGAGGTCGAAGATGGCCAGCGTGGCGCCGGCCAGGTTGTCGGCTTCCCCGAAACCCGTCGTGCCTACCACGGTGAACTCCTCCGCCGGCCCTCGGAAAAGCACTTTGACCTTGTCACCGATGGCGAAGCGGTGCTTCTTGGCGGTGACGGCGTCGACCATCACCTCGCCGGGCCTCTGGGGCTCCCGCCCCGAGCGCAGCCGCAAGGGGGACAGGTCGGGAGTTTTCGTCCAGTTGAACCCGAGCGTCGGCGCGCCGGTGGTGGTGACGGCCTTGCCCGCCTTGTCGACGAACTGGGCGTAGCCGCCCACCGTCCCCTCGGCCGCGGCCACGCCGGGGACACCGCGCACCGTCTCGAGCACTGACGCCGGCACCGTGTCACGAACCGTGTCCGCGCCGGCATCGGCGCCGAAGCCCGAGGCGGCTCGCACCGACACGTCGGAGCCGGCGGAGATCTCCTTGAACAGCGTGTCGAATGTGCTGTTGATCGTGTCGGTCAGCACGAACGTGCCGGCCACGAAGCTCACGCCCAGCACCACCGCCATGGCGGTCAGGAAGAGGCGGAGCTTGTGGGCGAAGACGCCCTTGAGGATGGCCCGGGTCATGGTGACTACCCGCCCAGCTGCTTCATGCGGTCGAGCACCCGGTCGGCCGACGGGCCGCTCATCTCGTCGACCACCTTGCCGTCAGCCAGGAAGACCACCCGCTCGGCGTACGAGGCGGCGACTGGATCGTGGGTCACCATGACGACGGTCTGGCCGAACTCGGCCACCGAGTCGCGCAGGAAGCCGAGCACCTCCGCTCCGGCCCGTGAGTCGAGGTTCCCGGTGGGCTCGTCGGCGAAGACGATCTCGGGGCGGGACGCCAGCGCCCGGGCCGCGGCCACGCGCTGCTGCTGGCCGCCGGACAGCTCCGACGGGCGGTGCGACAGCCGGTCGGCCAGGCCCACCGTCTTGATCAGGCGGTCGACCCAGGCCTGGTCGGGCTTGCGCCTGGCGATGTCCATGGGCAACGTGATGTTCTCGGCTGCGGTGAGGGTGGGCACCAGGTTGTAGGCCTGGAAGATGAAGCCGATCTTGTCGCGGCGGAGCTTGGTGAGGTCCTTGTCGTTGAGACCGCTGACCTCGATGTCGCCCACGAAGACCTGGCCCGACGTGATGGCGTCGAGACCGGCCATGCAGTGCATGAGCGTCGACTTCCCCGAGCCCGACGGGCCCATGATGGCGCTGAACTGGCCCTGGGCGAACTCGACGGAGACACCGGCCAGGGCATCGACTGCGGCGTCGCCCTGGCCGTAGACCTTGACCAGGTCGACGCCCCGTGCCGCCGGGCGGCCGGCGGCGGGGCGGGTTGTGGATGGCTGTATGAACGTGCTCATTTTGATTCCTAATTCTTGACGGAGTCCCACTTGAAGAGACGCAGGGCGAGCAGGGATCCGACGACGGTCCAGGCCACCAGCGTCCACAGGTCGCCGGCGTTGAAGCCCAGACCTGAGGTTCGGGGGTCGAACGCGTACTGGAGGCCGTCGGCCAGACGTTCCATCGGGAACACCTTGGCCACCGACCGCAGCCAGGGCGGCGCGGTGTCGAGGGGAAAGAAGATGCCGGAGATGAACAGCAGCGGGAAGATCGAGAAGTTCACGATGGCCGGTGCGGCATCGGCGTTGGGGCACAGCCCGCTGACGGCCAGGCCCAGGGCGCAGAAGCAGGCGGCGCCCAGGGCCAGGGTGACGATCAGGCCGGCGGCGGTGCTGGTCCGGAAGTTGACACCGAAGGCCACCACGCCCAGGCCGACGGTGAGCACGAACAGGATGAGCGTGATGAGCACCGACGAGCCGACCTGGCCGCCGAGGTAGGCCCAGGTGGGCACGGGCGTGCCCCGCACCCGCTTGAGAATCCCGAAGTCGCGCGACATGGTCATGCGGATGGCCAGGTTCGTGTAGCACGCCGAGATGAGCCCGAAGGCCAGGATGCCGGGCACGAAGAAGGTGACGAAGGTGATGTTGCCCCGCTCGGCGATACGCGTGCCCGAGTTGAGGGTGGAGAAGATCACGAGGAACAGCAGCGGGAAGGCGAAGGTGAAGATGGCCCCGGCCGGGTTGCGCCAGAACGCCCGTTGCTCGAAGCGCAGCTGCCGCAGGGCGATACCGGTGTCGCCCCTGAGCGCCGCGGTCATGACGGCTGGCCGGTCATGACGCCTCATCCTGATCGGCGGTGAGGGCGAGATAGACGTCCTCCAGGCTGGGCCGGGCCACGGTGATCCCCTCGAGGGCGACGCCGCGCTCCAGGGCCCAGCCGGTCAGCGCGTGCAGGGCCGGGGTGGGATTTTGTGCCCGGATCACCAGACCGCGGTCGTCGGTGGCGACAGTCGCCGGGGCGAGATCGGGCAGTTCGGTGGCCGACGCTCCGGCGGGCAGCGAGAACCGGATCTCGGTGGCGTCACTGCGCCCGGCCAGGCGGTCGGGAGGGCCCTCGGCCACGATCCGCCCCCCGGAGATCACCGCCACCCGGTCGGCCAGCACCTGGGCCTCGTCCATGTAATGCGTGGTCAGGAAGACCGTCTTGCCCAGTGAGGCGAGGTTGCGGATGACCTCCCACGCCTCTCGGCGGGCCGAGGGGTCGAAGCCGGTTGTGGGCTCGTCGAGGAAGATCAGCTCCGGGTCACCGGCCAGGCCGAGCGCCAGGTCGAGGCGGCGCTTCTGGCCGCCGGACAGCTTCTTCACCACCTCGTCGCCCTTGGCTTCCAGACCGGTGATGGCCAGCAGCTCGTCGATCGGGCGCGGGTGGGGATAGTAGCCGCAGTACAGCTCCAGCACCTCTCGCACCTTCAGGAACCGCTCGACGCCGGTCTCCTGCAGGACGACGCCAATGCGTTCCCGCAACGCTCGCTCCGCTTTGGCCGGGTCGTGGCCCAGCACCGAGACCTCCGCGCCCGTGCGCTGCCGGTACCCCTCGAGTATCTCCACCGTGGTGGTCTTGCCCGCCCCGTTCGGGCCCAGGAATCCGAAGACTTCGCCCTCCTCGACGTCGAAGTCGATGCCGCGCACGGCCACAGTGGCGCCGTAGGATTTCCGGAGGTCCCGGACCCGGATGGCCGGCATGGAACGACTCCTCTGCGACGACGTTGGGCCCAGCCCGTTGTCGATGCTAGTCATGGCCGTCCTCCCGACGAGGCGGTTCGGTCCTGGACCGGTCGACGCCTGCGAGCAACTCGCGCAGGGCGGCCAGCTCGGCGGTGAATGCGGCCCGGCCGGGCTTGGTGCAGGAGATCCAGGTGCGGGGCCGGCGGCCCTCGAATGCTTTGGTGATGGTCACGAAGCCGGCTGCCTCCAGTACCTGTAGGTGTCGCGACAGATTGCCGTCGGTGAGGCTCAGTGCGTCTTTCAGAAAGCCGAAGTCGGCCACGTCGGCCTCGGTCAGCACGGCCAGGATGCCGAGGCGCACCCGCTGGTGGACGGTGTCGTCGAGGCGCTGGGACGGGTGGCCGTCGCCGGCCACGGTGGTCACTTGAGCCTCAGCCGACCGGGTCGCGGCGGCGCAGCAGCAGTCCGGTGCCGGTGAAAGCGAGCCCGAAGACGAGGGCGAGGACGACGTCGCCATGGGCCGGGTCGGTGACGGCGACGAGCACCGCCGACACACCGAGAACCACCGAGACGGCGGCCACCGGCCTGCTGCGCTCCAGGCGGGCGAAGCCGAGATAGCCCACAGCGACGGCCAGCATGGGCCCGGCTGCTGATTCGGTCACGGCCCCGGCAACCCATGCCGTCACAAAGATGGCGACGCCCAGCGCCACGTATGCCCGGCCCCGCACGCCAGCACCGATGGAAGAAGCCCGGTCCCGGTAGTACCGGGAGGTCGCGTATCCGCCGGCAGGAGAGGCCACCAGCCAGAACAGCCCGGAGCCGGCGCCGTCGCCGATGGACCCGAACGGGATGGACGCCAGGCCGAGGGCGCCGAAGACCAGCATCGGGAACCACGCCGGGTGCACCGCGGCCCGGGTCCGCCTCCGCACCTCCTCGAGCTGGCGGAGTGTCGCCGCCGGGTCGTCGTTGATGGGCGCCGGGCCGGGTGCGGTGCTGCTGCCGCTTGTCATGCAAATCACTTTGTCATACAAAGTGGTTGTCGGTCAAGTGCAATAGAGTGATCCTGTGTGTGGGCGCATCGTGGTGGCCAGGCCTCTCGACGTGCTGGCCGATTTCTTCGGCGTCACCTCGGTCGTCGCGCCCGACCGGCCCCCGAGCTGGAACGTGGCCCCGGGCGCCGACGTGCTGGTCGTCGCCGGGATCGCCGGTGGGGGGCGACGGCTGGGGACGATGCGCTGGGGCCTGGTGCCGTCATGGTCCTCTGCTGCCTCCGCCGGTCCGCGTCCGATCAACGCCCGGCTGGAGTCCCTGGTCGACCGGCCGATGTTCGCCGAGGCGCTGTCCCGGCGCCGCTGCCTGGTCGTCGTCGACGGCTTCTACGAATGGCGCCGGCCGCCCGGCGGACAGAGCCAGCCGTACTTCCTCGACGCCGCCGGCGTCGGCGAGCCCTTCGCGCTGGCCGGCCTCTGGGACCGCAATGCCGGCCGGGTGAGCTGCGCAGTGATCACCGGGCCGGCGGACGACGACCTGACGTGGTTGCACCACCGGATGCCGGTACGACTCGGCCGAGGCCGGTGGGACGACTGGCTCAATCCGAGCAACCACGACGTGGCCGCCTGCTTGGAACTGCTGCAGGGCTCGGGATCGGCCGCTGTGCCACTGCGGGCCCAGCCGGTGGCTGCGTTGGTGAACAGCGCCCGCAACGACGGCCCGGAACTGGTGGTTGCTCTATCAGGCGAGATCCAGCCGCAGCTGCTGTGAGTCGACTGCTCTGTACATCATCGTACAGAGCAGTACAGTAACGGCGTGCCTTCCACCTTGTCGGTCAGTGAAGCCAGGGCCTCGTTCCCGCAACTCCTCGACCGGGTCGTCGGCGGTGACGAGGTCACGATCACACGCCACGGCCAGGCGATCGCGGTCGTGGTCCGTCCCGACTCTCTCCGTGTCCGTCGGTCGAGTGAGGCTCTCGCCGCCGCCGAGGCGGTGCGAGGCCTGTTGGAGAGGGGTCGACGGACACCGTTCACCGAGCGGGCCACGATAACGGTGGAGGGGGCGGAGGCATTGCTTTCGGAGGTCCGGGCCGGCCGGTCGGTTCAGTAGTCCCGTTGGTGGACGCGTTCGATGCCGACGTGCTCATCTACGCCGCAGTGCCCGATCACGTGCTCGGCGAGCGGGTCGTGGCACTGTTCTCCGGCGGACCCGGCGGTACCGACGACGCGATTGCCGGTATTGGATCGGTCCTACTGCTGCCCGAGCTCCTGACCAAGCCGTTACGGCAGCAGGCGACCGACGAACTGGAGGCGCTCGGAGCGCTCCTTGGTCGCTTGGAGCTCCGTCCTGTCGACTCGGCCACGGCGGAGCTGGCCACGGCTCTGGGCTCGTCGTACAACCTCAGGGCGGTCGATGCCGTTCATCTCGCGACTGCGGTGGCGGCCGGCGCCGATCGCTTCATCACCAACAATAGAAGCGACTTCCCCAGATCGATCTCGGAGATCGAGGTTGTCTACCCCGACGACCTCCCACGCTGAGAGAAGTCTTCCCAGGCGGGATGTCGAGGAATCGGCGCGGCCGCTTATCATCTGCCGCGTCGCGATACCGTTTCACGCCCAGGCCGGCTCGCCCGTGGTGGCGAGGTGTTCCGCACCCGCCCGGTCGGTTCGGTGACCTCGAAGGTGCCGTCGGGGGCCAGTGTGGCGTGCCAGCCGGGCTGATGGAGGCGGTGGTGATGGGAGTCGAGGCGGTCACGCAGGGCCAGCGCATCAACGATGGCGAAGCCGTCGAGGGGAATGTCCAGCCCCTCGATTGCCACCGCCAACGCCTCGAACACGTTGCCCATCGTACATGTGTTCGATGGCGAAGGCAACGGGTATTCGACGAAATGTCCAGCCTTCATTGTTAGAAATGCCGCCTTCCTGACGACGATGTGGGTCACACAGTGGCCGCCGGGCCGGCCGTTCGTGCGGCAGCTTGAGGTCGATCGGCCCGGCGACGAGCATGACCAGTGCGAGAGCGGCAGCGGCGGAGTGGAACCTGTAGGCCGACGGAGGAGAAGGCGGACCTTGGTGGTGAAGCCTTCAACCCGGCCGTTGGAGATGCCGTGCTCGACGGCGTTGAGGATCAGGTCCCGGCGCACCTCGTCGATGGCCTCGCTCACCAGCTTGACCAAGTGGACGGGGTCAGCGCAGACCACGGCCTGGGGGCATGGTCCTCGGCGGTGAGGCTCTTGAGCGGGAGGGCACCGGGTGGCTGTCGTAGCGCCAGCGCGTCGTAAACGGACAGCGCGGGCAGCGCAGGCGTCGAAGCCGTCGCCGCCTGAGCGCCACGGTGACGACGACCATGGTGGTCAGGAACTCGACGGCGGTGACGTTGACGTCGTCGAGGCGCCAACGAGGCGCTTGAATGCGGATGTGACGCGCACGGGTCCAGATCTGTCGGCCGGCAGGTTCTCGACGTGGGTGCGCGAGCTCGAGCGGGGACAGTTCCACGAAACCGGCGCGCGGGTGCCGTGCGGGGAGTGCACCGGGTGCTGCACGTCGTCGCAGTTCATACACATCGCACCCGACGAAGTCGAGACCGTCTCCCACATCCCCCGGCCCTTGTTGTTCCCTGCGCCGGGCCTGCCGAAGGGCAACGTGCTGATGGGATACGACTCCAACGGCCACTGCCCGATGTTCCTCGATCAACGATGTTCGATCTACGAGTACCGCCCGCGGACGTGCCGCTCCTACGACTGCCGGGTGTTCCCCGCGGCGGGCATGGAGCTCCGTGACGACGACAAGGCCGATATCGTCGAGCGAACCCGGCGCTGGACGTTCGATTTCCCGACGTCGTCGGACCGGATCATGCAGGCGGCGGTGCGAGCGGCGGCATCGTTCCTGCAGGAACGCACCCGTGAGCTACCGGAGGGGCTGGTCCCCCGAAACTCGACGCAACTGGCCTTCCTGGCCGTGAGGATCCACCACGTCTTCCTCGGACCCGACGACGGCTCACAGGGCGTGCGGCTGGTGACGCCAACCCTCGATGTCGTCCGGGTCGCGGTGCAGTGGGCGCGCCGGCAGTCAGGGAAGATCGAGTAGATCGGCGAGGACGGCCCGCTCAGGCAGAGGCCAGGACCACCTCGACCGAGAAGATGTCGGCCTCCTCGGTGACCAGTTCGGCGATGCGACCGGCGTCGCAGACGTCGCCGGCCCCGGTCGCGAGGGCGGCCAACCGGGGAGCCGTGTCGCGTACAACTGCCCGCGACACCTCGGCCCGCATCGAGGCCTTGGCGATCGTCTTGGCCTTGCGGACCTCGCCGAGGACGACGGCGGCGACTTCCAAGACCAACGGGTCGGCGTCCGGCCCGGCCGGACCGCGCAGCTCGGATGGGACGGGCCAGGCAGCACGGTGCACGGTGCCGTCCTGCCACCAGCTCCAGACCTCTTCGGTGACGAAGGGCAGGAACGGCGCGAAAAGGCGCAGCAACGATGACAGCGCCAGCGTCAACGCCCGGTTGGCCGACGCCGCCCCCTCGTCGCCCTGGTTGCCGTAGGCCCGGCCCTTGACCAGTTCGAGATAGTCGTCGCAGAAGCCCCAGAAGAACGACTCGGTGCGCTCCAGCGCCCGGGCGTAGTCGTAGCCCTCGAAGGCGTTCGTGGCCTCCTCGATCAGCGCGGCCAGCCCGACCAACATGGCCTGGTCCAGCGGAGTGGTGACGCCGCCCTCGTCTTCGTCCGCCGTCGCCGGCCGGTCGCTCAGCCGGGACAGGACGAACTTGGACGCGTTCAGGACTTTGATGGCGAGGCGGCGGCCAACCTTCATCTGGCCCTCGTCGAAGGCGGTGTCGACTCCGGGCCGTCCACTGGCCGCCCAGTAGCGGACGGCATCGGCGCCGTGCTGGTCGAGCAGCCCGATCGGTGTCAGGGCGTTGCCCTTGGACTTCGACATCTTCTTGCGGTCGGGGTCGAGGACCCAGCCGGAGATGGCGGCGTCGGCCCAAGGCAGGCTGTCGTGTTCCAGGTCGGAGCGGACCACGGTGGAGAACAGCCAGGTTCGGATGATCTCGTGGGCCTGAGGGCGGACGTCCATGGGGAAGACTCGAGAGAACAGGTCGGGGTCGTCGGCCCACCGACCGGCGATCTGCGGGGTCAACGACGACGTGGCCCACGTGTCCATTACGTCGGGCTCGCCGGTGAAGCCGCCGGGCCGATCGCGCCCCTCGGCGGTGAAGCCGTCGGGCACGTCGGTGGACGGGTCGACGGGCAGCCGGGACTCGTCGGGAAGAAGGGCCTGGTCGTACAGGACCGACCCGTCGTCGCCCAGCCGGTACCAGAGGGGGAAGGGGACGCCGAAGAAGCGCTGACGGCTGATGAGCCAGTCACTGTTGAGGCCGTTGACCCACGACTCGAACCGCCCACGCATGTACGGCGGATGCCAGCGCAGCGTCTTGCCTCGCTCCAGGAGGCGGCTCTGGTGGTTGAGGGTGCGGACGAACCACTGGCGGCTGGTGAGGATCTCGAGCGGTTTGTTGCCCTTCTCGAAGAACTTCACCGCGTGCTTCACGGGCCGAGGTTCGCCGATCAGGTCGCCCGACTCCCGGAGAAGCTCGACGGTGCGAGCCCGCGCCGGCTCCATCTTCTTGCCGGTCACCTCGTGCCACATCGGGCCCGGGGAGACACCTTCGGGCGGCTCGGCCTGGATCCGCCCATCAGGGCCAACGATCGACCGCACCGGCAGCTTCAGCTCCCGCCACCAGATGACGTCGGTCACGTCGCCGAACGTGCAGATCATGGCGATCCCGGTGCCCTTGTCAGGTTCAGCCAGCCGGTGGGCCAGGATCGGCACCCGTACGCCGAACAGCGGCGTGGTGGCCTCGGAGCCGAACAACGGCTTGAAGCGCTCGTCGTCGGGATGGGCGACCAGTGCGACGCAGGCGGGGAGCAGCTCCGGCCGGGTGGTGTCGATCTCGATGGGGGTGCCGTCGGGCCCACCGAATCCGATGCGGTGGTAGGCGCCGGTGAGCTCGCGGTCCTCGAGCTCGGCCTGGGCGATGGCGGTCTGGAAGTCGACGTCCCACAGCGTCGGCGCCACTGCCTGGTAGGCGTGGCCACCGGCCAGCAGGTGCAGGAACCCGCGCTGGGACGCCCGCTGTGCTTCGGGGCCGATGGTCGTGTACGTCATGTCCCAGTCGACGGACAGACCCAGCCGGCGCCACAGATCCTCGAAGGTCTTCTCGTCGTCGAGTGTCAGCCGGATGCACAACTCGACGAAGTTGGGCCGCGACACCGCCACCGGGGGCGAGGGGGGCTTGGCCGGAGGCGTGAAGCCGGGGTCGTAGGGCAGGGCCGGGTCGCACCGGACACCGAAGAAATTCTGGACACGGCGCTCGGTGGGCAGGCCGTTGTCGTCCCAACCCATCGGGTAGAAGACCTCGCGACCGCGCATGCGGTGGAAGCGGGCCACGGTGTCGGTGTGGGTGTAGGAGAACACGTGGCCGACATGCAGCGAGCCGCTCACCGTGGGTGGGGGCGTGTCGATCGAGTAGATCTCGGCGCGGGACTTCGAACGGTCGAAGCGGTAGGTGCCGTCGGCCTCCCAACGATCGCCCCACTTCTGCTCGAGCCCCTCGAGGCCCGGCTTCTCGGGCACCTGCTTTTCCGGGATGGCCTGCTTTTCCGGGATGGAGGTTGACGGCACAGGGTTACGGTAACCGGGTGATCCGCCTCCACGACACTGCATTGGGCCGCTCCACCGACGTCGCCCTGCGCGACGCCGGCAAGGTGTCCATGTACGTGTGCGGGCCGACGGTCTACGACGTCCCCCACATCGGGCACGCCCGAATGACCCTCGTCTTCGACGTGCTACGCCGCTACCTCGAGTGGAGCGGGCTCGACGTCCGCTTCGTGTCGAACATCACCGACATCGACGACAAGATCATCCGCCGGGCCAACAAGGAAGGTCGCTCGCCGTCCGACGTGGCCGTGGAGTACGAGGGCGCCTGGTACGACGCCATGGACCGCCTGGGAGTGTTGCGCCCGACCGTCGACCCTCACGCCACCGACTACGTCGAGCAGATGGTGGAGCTCGTCGGCCGTCTGGTCGCCGCCGGGAAGGCCTACGAAACCTCCGACGGCGTGTACCTGGGGATCGACGCCGTGCTGGGCTACGGGGTGCTGGCCCGGCAGTCGCTGGACAGCCTTCGCTCGGGCGCACGAATCGATGTGGTGGACGAGAAGCGGTTGCCGCCCGACTTCGCGCTGTGGAAGAAGGCCAAGCCCGACGAACCGACGTGGTCATCGCCCTGGGGCGCCGGCCGGCCCGGCTGGCATACCGAGTGCGTGGTCATGTCGCTCGATCTCCTGGGCGAGGGATTCGACCTGCACGGTGGGGGGATCGATCTCGCCTTCCCTCACCACGAGAACGAGCGGGCCCAGGCCGTCGCCGACGGCAAGGAGTTCGCCCGCCACTGGGCGCACTGCGGCCACGTCCAAGTGGCTGGCGAGAAGATGGCCAAGTCACTGGGGAACTTCAGGACCCTGCACGACCTGTTCCAAACGGTCGACCCCCGCGCCTATCGCATCGTCGTTCTCCAGTCGCACTACCGGGCGCCCGTCGAGGTCACCGCCGCCACGCTGGAGCAGGCGGCCAACACCTTGGGCGGGCTCGACGGCTTCGCCCGGCGGGCCGCCGGTCTTCCGTCGGCGGGCGCCGACACCGCCGCCCTCGGCCGCTTCCGGGCCGCCATGGACGACGACCTCGACACGCCGCGGGCCATGGCCGAGCTGTCCGGGCTGGTCCGCTCGGCCAATACCGCACTGGAGGCCGGCGACCGTCACGACGCAGCTCCGATGGCAGCTGCGGTCCGGGAGATGGCGGCCGCCCTCGGGCTCGAACTGCGCGGTGGTGGGAACGACGTTCCGCCCGACGTCGCCGCTCTGGTCGCCCGCCGAGGCCAGGCGCGGGTGGGCCGCGACTTCGCCGGCGCCGACGCCCTCCGGGCTCGGATCGAGGGCCTCGGATGGACGGTCGAAGACACGGCACAAGGGCCTCGCATCCACCGGAAATCAACTAGAGACACGGCCGATCGCGGCTGGTAGCTTCGCCCGCGGGGAACCGCTTCGGCACGGCATCGTCGCTCGGTTGGGCAGTCCCCCGGAGCACAGTGCCAACGTGAGAAGGGGGGTTCGCCGTCGTGGCGACCGGGACCGTCAAGTGGTTTAACGCCGACAAGGGCTACGGGTTCATCCAGCAGTCCGACGGCAACGACGTCTTCGTGCACTTCAGCGCCATCCAGAAGCCCGGCTACCGCAGCCTGGAGGAGGGGGAGGCCGTCGAGTTCGAGGTGCAGACCGGCCCCAAAGGCCTGCAGGCGGCCAACGTCCACCCGGCGGGCTGACACCGTTTTCGGCAAGTGAGGCCGGGCTCACGGCCCGGAGGCCCTGGGCGGCCCGGTGATCACTACGCTGGCGATGGTGGATGAGGGTGGCGTCCGAGATGAGATCGCCGAGCAGTCTCGGTCGCCCGCCAACGGGACCGGTGATGTCGACCGCGTGGAGGCCCTGGAGCACCAGGTCCGTCAATTCATGGGCCGGCTGGCCGGCTGGGTCGAGTCGCAGCTGATCCAAGCGGTCGACGGCCGGCGGAGCGACCTGCGGGCACTGCGAGCGGAACTGCAGTCCGCCCTCGCCGAGCAGGCGTCGGAGCAGATCGCTCTCCTGGCGGCGTCGATCGAGGAGAACGCGGCCCGGGCGCCGGCCTTCGAGGAGCGCGTGCAGTCGGCCGTGAGGCGCTTCGGGGAGTCGCTGGAGGCCACATTGGCCGAGTCGGCCTCTGGTCGCCTCGCCGATCTCGATACCGTGCGCGGCGAACTCCGGGCCGTCGCCGCCGGGCTTGCGTCGTCTCAGGCCGAGCTCCAGGGCCGGCTCGACGAGCGGCTGCAGGAGGTCGCCGGCCTCGTCGAGTCCGTGGACACCCGCCTGGCGGAGTCGGCAGCCGGGCGCCGTGGGCAGCTCGACGACCTGCGCAACCAGCTGTGGACCGCCATGGACGAGCGGATGGAAACGGTCATCGCCCGGACCGGTGACGGTGTCGCCGGTCTGACGGCGTCCGTGGAGGCCGAGTCCGCTCGCCTCAACGCCTTCGAAGAGCGGGTGCGCGTCGTGGTCAGCCGGTTGACCGAGTCGGTGGAAGCGCTGGCGGTGCCACCCTCGGTGCGAACACCTGAGTTGGAGGCGCTCCGGGCCGAGACCCTGGCGGCTGTCGACGACCGGATGGGCGGCGTCGACCGTCGGATAGTCGAGAGCGCCGTCGACGCCCGGGCGACGGTGGAGGTCCAGGCGACACGCGTCGACGCCTTCGAGGCCCGGGTGGGCGCCGCGGTGTCCGGGTTGACCGGCGCGGTGGAGAGCCGACTGACCCACGCCACGGTCATGCGGCAGGCCGAGATCGAGGACTTGCAGGCCCAGATGGCCGACGGACTGGCTTCCGTGAACGCCTCGCTCATGGCTGAGACCGCTCGGACCGAGGCGTTCGAGCATCGGATGCGCTTGGCGACGGCCCGGGTGGCCGACTCCGTGGAGAGCCGGTTGGCGGCGTCGCTGGGCACACTCCAAGCCGAAGGCGACGCGCTGCGGGCCCAGTTGCACGCCGCCCTCACGGAGCAGCTCGGCGGCCGGGTCGGGGAGCTCGTCGACGCCCGGCTCGCCGACGTGGTCGAGCGTCGGCGGGCCGAGCTCGCGTCCGTGCAGGCCGACCTGCGGGGCATGCTCAACCGTGAAATGACCGAGGTCCGAGGCCAGATCGCCGAGGCGGTGGTGGACGCCAACAACCGGTTCGTGGGCGCCCAGAAGCAGATGAGCGGGCGCCTGGACGCCATCGCCGAGCGGATCAGTGGCTCGACTGAGAAGGTCGACGCTCTGAACGGGGCGCTGGTCGCCCAGCGACGTGGGCTCGACGAGCTGGCGGCCCGGGTGAGCCAGTCGGACGAGCGGATGGCCCAGGCGATCCAGGACCAGGTGGCGACGGCCGCCGAGGCGCGGTCCACCGAGGTGGCTGCCGTCGCCGCGGAGTTGGCCCAGATGCGCGCCGGGCTCAGCGAGGCGGCCACCGTCCAGTCCCGCAAGTCGGGGCGGGAACTGGGCCAGCTCAGGAAGGGCATCGAGGACGTCGCCGGGCGGATCGAGGAGCTGGCCTCGGCCATGGTCGCGGCCGCCTCCGCGGAGACCAGCGCCCTCGCCCCGCTCCGCAGCGACGTCCGGATGTTGAAGACGCAGGTGGCCGAGCTTTCCACCGACCTCGTCGAGGGGCGCTCCCGTCGTCGTCGGGCGTCTCCCGCGCCGGACCGATCGGCGGCCGCGGGGGCGCCGGCGGTACGCAAGGCAACGGCCCCCAAGGCCGCGCCGGTGGTCAAGCGGGCACCACGGGAAAGGAAAGGCGACTAGAACACGGCCGGCGCCTGAAGGGGTCGTCAGTAGACGATGAGCGAGCGGCCGACGTCGCCGGCCTTCATGGCGTCGAACGCCTGGTTGACCTCGGCCAGGTCGATGCGTCGAGAAACCAGCTCGTCGAGTAGCAGCGAGCCGTCGCGGTAGAAATCCACGAGTCGAGGGATGTCGCGATGGATGTCGGAGGAGCCGTACCAGCATCCCTTGATCGTCCGCTCCTGGAGCACCACCCCCAGCATGGCGGGCACGCGCAACATGACGTCGAGCCGGGGGATGCCTACGAGCACGGCCTGGCCTCCCCGCCGGGTCATGTCCACCGTCTGGTGAATCGTCTCCTCCATGCCGAGAGCCTCGAACGCCACGTCGGCGCCCCGTTGACCGGTGAGGTCACGCACGGCATTGACGGGGCCCACGGCAGACGCATCGACCACCGCGGTGGCGCCGAACGCCTCGGCCGCGGCCAGCTTGGCCGGGTTCACGTCGATGGCGATGATCGTCCCTGCACCGGCGATGCGGGCGCCCTGGATGATGTTGAGGCCGACGCCACCGCAGCCGACGACGGCGACGGTGTCGCCGGCCGCGATGGCGGCGGTGTTCAGGGCGGCGCCCATGCCGGTCAGCACCCCGCAGCCCAGCAGGGCGGCAACCTCGAGAGGCAGGTCGTCGGCCACCTTGACAGCCGAGCTGGCGGGAATGACCGTCACCTCGGAGAACGTGCCCGTGGCGCACATCTGGAACAGGGCGGCGCCGTCGAGGCGGAGCCGGGGTGTGCCGTCCAACAGTCCGCCGGCCAGGAGCACGACGTCGGATGTCTGGCACAGCTGCGCCTGGCCCCGTCGGCAGAAGTAACACCGACCGCACTGAGGGACCCACGACACGACGACGTGGTCGCCGGGGCTGAGATCGGTCACCGCCTCGCCGACCTCTTCGACCACCGCCGAGGCCTCATGTCCCAGGACGGCCGGCATCGGGATCGGCATGGTGCCGTCCTGCATCGAGAGGTCGGAGCGGCACACTCCGCAGGCCGAAACCCGTATGCGGATCTCGCCGGCCCGCGGCGCCTCGGCCTCGACATCGTCCCGGAGGACCAGCGGCTCGTCGAGGCCGGTGAGCACCGCCGCCCTATGCATCGCGCTCCTCCCGGTCGGCGGCCCGCACGCCGAAGGCGATCACGATGGCCGGCGCCAGCAGGGCGGAGCCCACGGCCAGGCAGCCGACGACGATGGTGGTCATCACCGGGCGCAGGGTGGTGACCATGCCCACGACGAAGGTGGCGATGGCGACCAGCCACAGGCTGTACCCCACCCGTTTGCCGGTCCGGGCCAGTCGTCCCATCTGCGCCCGGCGGGAGAGCACAGGGTCGATCTGAGGAAGTTGTCGCGGCGGTTCGGGCACGCCAGATGGTGGCACGGGCGACAGCAGGGGATCACGGTGACCCTTGGCGGCGTCATGTGAAGGAGAGCGACCCCTATTCGAACCCGGTCGAATGCTTGCCGGAAAAGGGATCCTTCACCAGAAGTCATTGCCCTCGCCGGCGACGCGTACGTGAGAAGGAGCGATCAGCGCCTCTACGTTGGACATCGCCTCATCGCTCGAGAGCGGTTGTCGTCGATGTCGACTCGAGGTTGCAGATCCTTGGTCACCCAGCGGAAGGGTCTCGCCGCCGTCGTGTCGTTCTCCGACTCCATCGCCTTGGCGAGGAGCTCGGAGATGAGCTGTCCCAGCGTCTTCCGGTCCCGCTCCTGGCGCTTCTTCAGTTCGCGCAACACCGAAGCGTCGATATCGACCGTCGTTCTTACCATACACTTGATGCTATCAACGTACGCATCAGATGCAACGTCGTGTGGTTTTTCACTGGGAGAGTGCGGTTATTCCAACCCTGTGGAATGCTCGTGGGAAACCACCTCATCCGGGCCCACGACGGTGATCAAGCGGCCGGCTCCCCGACGAAGCCGCTCGTCCCGCGTGACCAGCTGGACGTCGAGCCTCCGGGCCAGGGCGACGTACTCGGCGTCGTAGGTCTTTGCCCAGCCGAGGCGGCGGGCGATCTCCCGCGCCTGGGCATAGAGCTCGTCGCTTGCATGTCGGTCGATCGGTGAAGCCAGCAGTCTCTCGAATGTTGCGTCGGCCAGCGACACGGACAGCTCGCCCCGCCATCGCATCTCGTTCAGTACCGACGTCACTTCGGACCACATGAGAGCTGGTGCTGCCATCGCCATGCCGGCGAAGGGCTCGAGGCCGTCCTCGGAAGCGAGCAGGTACAGAGCGGCACTGGCATCGATGACCAGCACTCAGCGGCGGGCGCGCGATCGACGCAACCCGACCAGGAAGTCCGGCATCGACTCCCCAGTCACGGTCTTGGCATCGAATGCCGATGGAATCAGTTCGGCACCTCCTACCACTTCAACGAGCGCATGCTCATCGACGAGATGTTGCGTCCCGATCCGCTGAGCCGGCAGGCGTCCCTCCCGGATCCATCGGCGGATCGTCTCCGGGTTCCGGCCAACTCGCCTGGCCGCTTCGGGTACCGTCAACACGGTTGTAGCGTACTACAACATCGCTTGTTTAACCGGGGGAGTGCCGTTATTCGAACCCTGTCGAATACTTGGCGTCGAAGGGGTTCAGGGGGGTGATGCCGTCGAACTTCCGGAAGTCGCGGTCATTGCTCCAAATCTCTGCCACACCGTGCTCACGCATGAGAGCGACAAGATGGGCGTCCGGCACGAGCGTCCCGCGAGGTTGGACGGCTCGGGCGACGCCCTTGAATCCCTCCCAAAAGCGATCGCCCTCCCCGGGCACCACGATCTGGGGTCGCCGGATCAGGTCGTCGATGTCGGCGAGCGCCGCTTCGGGCGAGAGCGGGGCCTCGACGATTGCGGCATGGGTGATGATCCGCATGTAGCCGAGGAGCACGGGCCAGAAGAGGTAGGTGATCGAGGAGGACGCCGCCACGTGCTCGAGCAGGTCACGCGCCCGCCCGTGGCGGCTGGAGGTTTCGTCCGCGGCATACACGAGGATGTTCACGTCGAGCGTCGCGCTCACACCAGTGCCTTCAGTGGCCGTCGAGTATGGCCCACAGCGCGTCCTTGTCCTCCAGGTCGACCTTAAGGCCCAGTGGCTTCGAGGTCCACGTCAGCGGCGCCGGCTCCTGGGCCGATCCCTCGTCGGCCAGCGCTTTGGCCAGCAACTCGGAAGCAAGCTCCCCGAGGGTCTTCTTCTCGTGTTGTTGCCGGCGCCTCAGCTCACGCAGGACCGAGGCGTCGATGTCGAGGGTCGTTCGTGGCATGCATCTGATGCTACCAGGAGTACATCTGATGCGTGGTTGACCGGGGGAGTGCGGTTATTCGAACGATGTCGAATGCTGGCCTCGCAATGCACGGAGGCCTTCTGGCCGCTGGCTGCGCTACCACTGATCGTCTCGGTTCGGGCGTGGTGGCGGTCATGCATCCGTCGCGCAGGGCCGCGAGGGCGCCCTTGCGGCCGGTGGCCCAAATCCGGTCGACCTCGCTGTCGGCGTGGTCGAAGAACGCCTGCAGCTCCTCCCGTGTGAAGGCCGGCGCCTCGGGTCTCCCTCGTACTCCGTGTTGTGCCTGATCCGGTTCTTCTCGGTGCAGACTTGGATCGGGTGGGAGTCGAAGCGCTCCTCGCAGGTCGCCGTCCAGCCGTAGCGGGTGTCGCAGATGTAGTCACAGAAGACCGCCAGCTGACCCTCGTCGCCTTCGAGGGTCGACAGTGCTGCGGTCCTCGACTGGCGAGGTGACCGGTGCCTAATCGGTGCTGGTCGGGCCTCTCCGACGTGTCGAATGATGCGTCAGATGCAACATCGCGTCTTTTTACACGTTGGCGGGCAGGAGGCGGGCGAAGTTCTCGAAGAACATGAAGAGGACGACGAGAAAGATCGGGGCGGCGAGGATATAGGCGCCCCAGCGCCGGCCGGACCAGCGGCCGATGGCCCACGCGCCCAGCCACACGCAGGCGGCGATGATGGCCCAGGCGATGGCCGGGCCGTTGGTGGCGGGGCGGCCGGAGAGGCCGGCCGGCTCCTCGTCGGAGATGAGCTGGCGGGGGCCGGGCGTCGCGGGGTCGGACGGCGTTGTGGCGACCGCCGGCGGGGGCGGCGTGGCGGCGGGCGGGCTCATGAGCTTGGCCACCACGATCAGGCGCTGCGCCGCGCTGTACTTCGGGTGACAGGTGGTGAGGGTGAGGCGGTCGTCGGCGGTGTCGTTCAGCACCTCCACCGTCTCGGGCGTGACGATCTTCTTCTCGACCCACTCGTAGCGGAACGTCCCGGCGCGGGTGGTGATCATGATCTGGTCGCCGGCGCCCAACTCGTCGAGGCGGTTGAAGGGGTGACCGTAGGTGGTGCGGTGGCCGGCCAGGGCGGCGTTGCCCTTCTCGCCGGGCAGCTTGGTGTCGGGGTAGTGGCCCACGCCCTGCTTCAGCTCCTCGACGCCCACCCCTTCGACGACGATCTCATCGAGGCCGATCTTGGGAATGTCGATCCGGGCCGCGCACGCGTTGCAGACGTCTTCGGCGGGCGCAGGTGGCGGCGGGGCCGTCGAGGGTGCCGAGGGAGCCGGGACGGTGGTCACGGGCGCAGCCAGGGCGGCGGCGAAGCCTTTCCGCAACGACTTCTGGTCGCGATCGTGAGCCAGCCCGGTGCCCCAGAGCTGGTAGGTGACAAAAAGGAGGATGAGGACGCCCGCGGAGATGAGGGTCTTGCCTGTCCCCCGGACGGCGCGCCGGATCACAATCGGGAGAGTACCGCTGCCCCGCGTGGACCATGGTTCACCTCCACCGGTACTTTGGTGGAGTTCTCATGGTCTTTGCCGTTCGTCTTCGCTCCGCAGTGTCGCTGCTCGGCCGGTTCCCGGCCCTGGCCGGCGTCGATCTCGACGTGGCCCCCGGCGAGGTCGTGCTCGTGCAGGGGCCGAACGGGGCCGGCAAGACGACCCTTCTCCGGGGCTGCGCCGGCCTGGCCACCTTTGTCGCCGGCGAGGTGGAGGTTCTGGGCCACGACCTCCGGCGCGATCGGCGGTCGGTGCGGCGACGGGTGGGACTGCTCGGCCATGCCACCTTCCTCTACGACGACCTCACCGTGGCCGACAACCTCACCTTCTCGGCCCGATCGGCCGGCGCGGACCCCACGGCGGCGGCGGCGGCCATGGCCCGGCTGGGCCTCGACGGCCGTCTGCGCGACGTCCCCGCCGGCAAGCTCTCGGCCGGCCAGCGCCGGCGGGTGGCGGTGGCTGCGGTGGTGGCTCGCCGTCCCGAGCTCTGGCTGCTCGACGAGCCCCACGCCGGCCTCGACGCCAACGGCCGGGATCTCTTCGACGGCATCGTGAGGGAGGCGGCCGCCGCCGGGGCCACCGTCCTGCTCGCGTCCCACGAACTGGAGCGGGCCGCGGCTCTGGCCACCCGCACCGTCACCATGGCCGGCGGTCATGTCATCGGTGGCGTCCTCCCACCCGTCCCGTCTTCACGGGAGCCACTGCATGTGGCGTGACGCGGTGCTGGTGGCCGGCAAGGACCTGCGGGTGGAGGCCCGATCGAGGGTCGGGGTCAACCAGGTGGTGCCCTTCGCCCTCCTGGTCCTGGTCGTCTTCGCCTTCGCCCTCGACTCCGACCGTGTCACACTCGTCAGTGTGGGCCCGGGGCTGTTCTGGGTCACCGTCGTCTTCTCCGGCCTGCTGGCCATCCAGAGGTCGTTCGTCATCGAGGCCGACGACGACGCCCGCGACGCCCTGCGCCTCTCCGGCCTGGACGGCGCCGGGATCTTCCTGGGCAAGGCCGGCGCCATCGCTGTGCAGCTGGCCGTCCTGGAGGTCGTCCTGGCGTTCGGGGTGGTCGTCCTCTACAACCTGCGCTTACACGGGGCGGTCATGCTCCTGCTGACCTGCGCGGCCACCACGGTGGGCCTGGCCGCCGCCGGCACCGTCTACGGCATCATCGCCGCCGGGCTGCGGGTGCGGGACACGCTGCTGCCGCTGCTGGTCCTGCCCGTTCTGGCACCCGTGCTGCTGGCTGCCGCCCGGGCCTGCGACGCTGCTCTGGCCGGCACGCCTTCGGAGGGCTGGCCGTGGGTCCGATTGCTCGCGGTGTTCGCCACCATCTATGTGACGTTCGGGGTCGTGGCCTTCGGCCCCCTTCTGGAGGAATCGTGAGTTCGACGAAGCTCGACGACAACCGACGTACTGGGGAGGACCGTGACGCCCGCCGGATGAGCAGCCGGGCGACCAAGGTGCTCGGATGGGCGACGGCTTCGACCCTCGCCCTCACCGCGGTCATGGCCCTGGTGATCTCGCCGGCCGACGTCAACATGGGCGACTCGGTGCGCCTCCTGTACCTGCACGTCCCCACCGCATGGTTGGCCATGTACGTGTCGTTCGGTGTGACCACGCTGGCCAGCGCCCTCTATCTGTGGAAGCGTACCCGGTCGCGATTCTGGGATCTCACCGCCGGCGCGTCGGCGGAGATCGGCGTGGTCTTCCTCGGTCTGACACTGCTCATCGGCTCGATCTGGGGCCGGATCACCTGGGGCGTCTGGTGGACGTGGGACGCCCGCTTGACCACCACCGCGGTGCTCTTCGTCCTCTACCTCGGCTACCTGGCCGTCCGGAAGGTGCCGGCTTCGCCCGAGGCGCAGTCCCGCCGGGCCGCCATCGTGGCCATCGCCGCCTTCCTCGACGTGCCCATCGTCCACCTGTCGGTGACGTGGTGGCGGACGTTGCACCAGGACGCCTCGATCCTTGACGAGCGCCGCCTCCTCGACCCGCAGATCACCGGCGCCATGGCGTGGACGCTGCTGCTCGGCGTGGTGGCTTTCACCCTGCTCTACGCCTGGCTCCTGATCCACCGCTTCCGCCTGGCATGGGTCGAGGACCGCATCGCCGACCGTCAGATCGACCTCGCCATAGAGGAACGTCGCGCCGAGGCCACCACCGACGACCGGAGCGCAGCGGATGCTCTCGGCGCCCGGACGCCTTCGGCCGAGGTGGCACGGTGACCGACGCCGGCTACATCTTCGCCGGCTACGCGGCGACGGCCGGGATCCTCGGCGTCTACGCCACCTGGGTGATCCGACGCCGGCGGGCCCTCAGCCGCCTGCTGTCCCCGGACGAGAAGTGATCGACACCCGCCGGCGACTGTGGTTGGCCGCCGCCGTCGTGCTGGCCGCGCTGGGATTCCTGGTGTTCCAGGGCCTCGGGAACGCGACCCTGTACTTCCGCACGGCCGACGAGGCCGTCGCCCAGAAGGGCCAGCTCGGTGAGCGGCGGTTCCGCATCGAGGGCGACGTGGTCGGCGGCAGCGTGCAGCAAGTTGGCGACGACGTGTCGTTCATGCTGACGTCCAAGAGCGTGGAGGTTCCTGTCCGGCACAAGGGGGATCCGCCCGAGCTGTTCCGGCCCGGTATCCCGGTGGTCCTCGAGGGCCGGTTCCAAGGCGACACGTTCTCCAGCGACCGCATCCTGGTGAAGCACTCAGAGACCTATGTGGCGCAGAACCCCGACCGGGTGCAGTCGACCACCCCATGAGCGCAGTCCTCGGTACCGCGGCCGTCACCCTCGGCCTCGTCGCCTCGGTCCTGGGCATCGCCACCATCGCCCTGGGCCTGCGGCGGGACAACCCGGCGATGCTCCGAGCCGGCCAGCGCTACATCTGGCTGGTCTTGGGCGGCGCCGTGCTGGCCACGGCGGCCATGCAGCTGGCGCTCCACACCCACGATTTCTCCCTGAAGTACGTGGCCGAGAACGGCAGCCGCAGCACGCCGGTGCTCTACACGGTCACCACCATGTGGTCGGCCCTCGAGGGCTCGATTTTGCTCTGGGCCCTGGTCCTCTCCGGCTACCTGGCAGTCATGGCCCGGCGTTTCCGCACGCGAGCCACCGACCCCGTTGTGGCGTGGGCCACCATCGTCGCCCTGTCGGTGTCGACCTTCTTCTTCGCCCTCATGACCGGCCCGGCCAACCCCTTCCGCCTGGTCAGCGGGGCCATCCCCCTCGACGGGCCGGGGCCCAACCCCCTGCTGCAGAACCACCCCCTGGTGGCGTTCCACCCGCCGATGCTGTACCTGGGCTACGTCGGCTTCACCATCCCCTTCGCCTTCGCCCTGGCCGCCCTCATCACCGGCCGCCTCGGCGAGGGGTGGCTGGTCGAGACCCGGCGCTGGACCCTGTTCGCGTGGGGTTTCCTCACCGTCGGGATCGTGCTGGGCGCCTGGTGGTCCTACGAGGTCCTGGGCTGGGGCGGCTACTGGGCCTGGGATCCGGTCGAGAACGCCTCCTTCCTGCCTTGGCTGACGGCCACCGCCTACGTGCATTCGGTGATGGTCCAGGAGCGGCGGGCCATGCTCCGGGTCTGGAACCTGTCGCTGTTGGTGGCCACGTTCTCCCTGACCATCCTGGGCACCTTCCTCACCCGTTCAGGGGTGCTGAACTCCGTCCACGCCTTCACCGAGTCGGCCGTGGGGCCGGCCATTCTCGGTTTCTTCGCCCTGGTGGTGGCGGTGTCGATCGCCCTCATCGGCTGGCGAGGCGACACGCTGCGCTCGCCTGGCTCCATCGACGCACCGGTCTCCCGGGAGGGCGCCTTTCTGGCCAACAACGTGGCCTTTGCCGCCTTCGCCTTCGTGGTCCTGCTCGGCACTGTCTTCCCGCTCCTCGCCGAAGCCATCAACGGCGACCAGCTGTCGGTGGGCGCTCCCTACTTCAACCGCATGACGGCGCCCATCGGCTTCACCCTGTTGTTCCTGATGGCCGTCGCTCCCGCCCTGCCGTGGCGGAAGGCGGCGACGGAGACCCTGCACCACCGCCTGTTGTGGCCCGCATGGGCCGGAACGTTGACGGTGGTGGCGTGCGTGGTGGCCGGGCTCCGGGGCCTCGGCCCGCTGCTGGCCTTCGGGCTGGGCGCGTTCGCGGCCGCCGCCGCCCTGCGCCAGCTCGGCCTCTCGGTGCGCGCCGCCCGGCGAGGCGGACAGCCGGTGTGGAAGGGCCTCTTCGGCCGGTCGAACGGCGGGATGGTGGTCCACATCGGGGTGGTGGTGATCGCGGTGGCCTTCGCCGCCAGCTCCTCGTACAGCCATCGGGCCCAGTTCCGCCTCGGCGCCGGGCAGTCGGCCTCGCTCGCCGGTCACACCATCACGTACCTGAGCACCACCACCGTCGTGCACCCGAACAAGAAGACGATCCAGGCCCGCGTCCGGGTCGACGGCGGCAAGGTCTACGGCCCCGCCCTCCAGCAGTTCCCGTTCGGCTCGCAGGCCATCGGGTCGCCGTCGGTGAGGACCGGAGCCTTCGCCGACGTGTACCTGACGCTGGTGGTGCCGCCCGACGCCGAGGGAGTGGCGGTCATCGGCATGAACGTCCAGCCCCTGATCGCCTGGCTGTGGACGGGGGGCGCCATCATGGGATTCGGGACCTTCCTCGCCGCCTGGCCCGGTCGCCGGCGGCGCAGGACCGACGACGACGAACCCGTCGCCGGTGAGAAGGAGGCCGTCCCCGAACCGGCGAGTGTCTCCTCATGACCGGGCTGCAGACCAGCGACAAGGTCAGCCGCCGGGTGGCGTGGGCTCTCCTGGGGATGGTGCTCGTCCTCGCCCTGGCCATCGGCGGCCAGGGCCGGTCGGGGCCGCTCACCGAGGACCAGCGGGTTCGGCGCATCACCTCGGTGATCCGCTGCCCCACGTGCCGAGCATTGTCGGCCGAGCAGTCCGACGCCCCGTCTTCTGAGTCGGTTCGTGACGAGGTCCGCCGGCGGGTGCAGGCCGGTGAGACCGACGGTCAGGTAAAGAACTACCTGGTCAGCCGCTACGGCGAGGACATCCTGCTGCAGCCCGAGGCCAAGGGGGTCGGGCTGCTGGTCTGGGCCCTTCCCCTTCTCGGCGTCGCCGCGGCCGTCGCCGGAGTGTTTCTGGCCCTTCGTCGCTCGCGGGTGCGCCCGGGGCGGCGGGTGAGCGACGTCGACCGGGCCCTGGTCGAGGACGCCCTCGCCGGGGACATAACGGGCCCGCGGTGAAGAGCGGGGAGCTGCACGAACAACGGGACTTCCTATTCGAGTCGCTGCGGGATCTCGAGCGCGAGTACGAGGCCGGCGAGCTCTCCAAGGACGATTACCGGGCGCTGAAGGACGACTACACCGCCCGCGCCGCCGCCGTGT
Source organism: Acidimicrobiales bacterium (assembly GCA_038231955.1). GTDB lineage: Bacteria > Actinomycetota > Acidimicrobiia > Acidimicrobiales > AC-14 > CADCTB01. The sequence continues at coordinate 26,915 of JBBSIS010000015.1, forward strand.
TGCGAGCCATGGAGCAGCGCCGGTCCGGCTCGGCTCGTCGAGCCGGTCGGCCCGGGCCGGCGCCCGCGCCGGGGCGGAAGGGCAGTGGCCGGCGCTCGCTGGTGATCACGCTCGGCGTCGTCCTGGCCATCGTCGCCCTCACCGGCGGAGCGGTCACCGCGTTCTCCGGGCAGCGGAAGGCCGGCGCGCCCGTCACCGGCTCCCTTCCGGACAGCCCCGAGGGCCGCATGTCCCAGGCCCTTCAGCTGGAGTCGAACGGGAAGGCAGCCGACGCCCTCAAGATCTACGACGATCTGCTCCGGACCGACCCCAGGAACGTGCAGGCTCTGGCCTATCGCGGCTGGCTGCTGAAGCGGGCCGGCCTGCCTGATCTGGCCCTCACCGCCCTCGACCAGGCCGTGTCGCTCGACCCCAGGTACCCCGACGCCCACTTCTTCCGGGGGATCGTTCTCTACCAGGACCGGAACGACCCCGATTCGGCCGTCACCGAGTTCCGGCTGTTCCTCTCGAACAACCCCCCGCAGGAGATGGTGCCCATGGTCGAGGACGTGCTCAAGCGGGCCATGGCCGACTCCGGCAATCCGCGTCCGTAGGACAGTTACGGGCCACCGATCCGGGGGCAGACTGCACGGCATGAACCTGATTCTCATCATCATCAGCATCGTGATCACCGGCGCCATCTTCGGCGCCCTCGGTCGCCTGGCCATCCCCGGCCCCAACCCCATGAGCATCGGCATGACGATCCTGGTGGGGATCGGCGGCGCCTTCCTGGGTGGTCTGGTGGCCGGCCTGCTCCGCGCCTCGGGGATCATCGTCATCATCCTCGAGATCCTGGGTGCGGCCCTGATCGTCTACCTCATGCAGCGCCGGGGCGCCGGCAGCAGCCGGCCCGTAAGGTGATGCCCGGAACCCATCCTGTCAGGAGATCGAAACGATGACGGAACGCAAGGCGAGCGCAACCTGGCAGGGCGACCTGTTCAAGGGAGGCGGCACGGTCACGGCCGACAGCAGTTCCCTCTTCACGGGCGCCGACGTGACGTGGGTGTCGCGTACCGAGAACCCCGGGGGCAAGACCAGCCCGGAGGAGCTCATCGCCGCCGCCCATGCATCGTGCTTCTGCATGGCGTTCTCCAACGAGCTGAGCAGTCGGGGCCACGCCCCGGCCCGCGTGGCGGTGTCGGCCACTTCCACCTTCGCTGACGGCAAGATCACCCGTATGGCCCTCGATGTCGAGGCCGAGGTTCCCGGGATCGAGGACGCGTTGTTCCAGGAGGCCCTGGCTGCCGCCGAAGCGTCGTGCCCGGTCTCCAACGCGCTGCGGTCGAACGTGGAGATCGACGTCACCGCCCGTTCGGCCTGATCGGCATGCTCGGATGGGTTGGCGATGTGGAGCGAGCAACGCTGGAGAACGTGGATTTCCGGTCCGTCCTCTTCACCGGGAGCCATGTCCAGCTGACCGTGATGCGGCTCGGCCCCGGTGAGGAGATCGGCGTGGAGATGCACGACCATCTCGACCAGTTCCTACGTATCGAGTCGGGAAACGCCCGAGTGACGCTGGGGCCGTCCGAGGGCCAGATCGACGAACAGCACGAGGTCGCCTCGGACTGGGCCGTCATCGTGCCCTCTGGCGTGTGGCACAACGTGATCAACGTCGGTCCCA
>JBBSIS010000016.1:0-26961 GCA_038231955.1 Acidimicrobiales bacterium
CCGGGGCGGGGCCGGCGTCCCGTCGCCCGGACGCGCCATCCTTCGGCGACGAGGACCGGCACCAGCCGGGCGGCGATGAAGCCGGTGGCGCCGGTCACCAGTGCAAGAGGCTGCGGGCTGGTCATGGTCGTAGACTGCCAGCTCGCTCACAAGCAGGCATAGAGCGCCTTGACCAGCCTGGCCGCCCGCCGGTCGGAGCCGAGCGATGCGGTCAGCTGGTTCATGACGTAGCCGAAACCGACGCCGTGGGCCCGGTCGGCGAAGCCCACCGACCCGCCTGCGCCCTCGTGGCCGAACGCGCCCGGGGCATGCGGCACCGACTTCGAGGGCAGCGAGAAACCGAGCCCGTAGGCGGTGTCGACAGCCAGCACCCGGTCGGGGCCGGCGGCTTGCGGGCGCGAGGCCTCGTCGAGGGTCACAGTCGAGAGCACCCGGTCGCAGGCCAGCTCCCCGTACAGCCGGGCCAGAGAGGCTGCCGTGGTGATCCCACTGGCCGCCGGCCACTCGGCCTGGTGCAGCTCGGGCGCATTGAACGACTCCACGTCGAACTGGCCGGGTGGATTGGCGAAGGCCCGGAAGGTCATCGACTCCACGTCCATGATGGCGGCCAGGAACGTCATGGCCGGGTCGTCGGGCCGACCGATGGCCAGGTCGAGGCGACCGGGCAGGAGCCGGGCGACGTCGACCTCACGTTCGGGCGGTAGCCCCAGCCACATGTCGAGGCCCAACGGTCCGGCCACCTCGTCGGCCAGGATCCTCCCCACGCTACGCCCGTCGACCCGTCGCACCACTTCCCCGACCAGCCAGCCAAAGGTGAGCGGGTGGTAGCCGTGGGCGGTGCCCGGCTCCCACCTCGGCGTCTGGGCGGCCAGACGGGCGGCGACCAGGTCGGCGTCGTGGCAGTCCTGAAAGGTGATGGGCTCGTCGAAGACAGGCAGGCCGGCCTGATGGGAGAGCAGGTGGCGGGTGGTGACCCCGCTCTTCCCGGCCGCGGCGAACTGCGGCCACGCCTCGGCCACCGGCGCGTCGATGTCGAGCGAATCCCGCTCCCACAGCAGCAGGGCGCACACGGCCGTCATGCCCTTGGTGGTGGAGTACACGAGCGCCGGTGTCCGTTCCTCCCACAGTCGGCCGGTGTGTGGGTCGGCCAGGCCGCCCCAGAGGTCGACGACCAGGCGCCCGTCGACGCAGACGGCGGCGGCGGCACCGACCTCTCCCGGCTCAACGAAGTTGGCGACGAATGCCGCCCGAACAGGCTCGAAGCCCTCGGCGCACGTCCCCATGATCACCGCCGACGGCATCCGACGACGGTACGCCCTCGGGAAGGACGGGTACGTTTGCGGCTGTGTTGAGCGCGGACGAGCAGGTGCCGACCGTGCCGACGGTGATCGCCGGGCGTTACGAGGTCGCCGGCGAACTTGGGCGGGGCGGTATGGCCGAGGTGCGTGGCGGCACCGACCTGCGGCTCCGGCGCCCCGTCGCCGTCAAGTTCCTGCTTCCGGAGATGGCGGCCCGGGACGACATCCGCCGCCGGTTCGAAGCCGAGGCCCGTACAGCGGCGTCGCTGAGCCATCCCAACGCCGTCGCCGTTTTCGACACCGGCGAGCACGAGGGCCAGCCCTACATCGTGATGGAGCGCCTGCCCGGCGAGACCCTTGCCGACCGCATCGCCGCCGGCCCCGTCGACCCCGGATGGCTGCGGCCGATCGCCGGCGAGATCCTGGGGGCGCTCGCCGCCGCCCACGCCCTCGGGCTTGTCCATCGGGACGTGAAGCCCGGCAACATCCTTCTGACCGCCGACGGCCATGCCAAGATCGCCGACTTCGGCATCGCCAAGAGCCTGGAGGGTTCTGCTGGTCTCGACGGCATAGCGGGACCGCCGGACCTGACGGGTACCGGCCTGCTCCTCGGTACTCCGGCCTACCTTGCGCCCGAACGGATCGACGGCGCGCCGGCCACGGCGCGCGCCGACATCTACGCCATGGGCATCGTGTTGTACGAGGCGCTGGCCGGGAAGCGGCCGTTCCCCGGCGACACGCCCCTCGCCGCAGCCCGAGCGGTGATGGCCGGCAGCTACCCCCCGCTGCAACAGGCGCGCCCCGGGCTCGACCCGGCCCTCGTCGCCGTTGTCGACCGGGCCATGGCGACCGACCCCGACCGTCGCTTCCCCTCGGCCACGGCCATGGCCGACGCGCTGGCCGCCTCAGGTTCCGCGGCCATCACCGCCGTCACGGCTGCGGCGGCCGGCACGCCCACGCTGGTTGACGTGCCGAGAGGGGCCGGCGCCACCTCTGTCCTCTCGGCGGCGGACCTTGGCCGGTCGCCGGTGGACGAGGCGCCGGGGATGCTGCCCCGCCGGCCGAGAGGTCGGGCCCCGCTCGTCTTGGTGGTGATCGTCGCGTTCGTCGCCCTCCTCGTCGCCGGGCTCAACCGCCGCTCCGGGCCCGACCCATCGCCGTCGGCCGCCGGCACCACCACGCCCGCGGCATCGCCGGAGGTCACGACCACCGCTGCCCCCCTGCCTCTCACCCCCCTCGCCGGCGAACTGCGGGCCGCCGCCGGGCGCCTCACGTCGGCCGACGGGGTCCGCTCCGGTGAGGTGGCGACGCGGCTGCGCCAGGTGGCGGACCTGCTTCCGTCGGGCGGCGCCGGCCTAGCCGCCACCGAGGCGATCGTCGCCGTCGGCACCGCCCGCCTCGCCGGGCAGCTATCCGACGCCGCGACGATCTCCGCCGTCACCCTTCTCAGCCGCGTCCCCGGCGCCGCCGTCAACCCGTCGCAACCTGCACCCACTGCCTCGGCGACGAGCCCCACCCCGGGCAGCCCCGACGGGAAGGGCAAGGCCAAGAAGGGCGACTGACGGTGCCGGCTGGCAACAGCGATCACGCTCGCCTGGAACCACCAGGACGGGTGCTACTTCTCCTTGCGGACCAGCCAGCGCAGGCGCTTGGCGCCCTCGAAGGCGGCCTCTCCCGCCAACTGGCCGATGCCGGTCGACAGCGTCGGGTAGACGTGGATGAGGCCGGCGAGCTCGGCCAGCTTCATACCCTCGTGGATGGCCACGGCCAGCTCGTGGATCATCTCCCCCGCCGAGGGGGCGAGGATGTGGGCGCCGACCACCCTGCCCTTGGCCGTCACCACCACGATGGCGCCCTCCGACGCGCTCTCGGCCCGGGCCCGGTCCGAGTGGGCCAGCTCCATCCGCCACACCTCGACGTCGTCGCCGTGCCTCGTCTCCGCCTCGGCCACCGTGAGCCCGGCGTGGGCCAGCTCCGGGTCGGTGAAGGTGCACCACGGCACGAAGTCGGTGACCTTTCCCTTCCCCGGGTAGAAGGCATCGCGCACGGCCCGCACCGCCTCGTAGGCCGCGGAATGGGTGAAGAGAAAGCGACCAGCCACGTCGCCGGCGGCGTAGATCGACGGCACGCTGGTGCGCATCCTCTCGTCGACCTCGATACCCCGCCGGCCGACCTTCACGCCGACCTCCTCGAGGCCCAGGCCCTCGACGTTGGGCCGGCGCCCCACCGCCACGAGGAGCTCCTCCGCCTCCCACCGGGCCGGCTCCCCCGCCTCGGCTCCGAAGACGATCTTGCGGCCATCGGCCACTGCGATCCGCTCGGTCTCCACGTTCAGCCGCAGGTCGACACCCTCGTCGCGCAGCGTGCGGGTGAGCACGGCGACCAGATCGGCCTCGTCACGCGGCAGGATGCCGGCGTCTTTCTGCAACACCGTGATGACGATCCCCAGCCGTGAGAAGGCCTGGGCCATCTCGATGGCGATCGGCCCCCCGCCGATCATGATCACGCTCCTCGGTGCCCGGTCGATATCGAAGACGTTCTCGCTGGTGAGGAAGCCCGCCTCCTTCAACCCCTCGATTTCCGGGACCACCGGGTGGCTGCCGGTGCAGATGAGGATGACTCGCGTCTCCAGCTGCCGCTCCTCCCCCAGGATCTCGACGGTGTTGGGCCCGACGATCCGGGCCTGACCGGGAATGATCTCTATGCCCATGGCTGCGTAGCGGTCGGGGCTGTCGTCGGTGGTGGCCACCTCGGCCTGGACGGCGCGGATGCGCGCCCACACCAGAGACGTGTCGATCTCGAAGTCCACCGCCGGCAGGCCGTACCGGGGTGCGGTCCGCATGGTGTGGGCCGCCTTCGCCGAGGCCAGCAGGGTCTTGGACGGGACGCAACCGGTCCACAGGCAGTCGCCCCCCACCCTCGCCCGCTCGACGACCGCCACCCGCAGGCCGATGGTGGCGGCGAACTCGGCGCCCACCATTCCACCGGAGCCCATTCCCACGATGACCAGGTCGTATCGACTCGCCATGCGCCGGCCCCCTTACCCCTCGCACATGATCGGGACTGTACCGCCGTACGATGACGCCCGTGCCCTTCGGTGAGGACGCCCGCGGCGTCGACCTGATCTTCGGGCTGGCCCTGTTGGGCACGCTCGTCATGCTGGCGCGCCGCCGACGCTCCTTCTGGGACCGCGACTTCACCGCCGACGACCGCCGCCTGGCCACCCAGGCGGCGGTGTTCGTGGTCCCACCGGTGATCGTGCTGATCCACGAGCTCGGCCACATCGTCGGGGCGTGGGCCGTCGGCGGTCGTGTGCTCGGCTTCCACTACGGCCTCATCGAGGGCTCCGTCACCGTGGCTGGAGGCCTCTCACCGAGCGCTGACTGGTTCGTGGCCCTGGCCGGCAATCTGGCCGGGGGCCTGCTCGGTCTGGCCATGGCGGTCGTGGGCGCCCGCAGCACCCGTCCGCGAAGGCCGCTCCGCCACGTGCTCATCATGGGTGGCCTGCTCGAGATGGGGTTCCACCTGCTGATGTACCCGCTGCTCTCCCTCTCGTCCAGCACCGGCGACTGGACGGTCATCTACGACTTCTCGGCCACGCCCTTCCTGTGCGCGTTGACCGTCGCCGTCCATGCCGCCGCCCTGGTTGCCACCGTGCGGTGGTGGCGCGGACATCTCCGACGCACGCTGTTCAACGTCGACCACGCCCTCGACGGTGAGGTTGCCGCCCTGGAGGCCGCCCTGCGCCTGGCTCCCCAGGATCCCGAGCCGGTCATCGAGCTGGCGATGCTCTATGCCCGCAATGCAGACATGGCCCTGGCCCGGGCCACACTGGAGTCGGCACCCCGGCTGGTCGGCCCGGGCGCGGCCCGGCTGCACCTGGTGCGGGCCCGCGTCGCGCTGTTCGAGGACCGGTGGAACCAGGCCTACATCGCCGCTCGCGAGGGTCTGGACGCGCTCGACGACCACGACGCTTCAGAAGTGGGCCAGCGCCTCTGGGCCAACGTGGGCCTGGCCCTGGCCGCCATGCAACGGCCGGCCCAGGCGCTCGACGCGTTCGCCCACCTGGGCTCACCGGTGGTCGACGACCCCCGGATCCGCTATGCCCGAGGACTGGCCCGCATGGCTACCGGTGACGCCCTCGGCGGCCAAGGCGACCTGGCCAATGTGGTCGATTGGCGCCCGGAAGGCGACCTGCTGCGCCAGTGGGCCGAGGCCCGCCTGGTCGGTGGCGAGCCGCCCGTCCCCGACGACCGCGACCGCCCGAGTTATGCCCGTCGCACCAAGGCGCCGCCCGCCCCCGTGGCCGGCGTGTAGGCCGATCTCACCGGCCCCGGCTCACTGGCCCCGGCTCACTGGCCGCGCTGGTCGGGGGCCACGCCTGCCAACGTCAGGAAGTCGACCATGTCGAATTGACCCCGGCCCAGGTGGGAAGACAGGGTCGGCTGCCAGGACGGCTGGGCCCGAAGGTACGACTCGGGATCGAGCTGCAGCAGACCGATGATGACCTCGGCCACGATCCGGCCGGCCACTGGTCCCAGTCGGAGGCCGTCCTGGGTCACTTCCGCCTCCTTGAGGCCGTAGTACCACAGCGGTGTCGACCGTTCGAGGCCGAGCCCATAGCCGGCCAGTTCCCGCAGGTCGCCGGGGCTGAGCGGCGCCATCCCCATCCGCTGCGCCAGGAGCTGCCCCGATGGAAGGCTCCAGGTCACCTGGCGGAGGAGGTTCCGCTGGGGCAGCGACGTGGGCCCGTCGTGGCTGGCGATGACCCCCAAGGGGAGGTTCATCAACGGCGTGGAAATCTTGGTGTCGATCCTCTTGGTGAATTTGGCCTGCCCATCGCCGAAGTCGAAGAAGGTCTGCCAACCGATGAAGCGCCGGGGCGAGCGAAAACCGCCCCGGAGGTCGGCGGGGTCGGCGGAGCCCTCGTTCGAGGGATCGAAGACGAAGCCGAAGAATGGTCCGCCGACGTTGCCGGGCGCGGTATCACCAGCCAGGTTGGCCCGGTACGATGGCCTGACCATCGAGTGACCGAAACGGTAGGCCGCCCCCTGGAACTCGACAGGCATGAACGCCCCCGCCCTCGGTCGGTAGAACCGGGGGCCCTGGCGCAGCACGTCGTTGACGGTCCCCTGGCCCACGAACAGCGGCAGGAACTGGTGGAGGATCATCCAGTGGTAGTGCCAGGTGGTGAGCTGACGGGCCCGGGCGAACGCCTCCCCGGTCTCGGTCACCCCGGCCTGGCGCAGGCCATCGACGGCGTTGTTGTGGAAGAGGATGAACGCCTGGTGGAGGCCGGAGACCACGAGGTTCTCGTCGTTGCGGGGATCACCGATGATGGCGGTGCCGTTCTCGTCGCGAGGCATGTCCTCGAACCGACCGCCCGTGCCGATACGCAACTTGGCCCGGTTGGCCGGGTCGTACAGCAGCTGGCCGGCGACGAAGCCATCCCCGTAGACGGTGTCGAGGTTGAAGGCCGGTGTACGGAAGTTGCGGGCAGCCTCCGGTTCGGTCGCCGCGAACGACGCCTTGCCGTCGTAGAGCGCGGACGAGGCATCGAAGGTGACGTCGTGGTCCATGAACTGGCCCATGAACGTCACCCCCGCCGTGTGCGTCGGGTTGTCGCGATTGATGAGGCTGAGAGCCGGGTCGATGATCAGGTTCTTCGGCCCGGCGCCCAGCTCGTCCTTGGCGTCGAGGATGCCGCCCGCCTTGCCGATGTCGAGCAGCGCGGCGTACAGCTGCGCCGAGGGTTTGGCGAAGGAGGGAAGACCAGGGAACATGCGCCCGAAGTTCTGGGAGCCTGCCGCCGTGCAGAGGCCGCCCGGCCGCGCCTCCTCGGCGACGGCCGCGGCAGGGCGGCCGAGGACGCCGGTCGGGCCTAGGGCGACCGCCCCCGCGCCCGCGGCCATGCCGCCCAGCATGCGGCGACGGCTGACACCTCCCGCCGGCCGGTCGACTTGGTCGTCGCTCGCTTGATGGGCCTTCACCGCCGGGCGGAGCCGGAGGCGTTTGCGGTCGTCGATCGGATCCTTCACAGGTCCTCCATCAGGGTGCGTCGTTACCATCCAGAGCCCGCCGGCATGGTGCGTGATACGAAGTTCTGCACGGAGTTCGCAAGCGACCCGGACTCTATGTCGATCGACAGGAAATAGCCCTGGCGTGTCGGGGAGCTGGCGCAGTCAGGAGGGGTGACGGGCGGCCCACCACGTGTCGAGGCGGCGACGGGCCTCAGCCTCGCCGAGCGGGCCCTCCTCGAGGCGCAGCTCGTAGAGGAACTTCCACGCCTGGCCGACGTCCCGGCCGGGGCCGATGCAGAGGTGCTCCATGATCTGGTTGCCGTCGAGGTCGGGACGGACCCGGTCGAGCTCCTCCTGTTCACGCAGCTGGCCGATCCGCTCCTCCAGCAGGTCCATCCGTCGGGACAGCTCGGTGGCCTTGCGCAGATTGCGCGTGGTGCAGTCGCAACGAGTGAGCTCGTTCAGCTTGTCGAGTAGGGGGCCGGCGTCGGTGGCGTAGCGGCGCACGGCGGAGTCGGTCCAGAGGTCGTCGCCGTAGCCGTGGAAGCGTAGGTGGAGCTCCACCAGGCGCCGGACGTCGGCGATCTCGGCCTCGGGGTAGCGCAGAACCCGCATGCGCTCCTCGGCCATACGGGCGCCCACCACTTCGTGGTGATGGAAGGACACACCGCCCGTGCCGAAGGAGCGGGTCTTGGGCTTGCCGATGTCGTGCAACAGGGCGGCGAGGCGGAGAATCTTGTCGGGCTGGGTCTTTTCCACCACCGCGATGGTGTGGGCCAGCACGTCCTTGTGGCGGTGGACGGGATCCTGCTGGAGCGCCAGGGCCGGCAGTTCGGGCAGGAACTCCTCGGCCAGGCCGGTGTTGACCAGGAACCACAGCCCTTCGCCCGGCTCCTCGGTGACGAGCAGCTTGTCGAGCTCGGCGCGGATTCGCTCGGCGGAGACGATCTCCAACCGGCCCCGCAGCGCCTTGACCGCAGCCACGAGCTCGGGATCGGGGAGCAGACCGTAACCGGTGATGAAACGGGCGGCCCGCAGCATGCGCAGCGGATCGTCGGAGAACGACTCCTCCGGTGAGAGGGGCGTGCGCAGCCGGTAGGCGGCCAGATCGGCGGCGCCGTCGAACGGGTCGACCAGCTCGGCGTCGGCCTGGCCGGAGCGGCCGGGAGAGGGCAGCAGCCGCAGCGCCATGGCGTTGACGGTGAAGTCGCGCCGGGACAGGTCGGCCTCGACGGCGTCGGAAAAGACAACCTCGGGCTTGCGGGAGTCGGAGGTGTAGGCCTCGGCCCGGTGAGTGGTGATCTCGTAGGTGCGGTCGCCCTTCTTGGCGCCGATGGTCCCGAAACGCCGGCCCTGGTCCCAGGTCGCATCGGCCCACCCGTCGACGGCGGCCTCGATGTCGTCGGGACGGGCGTCGGTGGTGAAGTCGAGGTCGGTCAACGGGCCGAGCGGGTAGCCGAGGATGGCGTCGCGCACGCTGCCGCCGACGAGGTAGAGCTTCCAGCCGTTCTCGGCGAAGCGTCGGGCCAGCGGCGCGGTCTGCCCGAGAAGGGGCTGGAGGCGTTCGGGAACCACCTCGCGAGGCTAACGGAGGCCGTCCCAACGCTTGGCGAGTTGTCCACGCGCCGAACCGATGACGCACAGTGCGAATTACGACACCGGACGTCACCGGTCGCGGCGTCGTCGGTATCCTGGGGCACAGATGACGACTGTCGCCGCCGAGGTTCTGCAATGGGGTTGGGAACGGGCCCGGACCGGCCCGTGGCGGGGAGACGGCACCGTGGGGTACCTGGCGCCGCTGTCGCCGGCCGGCCCGCCGTCGGTCGAGTTCCTCCACCGCTGCGTCGATGCCCTCACCGCCCGCGGCTTCACCGAGGTGGTCACCAGCGCCCTCGCCCCTCCCGAGCAGACGGCCTTCCTGGCCCTCGGGTTCGAGGAGTACGAACGCCTGCACCTGCTCAGCCATGACCTGGTCGAGGTGGCCAGGCCGGCAAAGGAGATGCGGCGGCTGTTGCGCAGGATCCACGGCGCCGACTGGCCCAGGGTGCTCGACGTCGACGCGGCCGCCTTCTCCTCGTTCTGGCGCCTCGACCGCGGTGGCCTGCGCGAGGCCATCGATGCCACGCCGGTCACGCGGGTTCGCGTCGCCAGCCACGGCGATGCCCAGGGCCCTGGCGCCTACGCCATCACCGGGTGCAGCGCGGATCAGGGCTACCTGCAGCGCTTGGCCGTCGATCCCGCGCACCGACGAGCCGGGCTGGGCCGGGCTCTCTGCCTGGACGGGCTGCGCTGGCTCCAGCGCAAGGGCGCGGCGGGCGCCGTCGTGAACACCCAACTCGGCAACGACGCCGCCCTGAACCTGTACCTCTCCCTCGGGTTCCGGCGGGAGCGGGTGCAGCTCGCCGTGCTCCACCGGCGGCTGCGGTGAGAGCGCGCCTGGCCGGCGCCCTTCTGTTCCTGCTGGCCTCGACCATGGTGGGCGTCCTCCCCCCTGCCGGTGCCCAGAGCGCACCGGGGAAGGGCAAGCTGACCTTCGTCACCCAGAGCCCTTGGGTGCCGGCAGGGGGCGACTTCCGGGTGCAGGTCAGGGTCGACCGACCGACGGGCGCGTCCAACCTGGAGTTCGCCATCACACTGTTCCCTGCGGTGGCCACCCGCTCGGAGTTCGGCGAGACGCTGGCCGACCACATGGCCGACTCGGCTCTGGTGGCACTGCAGCCCGTCCCCCTGACCAGTCTGCGGCCCGAGCCCAACGGTGACGTCGTCGTGACCGTCCCGATCCGCGATCCACTACTGCCCCGAGACCCGTCACGCGTGTTGCTCCCGCCCCGGGACGGCGTCTACCCCGTCCGGATCGAGCTCCGCGACACTTTGGCCGGCACCGTCGTCGGCCGTTTCGTGACCCACCTTCTCCACACGCCCGAGGTCCACTCGACGCCCAAGCTGGCCCTGGCCCTGGTCCTTCCCGTCCACGCCCCCCCCGCCCTGCAGCCCGACGGCAGCCGCTCCCTGCCCGAGGGCGACGTCTTGACCGCCATGTCCCAGAGCGTGGACGCCGTCCGGGCGACGCCATTCAGCGTGGCGCCGACGCCGGAGACCATGGCCGCCCTCGCCGCCAGCACCGACCCCAGAGCCAAGGCGGTGCTGGCATCGGTGAAGGCCGCAGCCGCCGAGCGACCCGTCCTGACCGGGCCCTACGTGCCGGTCAACCTGGCCGCCCTGGCCGAGGCCGGCCTGGACGGCGAGGTGGCCGGCCAGGTGACCCGTGGCGTCAGCGCCCTCGGGGATCTGGTGGGCACCCGCACCGACACCCGGACGTGGCTCGCAACCGATGCCCTTGACATCGCCTCGCTCGAGGCCCTGGCCGGGCGCGGGTTCGACCGGGTGGTTGCCCCGGAGGCGACACTCCTGCCTGTCGCCGACCAGCGCCTGACCATCACCCGGCCCTTCGTGCTCACCGGCCGGCAGACCCGTGTGCAGGCCGCGGCGGCCGACGCCGGGCTGGCCGCCCATTTCGACAGGCGCGGCAACCAGCCCTTGCAGGCATACCAGATGCTCGCCGACCTCATGGTGGTCTACCTCGACCGGCCGGGCGACGCCGAGCGGCGTGGCATCGTGGCCGTCCCGCCGAGCGACTGGACGCCCAGCCCCCAGTTCCTCGACGTCCTCGCATCCGGTCTCAGCCGGTCGCCGATCATCGAGGCCACCTCCCTTGACACACTCTTCGCCACCGTGCCCACCGCCCGTGACGACAGCGGCTCGGCCATGGTCCGCAAGCCGGCGCCGCCGCCACCGGGCGGGATTGCGGACGTGGCCACCACCCTGCTGGCCAAGCGGCGCAAGCTCGATTCGCTGGGGTCGGTCCTCGGTTCGGGCAACACCACCTCGGTGGTGGTCGACGAGCGGCTGCTCGTCGCCCAGAGCTCGGACCTGATGACGCTCCGCCAGCGCGATGCCTATCTCGACGGCGCCCAGCGCCTGATCGACGACCAGCTCGGCGCCATACAGATGCCGCAAGGGCGGTCGATCACCCTTACCGCCCGCCAGGGGGAGATCCCCGTCACCTTCCAGAATCGCACCGGCAAGCCGGTGAAGGTAGTGGTGAAGGTCCAGAGCGACAAGCTCGACTTCCCCAACGGCACCACCCAGGACCTCGAGCTCACCCGCCTCAACACCACTGAACGGTTCCCTGTCGTGGCCCGGACCTCGGGCGCATTTCCCATCCGCATCACCCTCGAGTCCCCCGACGGCAACCTCGAAGTCGGCCGGGCGCGGATCACGGTACGGTCGACCGCAGCCTCGGGCGCCGGCCTGGTGCTGGCGATGGGCGCCGCATCCTTCCTCGCCATCTGGTGGGGGCGCAACGCCATGAAGGGTCGCCGAGCGAGAGGGCTTGTACCGGGATCATGACTGTCAAGATCGTCACCGACAGCAGCTGTGACCTGCCCGACGACCTCGTCGCCGAGCTGGGCGTCGACGTCGTCCCCCTCACTATCCGCTTCGGCAGCGAGGAGCTGGTCGACCGCCGGGATCTGACGCCGAGCCAGTTCTGGGCCCGGTGCGCCACCTCCGCGGTGCTGCCGGAGACGTCGGCGCCGTCGCCGGGCGCCTTCGAGGAGGTGTTCCGAAGGGCGGCGGCGGCGGGAGCCGACGGTGTGGCGTGCATCAGCCTGTCGACGAAGCTGTCGGCCACCGGCGAGGCGGCTCAGGCTGCGGCCCGGGCCGTGGCCGACGACATCCCGGTGAAGGTGGTGGACTCCCTGTCAGTGTCCCTGGGACTGGGGATGATCGTGGTCGAGTCGGCCCGACGGGGCGGTGACGGGGCGACGCTCGATGAGATCGTCGCCCTGGCCGAGGACATGGCCCGTCGGACCAAGGTCTTCGCCAGCCTCGACACCCTCGAGAGCCTGAAGAAGGGCGGCCGCATCGGGGCGGCCCAGGCCCTGCTGGGCTCCATCCTGTCCATCAAGCCGGTGATCGAGGTGGTGGACGGGAAGGTGGAGCCCGGCCCGAAGCAGCGCACCCGCTCCCGGTCGCTCCAATGGCTCGCCGACCAGGTGGCGGCCCACCCGGGCGCCGAGAACCTGGCCGTCCCGCACGGCGATGCGCCCGACGTCGACGCCCTGCTGAGGTTGCTGGCGCCCCACTTCCCCCGGGAGCGCGTCGTCGTCGGCCAACTCGGCGCCGTGGTAGGTGCCCACACCGGCCCGAGGACCATCGGGGTGGCATTCCAGATCCCCGCAAGGACCAGTACCGTGACGTAGGTGTCGGACCGCCTGCCTCTCGGGAACGCGGCCCCCCTGGGCGGTCCTGACGGCGAGGGCACGGAGCGGGTGCTCGGTGGTCGCTATCGGCTGAAGCACCTCATCGCCACCGGCGGCATGGCCGAGGTGTGGGACGCCGTCGACGACATCCTGGGCCGGCCGGTGGCGGTCAAGATCCTCCACGTCCATCTGGCGAAGGACGAGTCATTCCGGGAGCGGTTCCGCCGCGAGGCCATCGCCGCCGCCCGCCTGGCCCATCCCAGCGTGGTGGCCACCTTCGACACCGGAGTCGACGGCGCCATCACCTACATCGTGATGGAGCTGGTCAACGGCACGACGCTGCGCCAGGCCCTGAACGAGACCGGCCCCATGGCCCCGGGCCGGGCCGTCCACATCGGCGCCCAGGTGGCCGACGCCCTCCACTACGCCCACAAGGCCGGCGTGGTGCACCGCGACGTCAAGCCGGCCAATATCCTGCTGTGTACTGACGGTCGGGTGCCTGACGGTCGGGTGAAGGTGGCCGACTTCGGCATCGCCAAGGCGGTCGAGGAGTCCGAGCCCAGCCGTCCCGACCCGGCCGACGCTCTCACCGGCACGGGATCGATCGTGGGCACGGCGCAGTACCTGTCGCCCGAACAGGTCGAGGGCCGACCCGTGGACGGCCGGACCGATGTCTACGCCCTCGGCGTGGTCCTCTACGAGATGCTCTGCGGGCGACCGCCCTTCACCGGGGAGACCGAGATGGCCGTCGCCCTCAAGCACGTGACGACCACCCCGCTGGCGCCCCGGCAGGTCCACGGCGGGATTCCCCGACCTCTCGAGGACGTCATCCTCCGGGCCATGGCCAAGGCGCCGGCTTCGCGCTACCAGTCGGCCGCCGAACTTCAGACCGCGCTCCTGTCGGTCGACCTGGGCGCCTCCGAGGCCACCAACGTCGTCGCCCCCGCCTACGTACCCCAGTTGCCGGCCGACACCCCGCCCAGGGGTATCCCTCCCAGCTTCGCACAGAGCGAGCGGAGGTGGCTGGTGCCCGCCGTGGCCATCATCGCCGTGGCCGTCACCCTTGGCATCGTCGGCATCCTTTTCGCCCGCTCCGACGCCGGTCACCGGCTCCTCGACGGCGGCACCACGTCGGCCCGCCCGGCGGCCAAGAACCCGGCCATCCCCCGCCCGACCCCCGTGGCCTTCGACCCCCCGCCCGGGAGCGGCGTCGAGCACGACGACGAGCTGCCCAACCTGATCGACAACGATCCGGCCACCCTCTGGAGCACCGAGACGTACAGCAACAACCGCCTCGGCGGCTTGAAGCCGGGCGTCGGCGTGGTGCTACAACTCGACGGGCCCCACAAGCTCAAGGAGCTCAAGGTCACGTCGCCGAGCCGGGGCTGGTCGGCCGAGGTGCTGGTGGCGGCGGCGCCCCAAGCCACCCGCCAGGCATGGGGCGAGCCGGTGGTGGCCAAGAAGGGTGTCGGCGACGGCGCCACCACGTTCGACCTCGGCGGGGCCACCGGCGGAGCGGTGCTGCTGTGGATCACCGACCTCGGCGAAGGCAACACGGTCGTGAGCATCGGCGAGGTGGCCCTGACGCCGGCGTAGCGGACGGCTCCGGGAACTTTCGGCGCGTGGCGACCGTCGACGTCGGCGACTACCGCCCGGTTCGGCGCCGGCGACGCCAGCTACGGCTTCGGGCTCCGGGTGAGCGGACCGCCGACCGCCCCGCCCGCAGCCTCGCCCGTGATCCCATTGACGGCCCCGCCGGCGGTCCCGACGGTGGCGGCGACGATCAGTCTCACCGGTTGACCGGCGCCGAAAAGCTGCGACGGGCGGCGCCGGGCGCCTGAAGGGTCACGACCTAGCCTTTGGGCATCGACACCGACGACGCGCTGGTCCGGGCCGCCCAGGGTGGCGACTCGTCGGCCCTCGACACCCTCCTGCGCCGTCACTACGACCGCGTGTACGCGTTGTGCCGGCGGCTGACCGGGGAGCCGGCCGACGCCGCCGACGCCTGCCAGGATGCCCTCATGGCCATCGTCCGCGGCCTGGACGGCTTCGACGGTCGCGCCGCGTTCGGCACCTGGGCCTATCGGGTGACGACGAACGCCTGCCTCGACGAGCTCCGGCGCAAGCGGAGGCGCCCGGAGCCGGGCCTGCCCGAGGGCCGGGCCGAGCCGGCGTCACCGGTCGACGAGGTCGAGTCGGCCACCACCCGAGCCGACCTGGACACCGCCCTGCGGACGCTGCCCGACGAGTACCGGGCCGTCGTCGTCCTGCGCGACGTCTGCGCGCTGTCCTATCAGGAGATCGCCGACATCCTGGGGATCCCGGCGGGCACGGTCCGCTCCCGCATCGCCCGGGGACGGGGCGCCCTGATCCCCCTTCTCGCCCCCGGCCGGAACCTGGGCCCCGCCGCCGAGCGTCCAACCACCACATGACCAGGAACAGGACATGAACGACCACGCCGACTTCGAGGCGCTCAGCGCCTTCATCGACGGGGAGGCGCCCGAGTGTGGCGCTCATGTCGCCGCCTGCCCGTCGTGCCAGGCCACGGTGGACGCATTACAGGTCGTCAGGACGGCCGTGGCCGAGCCCGTCGACGAGGCGACGCCACCACCGCCGGAGCGGCACCGGCACCTGGTCGCGGCCATGGGCGTCGACCGGGGGCGCCTGGCGCCGCCGCACCGCAGGCGGCCGGTGCGGTGGCCGGTGCCGGTGTCGACCGCGGCTCTGTTCGTCCTGATCGCCGGCGCCGTTGCCCTGCTGGGTCACGGCGGGTATCCCGCCAACCAGGCGCACACGGGCCCTCGGGCGTCAGAGGCGGATCGCCCCGCCCAGGGCCCCGTCGGCGGCGGCGCGGGCGGGCAAGCAGGTCCGTCGACCAGAGGGAGCATCTCGGCGTCGGCAGCCACCGTGGCCGCCTACCTGGGCGACATCCCCGACGCTGCCACCCTTTTGGACCGGGCCGGGCCGTCTCTGGCGGCCGGCAGGGGTGCCACTCTCGGCAACGCCGGTTCGGCGGCCGGTGGGAGCGTGGCGCCAGGCGTGGTGGGCACCCGGCCGTGCGAAGAGCAGGCGCGAGGCCGTGAGCCCGATCTGCGCGAGGTGGTCTACTTCGCCACGGCCAGCGGCCTGGGCGTCCCCGCCTACGTGCTGGGGTTCTCGACCGGGCCGGCGCCCGCGCCGGTCACTCTGCTGCTGCTGGCTCGGGACGGCTGCGGCGCGCTGCTCCGCGCGGTCGGGCCCTGAAGGCGGCGACGGCCATGCCGACGACGATCGCCGACCACCCTTGGGCCCCGACCGTCCCTAGGCGGTGACCCGTGGAGGTCCAGCCGGCCACGACCAGGCCGGCGCCGCTCAGCAGACCGGCGGCCGCGGCGCCGAGCCGGCTGCCGCCTCGGGCCACGGCCACCACCGCCTCGGCCACGAAGAGCCCCAGCACGAGTCCCGAGCCGATCACGGCCAGGCCGTCGAAGGCGTACTCGCCCAGGACGGCCGCGCCCAATGCAGCCACTGCGGCGCCGGCCACCAGGCTCACGATGAGACGCATATCCCGAGGGTAGGCTGCCCACATGGCTCAGGAGGGTGCTGACTGGACCGCGGACCTGCTTGACCGCCTCGACCATCTCATCGAGGTCGTTCGCACCAACACCACCGACCGCCTCGCCCGCATCGCCCGGCTGTTGGTGTTCGGCTTGATCGCCGCCGTCATGGGCCTGATGGTTGTCATTCTCCTGGTCATCGCCGCCATCCGGGTACTCGACGTCGTGCTCCCACGCCAGGTGTGGCTGCCCGACATGCTGCTCGGGGCACTATTTGTCGCCAGCGGGTTGTTCCTCTGGTCGAAGAGGACGGCACCCCCTGCCGTCAGATGAAGCACTGTTCGATGGAGTCGTTCAGGTGATCGAGGAGAGCAGGTCAGTGACCACAGGAGCAGCGTGACCGAGACCACAGTCCGCGACGTCGTCATCATCGGATCGGGGCCCGCCGGCCTCACCGCCGCCATTTACACCGCCCGGGCCAACCTCCGGCCACTGGTGTTCGAAGGCGCACCCTCTTCCACCGGCGATCAGCCCGGCGGCCAGCTCATGCTGACCACGGAGGTCGAGAACTATCCCGGCTTCGTCGACGGCATCCAGGGCCCTGAGCTCATGACCGCCATGCGGGCCCAGGCCGCCCGCTTCGGCGCCGAGTTCGTCACCGAGAAGATCAATAAGGTCGACCTCTCGAGCAGCCCCGGTCGCGTGTGGGTCGGCGACACCGAGTACCAGGGGCGGGCGGTGGTCGTCGCCACCGGGGCCCGGGCCAAGATGCTCGGCCTCGACGCCGAACGCCGGCTCCTCGGCCACGGGGTCTCCACCTGCGCCACGTGCGACGGGTTCTTTTTCAAGGGCCAGGAGATCGCCGTCGTAGGAGGGGGCGACTCGGCCCTCGAAGAGGCCAATTTCCTCACCAAGTTCGCCGACAAGGTGTACGTGATCCACCGCCGCGACGCGCTCCGGGCCTCGAAGATCATGCAGGAGCGGTCGTTCAAGAACGACAAGATCGAGTTCCTATGGGACTCCGTGCCCGTCGAGCTGCACGGCGAGAGCCGCCTGGCCGGCGCCACCCTGGAGAACGTCAAGACGGGTGAGCGGTCGGAGCTGGGCGTCACCGGCTTGTTCGTGGCCATCGGCCACCACCCCAACACCAGCCTGTTCATGGGCCAGCTGGCCATGGACGATGCGTCCTACCTGCTAACCCACCACGGCACCCACCTGAACGTCGAGGGCGTTTTCGCCGCCGGCGACGTCCAGGACCGGACGTATCGCCAGGCCGTCACCGCCGCCGGCTCCGGCTGCATGGCGGCGATCGACGCCGAGCGCTGGCTGGAGAGCCAGCCGCACGCGTCGGCGATCAGCGAGACCCCCACCCAGTGGTGACCCTTCCGCCCGATGGCGCCGACAGGCGGAATGCCGACCGGGCTCCCGGCGTTGCAACGACCGACTTCTAGGAGGCATGAGGCTGATGGCAGGCAAGCTTGTGGAGCTGACCGACGCAAACTTCGACGAGGAGGTTGGCGCATCCGACCTACCCCTCGTCGTGGACTTCTGGGCCGAGTGGTGCGGGCCGTGCCGCATGGTCGCCCCGGTGTTGGAGCAGATCGCCCAGGAGAACGAGGGCAAGGTGCGGATGGCCAAGCTCAACGTTGACGATGCCCCGGGCGTGGCCCAGCGCTTCGACATCATGAGCATCCCCACCCTGCTGGTGTTCCAGGACGGTGTGGCCAAGAAGCGCATCGTCGGGGCCAAGGGCAAGGGCCAGCTGCTCGAGGATCTCGCCGAGTTCCTGTAGACGGCTGGGGCGGGCGCTCGACGAGGCCGCCCGCCTGCCGCTGAGCTGAGGGCCCCGGTCGTTTCACGGAGCCCGGGTTCGGGGAGGCATTCGAGTATCGCCACGACCATTCTCGCGCCCACGCTGCCCATGAGCCGGGGATCTCTTTCCACCTCCGTCCTCGACGTGCTGGCCGGCCGCCGGGAACCGGGAAGCTTGCTCGGAGATGCCCGGGCCGATCCATATGGTGACGACGCCCAACTCGCCCTCTACCTCTGCTACGAGCTCCACTACCGCTCTTTCGCAGGTGTCGACGACGCCTTGGAGTGGGATCCTGACCTACTGCGGTTCCGAGCCGGGCTCGAGCAGCCGTTCCTGGCCGCGCTCCGGGCCGAGGTCGACGGTGGCGACGATGTGGACGGCACCCTGGGCGGGCTCCTCGTCCTGCCCACCAGCGGCCGCGGGCCGTCGCACCACCTGCTCGAGCACGGTCAACGCTGGCAGCTGCGCGAGTACGTCGCCCACCGGTCGCTGTACCACCTGAAGGAGGCCGATCCCCAGGCGTGGGTGATCCCCCGCCTCGACGGGCAGGCCAAGGCGAGCTTCGTCACCGTCGAACACGACGAGTACGGCGCCGGTCGGGCCGAGCGTCTTCACGCCCGGCTCTTCGCCGAAATGATGGAGGCGCTCGACCTCGATCCGAGCTATGGCCATTACCTCGATGTCGTCCCCGGGGTGACCCTCGCCACGGTCAACGCCATGTCGATGTTCGGCCTGCACCGGGTTCTTCGCGGTGCCCTGATCGGCCAGTTCGCCAGCATCGAGATCAGCTCCTCCCCCGGCTCGGCCCGCCTGGCCAAAGCCGTCGAGCGGCTCAATGGCGCCGGCGGCGGAGTGGAGTTCTACGTCGAGCATGTCGAGGCCGACGCCGTGCATGAGCAGCTCGTTCGTCGGGGGGTGGTGGCCGGGCTGCTGGCCACCGACCCGCAGCTGGCGGGCGACGTGGTCTTCGGCCTCCAGGTCGACGCCCTGTTGGAGGATCGCCTGGGCCGCCACCTTCTGGGCGCGTGGGATGCCGGTCAGTCCTCGCTGCGTGCGCCGCTGCCCGTCGCAGGCTGATCATCAGATGGCCCGGTCGGGGATCCAGTCGCCCGGGACCGCTCCCGGTGGCTGGTGTCGCAGATCGGGAACCGCTTGCTGCGGTGGCAGGTGCAGATGGCCACCACGGGTCGATCGGAGCGCACCTCGGTACCGTCATCGAGGACCACCTCGACCGGTCCCTCGATCAGCATCGGACCCCCGGGCACCAGCGTCACCCGCCGGGCGTCACCCGGGCGATTCGGCACGGACCACCACTAGTTCCTCGGACCGCTGACCGGGTGAGATCAGGCCGCGTTCCTCGAGGAGTTGGGCGCGAGAGGTCATGACCGGACCGAACGGCTCGACGGCCCGGCCGACCACCTCGGCACGCAGGCCGGCCCGCTGAAGCTGGGCGACCGTCAGTTCCTCGTCACACACCGACGAGGACACCAGGAGCATGACGCCACCTGGGTTCAGGTGTGACGGCGCCTCGGCGCAGATCCGGTCGAGGACCGCCCGGCCGTCGACACCGGCGTCCCAGCAGCGGGCCGCGCCGCCGGTGGGCAGCCGATCGTCGGCGGCGGGCACATACGGAGGATTGGAGAGGATGACGTCGAAACACACCCCGGCTACCGGCTCGAGCAGGTCGCCCCTCAGCACGCGCACGTCGAGCCCCCGGCCGCGGGTATTGAGCCAGGTGGCAAAGACGGCGCGACGCGAGATGTCGACCGCGGTCACATGGCCGGCGCCGCGCCTGGCCGCAGCCACGGCCAAGGCGCCGCTTCCGGCGCAGAGGTCGAGCACCGTTGTCGCCGGCGTGAACGCCTCCCTACCGAGGGCGTCGGCAAGGAACCAGGTGTCGCCCTGAGGCCGGTAGACGGTTGGAGATCGCAGAAGAAGCACCGCATGTGGTTCTCTCCCGGGGAGGCTCGCGCGTAACCTGCGTGTCAGGGAACCGCTCGTCCCGAGGCCAGACGAGGGGGCCGCGAGCGAAGTACGCGGCTAGGCGGTGTTCTAGAAGTCCCCGCCGCCCCCGAAGTCCCCACCGCCGAAGTCTCCGCCACCGAAATCACCCCCTCCGAAGCCTCCGCCCCCGTCGTCGCCCCAGCCCCCACCGCTGTCGGAGTCGTCGTTTCCCCCATCGTTGTCATAGCCACCCCCGTACCAGCCCCCTCCCCAACCCCCACCGAGCATTTGACCGAGCATGAGGCCGGTGAGCAGTCCGCTCCCACCGCCGAACCAGCCCCCGCCGCCGCCGTAAAAGGTCGTCGAGCCCTGCCCGACGTACTGCGGCGAACCGCCGTCATCGAGGCCCAGGGCGGGCTCGTTCCGGCGGCCTGGGCGGGTGAGCTCCGGCGGTGGCGGTGGTGGCTGGCGACCCTGGACGATGGCCCGGGCCCTTTCCATGGCGTAGCGGCCCTCCTCGACCACGCGCCGCACCCGGACGAGGTCCACCCGGTCGTCGGCGTACTCGAGGGCGGCCTGGGCCGACTTGAACCTGGTGACGCCGGCGTCATAGTCAGCCCGGGCATCGGGGTGAACCGTCACGTCGGGCTCCAGGCCCAGGACGTCGTCGCCGAGCACGGACAGCTCGGCCTGCAGCAGCTGCCGATCGGCGGCCATCTCTTTGCGCTCCTCGGCCTGGGCCCGGCGCCGACGGCTGCGCGACCAGAAGAACAGCCCGCCCCCGCCGGTGGCCAGCACGAGGAGCAGGGCACCGCTCCCGGTGCTGCTGCCGCTCCCGTTCCCGCTGCCATCGCCGCTGCTGCCGGTCCCCGAGCCGGACGAACCGCTCTGCGCCTGGCTGACTCGGTTGACGAAGTCCTCCAGGACGGGTTGAGGATCGTCACCGGAGCGGGCTTGAAAGGCCGCCGTCGCCAGCGTCTCGGCCCGGCCGGTCGGTAAGGCGTTGCTGGCGGCGCGGAAGCTCTTGCCGACCAGCACCGCGTAGGTGCCTCGCAGGCCCACGAGGCGACCCAGGGTCGCCGGCACCGCGCCAGGGTTCCCCCCGGCCTCATTGGTGGCGCTGGAGGGAAGGATGGCGATGAAGATCGGGCTGGAGCCTCGGCGGACGGCGGCCCGCAACCGGTCAGCATCGATGTTCTTGGCCTGTTCCGCACCGCCGTCGACGTAGACCGCATTGGATCGCAGGGCCTGGGCGGCGGCATCGAGAACGGTCGTCTGGGCATTCGCGGGGCCGGCGAAGGCGAGGAGGAGAACGGGCAGGGCGCAGATCCAGAGCTTTCGCATGCCTCCTGTCTATCCCTCGCTCGGTGCGTCTGGGTATTGGGTCACTTTGGCCAGGAGATGGGCCTCGTTGGCGGTGAAACATGATGACGATTCGAGGAGAATCCAAGATCCGATGCCCTGAGTCGCAGCGCGCACGCCTCCTACGAGACGCGGATGATGCCTCGGCCGGCGGTGGCGGTACCGACGATGGCGGCGGCGTGGCCGGTAGCGAGGAGGGCGGCCACCGCGTCCTCGGCCCGGGACGCTTCGGCGCCGAAGAGCAGACCGCCCGAAGTCTGGGCGTCGGCCAGCACGATCATCACCGCGTCGTCGATCCCCCCGGCCTCCACCCGCTCGCCGGCCCAGGCCAGGTTCCGCCGGGTGCCGCCGGGCACCAACCCGTCGGCCACCAGCCCGGGCACGCCGGGAAGGACGGGGATCGACGAAGCCACCAGATCGACGTCGACATGCGACGCCTCTGCCATGCTCCGCAGGTGGCCGAGCAGGCCGAAGCCGGTGATGTCGGTGGCGCCGGTGGCTCCGGCGCTGAGGGCCTGGGTCGCCGCCTCCCGGTTCAACCGGATCATGGACACCACCGCGGCGGCCACCACGTCGTCGGACGCTTTTCCCGCCTTGAGGGCGGTGGCGACCACGCCGGCGCCCAGCGCCTTGGTCAGGACGAGGGAGTCGCCCGGCCGGATGCCGGCGTTGGTGAGAATGTGGTCGGGGTGGACCTCACCGACCATGGCCATGCCGAACTTGGGCTCGGGATCCTCCACGGTGTGGCCGCCCACGGTGACCCACCCCCCCTCGGCGGCGGCCTCGCCCGCCCCCTGCAGCACCTCCAGCAACACTTCGGTGCCCAGCTCCTCGGTGTTCCATCCGACGAGGTTCAGCCCGAGCAGCGGTCGGCCTCCCATGGCATAGACGTCGCTGACCGAGTTGGCGGCGGCGATGCGGCCCCACGCCCGGGGATCATCGACGATCGGGGTGATGAAGTCGGCGGTGACCACCAAGGCCCGATCGGCGTCCAGCCGCCACACCGCGGCGTCGTCGCTCGTGGCCGTGCCCACGAGCAGGTCGGGATGCGTCGGTAGCTCCAGGCGGCGCAGAACCTGCGCCAGCTCGCCGGGTGCGAGCTTGCAGGCTCAGCCTGCGCCGTGACTGAACTGGGTGAGTCGTCGGGGGGTGGTTGACACTGGTCCCGAATCTACCGGCGGCCCTCGGGCTACGTTTGTCCGAACCTGAACTGTTGAGCACCGAGCTCGTAGGAAGGAGGGACATGCCGCAGCCTGCGCGTCGCTGACCCAGTGATGCCGGCGCCCGGTCGGGCGCCATCGACCGTTGCGGCTCCCTCGTTCCCTGAGGATCTCCCGCTGCGGTCGTCCCCATCCCGCAGCCATCCTCGGAAGATCCTCCTTGCCTACGTTCCGCCGGCGGCCGCGCGCCGCCATCCCTGTCCTGCTTCTCGTACTGGTCGCCCTCGTCGCCGGGGCCTGCGGCAACAGCGATGACCCAGTCACCGTGGGGGGCGCACCCGCCAGCTCCACGATCGACCCCAACCGCACCTTCAAGATCAGCGCCATCCCTGACCAGGACCAGGCCAAGCTGGCCACGATCAACACCACCATGGCGACGTACCTGGCATCGACGCTCGGCGTCAAGGTCGCCTACGTCCCGGTCACCGACTACGCCGCCTCCGTCAGCCTGTTCAAGACCGGTGACCTCGACATGGTGTTCTTCGGTGGCCTCACCGGCGTGCAGGCCCGCCTGCAGACGCCGGGTTCCACCCTGATCGCCCAGCGCGACATCGACGACGCCTTCCAGACCGTCTTCGTCGCCAACTTCGGATCGGGCATCGCCCCGGTCACCGACGCCAAGGGTCTCACCATCCTCAAGGGCAAGCGCTTCACCTTCGGCAGCGAGTCCTCCACGTCGGGGCGGCTGATGCCCGAGTACTTCCTCGACCAGGCTGGCCTGTCGAGCGAGAAGGACTTCACCGGCCAGCCCGGCTACTCGGGCTCCCACGACAAGACGATCGACCTGGTCCAGGCCGGTACCTACGACGCCGGCGCCCTCAACCTGCAGGTGTGGAAGACCCGCAAGGAGAAGGGCACCGTCGACCTGTCCAAGGTCACCGAAGTCTTTACTACGCCCGGCTACCACGACTACCACTGGATCGCCGGGCCCAAGACCCAAGACCACCGAGCGCTTCGGGGCCGGTTTCACCGACAAGGTGAAAAGGACGCCATGCTCGCCCTCGACTACGCCAATCCCGAGCAGGCCAAGCTCCTCGACCTCTACGGGGCCAAGAAGTTCATCGCCACCAGCGTCGGCAACTACACCCAGATCGAGTCGATCGGCCGTAAGCTCAAGCTCATCAGCTGATGGGCGACGGTGAGACTGTCGTGTCCCTACGCGGGGTGCGGGTCGTCTACGGCCACCACGCTGCGTTGGACGGCTTCGACCTGGAGGTCCACGCGGCGAGCGGGTGGCCCTGGTCGGCCCCAGCGGCGCGGGCAAAAACACGGCGCTCCGGCTCAGCACCGGCGGCCTCCGGCCGACCAAAGGCACGGTGAAAGTGCTGGGCCGGGATCTCGACCGCGCCACCCCGGACCAGTTGCGTGAGGTCCAACGCCGGGTGGGCAGCGTGTACCAGCAGTTCAACCTGGTCGGTCCGCTGCGGGTGGTGCACAACGTCAACGCCGGGCGCCTCGGCTGGTGGAGCCGGGGGCGGGCGGGTGGCCTTCGACCTGCCGGCCGCGGAAGTCACCGACGAGCTCGGCGGTGACCTCTACCGCATCGGCACCTGACATGGCGGCCCCCACCCGAGGCCTAACCGACCTGACCGCCCGTGAGGTCGGTCTCCATCCCGACGACGCCGCAGCCGACGAACGTCGCCGCCGCCGGCGGTGGTCCGGGCCGTCGGGGCGACGGTTCTGGCTGGCGCTCGCCCGCCGGAGTGGCGTGGTCACTGTGGTCCGCCGGCGTGGGCCGCCAGGAGCTGGTCAACCCTGGCGGCTGGACGCTGCTCAGCCGGTTCTGGCGTGCCGCGGTCCACCCCGAGCTGTCAGCCGAGTTCCTCGGCGTGACCGGGAAACGCCGCCCTCACCACCGCCGCCTTCGCCGTCCTGGGCACCGCCCTTTCCGTGGTGATCGGCGTGGTCGGCGGGGTGCTCACCAGCGAGACGTGGTGGCGGCGGACGCGACCGGCACGGGGCGGTGAGCGGGCTCCGCTCCGGGCCGGCTGGTTCGCATGCCGGGGTATCGGCGGCCTGCCGCGGGGAATCCACGAGGCGGTGTGGGGACTGTTCTTCGTGAACATCCTCGGCCGGGATCCCATGGTGGGCATCCTGGCCATCGCCATCCCGTTCGGCGCCATCACGGCCAAGGTGTACGCCGAGCTCATCGACGAGTCGGCCCAGGGCCCTTACGACGCCCTGCGGGCCGCGGGAGCGGGACGGGTGAGCGCCCTGGCCTATGCGGTCTTCCCTCGCACCCTGCCCGACCTGGTGTCGTATGCCTTCTACCGCCTCGAGTGCTCGATCCGCTCGGCGGTGATCCTGGGAATGATCGGCGCCGGGGGCCTGGGCTTGGAGCTCAACCTCACCTTCCAGTCCCTGCGGTACCGCGAGATGTGGACGCTCATCTACGCATTGGTAGCCATCAGCGCCCTGTCCGACGCATGGGGCGCCGGTCTGCGGCGACGGGCGACACCGCAGCGCGTGCGGTTCTCCGTCCTGGGCGGCGTGGCCCTCGTGGTGGGCAGCTTCGTACAGCTGCATCCCGACCTCGGTCGGCTGTTCTCCAGCCAGACCCGATCGTTGGCCGCCGAGATCGGCGGGGCTTCCTGGCCCCCGGCCTCGCCGGCCGACGGGTGGGCCGGCCTGTTCCACCGCTCGCTCGACACCGTGCAGATGTCACTGCTGGCCATCGCCATCGGGGCCACGCTGGCTGTCCTCGCCGCCTTCGTGGCCGCCCGCGGCGGCGAGACGTCCGTCCGGCGAGCCGTGGCCGGCGTGGCCCGCCTGGCCTTGCTGGTCACCCGCGCCATCCCCCCGCCGGTCTGGGCCCTCCTGGTGTTGTTCGTACTCTTCCCCGGACCGCTGCCGGGTGCCGTCGCCCTCGGCATCTACAACTTCGGCATCCTCGGGCGGTTGATGGCCGAGGTGGTCGAGAACCTCGGACCCGGCGCCGGGTGCCGCACTGCAGGCCCTCGGCGCGGGGCCGTCGGCGGTGTTCGCCTATGCGACGATGCCCCAGTCCGCCACCCGTTTCGCCGCCTACTCGCTGTACCGGTGGGAGGTCGCAATCCGCGAGACGGTCGTCGTCGGTGTGGTGGGGGCCGGCGGCCTGGGCCGGCTACTGGAGCAACAGCGGGCCGCGTTCAACTACCAGGGCATGCTCGCCACCGTGATCGCCCTGGTGGTGGTCTCCGTGGTCGTGGACCTGATCAGCGCCGCCGCTCGACGCTCGCTGCGCTGAGCCTTCGGGCCGTTGTATCAAACCGCCCCACTGGTGCTCTACATGCCACGAACCCATGATGACCCAGGAGGAACACACATGACCCGACCCCGTACCCTCACCGCCGGCCTCGCCCTCTGCACCCTGCTCGGCGTCGTCGATGTGGTCAGCGTCGCCGGCCTCGGATCGAGCGACGGCCCGCCGCCGGCCGTCATCGTGCTCGGGTTCGTGGTCGGCATCGTCACGCTCGTCGGCGTGCGCCTGGCCTGGAAGGACCAACGGGGCGGGGTTGTCGCCGTTGCCGTGTCGCGAGTGATCTCCGCCCTGTCGGGCGTCCCCGTCTTCTTCGTCGATGATGCGCCCAGCTGGGCCCCCGTGGCCGTCGGGGTCGGCATCGCCCTCACCGTCGTTGCCCTCGCGCTCCTGTTCGCCGGCCTGCGCCGGCCCTCGTCAACGGCGACGACCCGGTCGACTCCCGCGGGTGCAACAACGGCTTGAGAGATGCGTCGGCCAAGGCCAGTTCCCGAAGTGGCACAGCGTCCCATGATGGCGTCGATTCGGTACATGCGCGCCATGCGAGTGACAGTTGACCCTTTCGGTCAGCCCGGATACCGAAGGCATTGCGGGTGGCTCTCGGGCTCAGCCCGGATACCGAAACGTTGTTGGTGCCCGACGGGACCGGCCTCCGGCTCGAGCCGGTCCAGCAGAAGGAACGGCCAATCGACGATCGAGACGGCCTGCCCATAATCGGCTTCGTAGAGGGCGCGATGCTTACCGACGACGACGTCCGACGGTTCCGGGACGACGCCTGGAGCCCGAGATCGGGTTCGAACCGACGACCTGCTCATCACGAGACATTTCGGTGTTAAAAGTGGTGTGCTGACCTGCACTTCTGCAGGTCTTGGGCATGCGCTGTGCGCCGAACTAGCAGGTTTCCAGAGGCGCCCAAAGATCGGCAGTCCCTCTCTGAAGCTCGATCGACTGTCTCGGGTGGCGGCGCGGGGCTCCAGCTGTTTTTCTTGCCGGTGGGTATCCTGTTCGGGAGGTCGGGTATGGCTGCGGAAAGGCTGTGCGGAGGGCGCGTATTCGCAGGTCAGGAGCTACGGAGCCGCCTCGAACCGACGTCTGAGCGTACGAACCACCCTCCAAGTTGAGCCGTGTCGTTTGCCACGCTGATGGGACCACCCTGAGGGCAGTTTTGCCACCGGCATGGGACCACCCCGTTGCCAGTCATGGGACCACCTCGGTATCCCCCAACGCCGGTCGGACACACGTTCGACTCGTACCCGACGTCAACCA
>JBBSIS010000017.1:0-26846 GCA_038231955.1 Acidimicrobiales bacterium
CGAGGTCGACCTCACCCTCGACGTGGACGACGACGCCGATCTGGCCGACCTGCGCCGTCGGGTCGACGAGCACGCCCTGCCCAGGTTCAGAGCCGCGCTCGACCTCCCCAAGCTGCCGGTCCGGGTTCACCTGCGCCTGGCCGGGGAGGCGGACCGCTCCGTCCGCTGAGCCCGACGCACCGCCGGCTGAAGCTCGGGCCCGCTGTCCCAGGGGTTGAGCGTTCTTCACTCCTGCCGGACAGTGACCGCGAATAGATTCCCGTGTCGCGGCTCACAGCCTGCTCACATTTGGGGAGTTGACTACGTCTATGCCAGGCGACGAAGTGCGGAGCCGGATCGCCCACCTCTACCGCAGAGCCGGTTTCGGGGCCCGCCCCGAGGAGCTCGACGCCGCCGTCGCCGCCGGGTACGAGGCCACGGTCGACACGCTCATGGCCTTCGGCGGTCCCGACACCGGGGCTGCCGGCCTGGCCGGGCCGAACTTCACCACCGCGCCCGACCCACCGGCCGACCCGGAGGCGCGCCGCCTCGCCCAGGAGGTCCGGCGCAAGACCGAACGGGACGAGGGCCGGCGCCTCAACCAGTGGTGGGTCGACCGCATGGTGCTGACCAGCACCCCGCTGCGGGAACGGCTGACCCTGTTCTGGCATGACCACTTCGCCACCTCGGTGGAGAAGGTCAAGGATCCCGAGCTGATGTACCGGCAGAACGAGATCTTCCGATCCCTCGGCGGCGGCAATTTCGAGCCGCTGACCCAGGCCGTGGCCAAGGATCCCGCCATGCTCGTGTGGCTCGACGCCAACGAGAACCGGAAGGGCAGTCCCAACGAGAACTTCGCCCGGGAGATGCTCGAGCTCTTCGTCCTTGGCATCGGCAACTACACCGAGGGCGACATCCAGGAGGGGGCCCGGGCCTTCACCGGCTGGCAGTACCGTCGCCAGAGCGGTCAGTTCGATCTGAAGGCCGCCCTCCACGACAGCGGCTCCAAGACCGTCTTCGGCCAGACGGGAAATTTCACCGGCGAGGATGTCATCCGCATGGCCGTGGCCCAGCCGGCCAACGCCCCTTATGTGACGGCCAAGCTCTGGAGCGGCTTTGCCCGGCCCGTCGGGCCCGACGACCCCGTCGTGCGCGAGCTGGCCCCCGCCTTCGCCCGCGACCGCGACGTGGCCAAGCTCTTGCGGGCCATGTTCCTTCATCCCGAGTTCAGCGCCCCCGCCAGCCGGACCGGGCTGGTGAAGCAACCCGTCGAGTACGTCGTCGGCGCCCTTCGGGCCCTGAACCTGCGCGCCGCCAGCGTGGGCGCCGGGCTCACCCAGACGCTCGAGAGCCTGGGGCAGCAGCCCTTCGCCCCACCCAGCGTCGGCGGCTGGCCCCAGAACCGGTACTGGCTGACCACCAGCTTCGCCCTCGCCCGGCTGCGCTTCGCCACCGCCGTCGCCCAGAAGGCCAAGCTCGACGCGATTGCCTCGGCGCCGCCGCCGGAACGACCTGCCGCCGTCGCCCGCCTGTTGTCCGTCGACGGGTGGGGCCGGACCACGGCGGCGGCCCTGGCCCAGGCCTCCGCTGATCCAAAGACGCTCCTGACCCTGGCGCTCGTCGCCCCCGAATACGTCCTCGCCTGATGACATGGCGGCTCTCCGCCGACTGATGACATGGCGGCTCTCCGCCGACTGATGACATGGCGGCTCTCCGCCGACTGATGACATGGCGGCTCTCCGCCGACTGATGACATGGCGGCTCTCCGCCGACTGAAAGGAAGCAAACGATGCCGCTCTCCCGTCGTGAGTTCCTCCTCGGTGGCCTCGGGGCCGGCGCCGCCGGTGCCGCCGGGCTCGTCCTGAGCCGCTCCACCTCCTCCGGCCCTCGGCCGGCGCCCATCGTCGGCGCCACTGACGTCGTCACGGCGGCCGGCACCGGCGCCAAGGACGGCATCCTCGTCCTGCTGACCCTCTACGGCGGCAACGACGGACTGAACACGCTGATTCCCTACGAGGACGGCGGCTATTTGGGCGGGCGCCGCAGCCTGGGCTACCAGCCCCAGGAGGTACTCGCCCTCTCCGACGGCCTGGCCCTGCACCCCAACTTGAAAGGGCTGAAGTCGCTGTGGGACGCCAAGCGCCTTGCCGTCGTGCGCGGTGTCGGCTATCCGAACCCGAACCGGAGCCACTTCCGGTCCATGGACATCTGGCAGAGCGCGGTGCCCGACGACAGCGTGGCGACGGGGTGGATCGGGCGCTGGCTCGACGTGACCGGCACCGACCCGCTGCGGGCTCTCTCGGTGGGTGGTTCACTGCCCCGCATCTTCGGCGGCGAGAAGGCGGCGGGCGCAGCCGTGCCGGTCGGCGCGCTCACCATCCCCGGCGGCGCCGCCGTGCAGTCCGGGTTCCAAGCGCTCTCCATGCCGACGCCCGGGTCGTCGCCCCTGGCCGCCCGTGTCTCCCAGTCCGGCGCCGACCTCCTGACCGTCGACCACGCCATCGCCGACATGGTCGCCGGCCAACCGACCGACCAGGAGGCCGGGTCCACTGCTCCGCTCGAAGGGTCCGGGGCCGGTAACGCCCTGGCCGGACAACTCGACCTGGTGGCCCGGCTCATCAAGGCCGGTTCGCCCACCCGGGTCTACGGCGTGAGCCTGGGCGGTTTCGATACCCACGCCAACGAGAAGGACACCCACGCCCGCCTGATGGGCTACCTCGACGAGGCGGTCAGCGGCTTCTTCACGCACCTGGCCGGCTCGCCTCAGGAGGGACGCGTCGTGCTCACCGCCTATTCGGAGTTCGGGCGACGGGTCGCCGCCAACGGCAGCAACGGCACCGACCATGGCACGGCGGCGCCCATGTTCGTCGCCGGCGCCGGGGTGAAGGGCGGCTTCTACGGTGACGAGCCGAGCCTCACCGATCTCGACGACGGCGACCTCAAGTTCACCACCGACTTTCGGTCCGTCTACGCCACCCTCCTGCAGGACGTCATCGGCATCGACGCCAAGGCGTCGCTCGGCAAGGCCTTCACCGCAGTCCCGTTCCTCTGAGCACCCGGTCGGGCCCACTCTCCGCAAACGACAGACTGGCTCCCCTCTACGAGCGATACCCGGCTCGCGCCGGGCGGTCCAGTACAGTGGCGGCAGCGGTGGTGCCAAGCGGCGCCATCGGGGTCGAGTGCAATGCGCACCCCAGCGCAGGGTTTCCGCTTCTTCGAAGCGAGTGGCCGCAGCATCAACGGCCACCATTCGAAACCGAAAGGGAATCACCCATGCCCACCAACTCCGCTAGCGGCGCGGCGCGTCGGCGCACCCGTCGCCCCGCCCAGACCCGCGCCTCCGGGCCCCGCCGGCCTGTCGTCGAGCAGGACGGTCCCGCCCTCGACTTCGAGATCGTCGACGCCTCCCCGGAGCCGACCACCTTCGAGGCCCTCGGCGTCCCCGCACCCATGATCGCCGCCCTGGTCAGGGCCGGCTGTCCCACGCCCTTCGCCATCCAGGCCGCCACCCTGCCCAGCTCGATCGCCGGCCGCGACGTCCTGGGTCGGGCCCGTACCGGCAGCGGCAAGACCGTGGCATTCGCGGTGCCGACGGTCATGACGCTGGCCGCGTCCACCAAGACCCGCCGTCCCAACATGCCCCGCGCCCTGGTGCTCGTCCCGACGCGGGAGCTGGCCTCGCAGGTGGCGGCGGTAACCGAGCCCCTGGCCCGGGCCATGGGCATGCGGGTCGCCGTCATCCATGGGGGAGTGAGCCAGGGACCGCAGGTCTCGGCCCTCCGCCAGGGCGTCGATATTCTGATCGCCTGCCCGGGCCGCCTCGAGGACCTGGCCCAGCAGGGCCACTGCCGGCTGAGTGCGGTGGAGGTGTGCGTGCTCGACGAGGCCGACCACCTCGCCGACCTCGGCTTCCTGCCCGCGGTCAAGCGCATCCTCGACCAGACGCCCACCGGCGGTCAGCGCCTGCTGTTCTCGGCCACGCTCGACCGGGCCGTCGATCTGGTCGTCCGCCGCTACCTGAACAACCCCATCACCCACTCGGTCGACAGCGCCGATGCCACGCCGCCCGCCCTCGACCACCACACGTTTTCGGTGACGCCCGACGACAAGGCCGCCGTCGTCCGCGAGCTGGCCTCGGGGCGCGAGCGCAGCCTGCTCTTCACCCGCACCAAGCACGCGGCCAAGAAGCTGGCCAAGGACCTGACGGAGCGGGGCATCCCCGCCCTCGACCTCCACGGCAACCTGTCCCAGTCCCAGCGCGACCGGAACCTCGCCGCCTTCGCCGAGGGCTCGACACGGGTGCTGGTGGCCACCGACATCGCCGCCCGCGGCATTCACGTCGACGACATCGCCCTCGTCGTCCACGTCGACCCGCCGACGGAGCACAAGGCCTACCTCCACCGCTCCGGCCGTACCGCCCGGGCCGGGGCCAAGGGCACCGTGGTCACGGTGATCCTTCCCGACCAGGCTCGTGACGTGGCCACCATGATCCGCCAGGCCGGCATCCGCCCGGCGGCGGCCCGCATCGCCCCCGGGGCGCAGCAGACCGTGGCCCTCACCGGCCCCGCCGCCGAGCCCGTGTTCCGCCCGCAGGCCACCATCGTCACGCCCAACCGCCCGAGCCGTTCGCCGGCCGGCGCGTCACGCGGGCGTGGTGGTCGTCCGTCGCAACCCGGCGGCGCACCCCGGCGGGCCCAGGGGACCGGCGCCCCTCGCAGCCGCCGCCCCCGGTAGGCCACTACCTCGCCGGGGCCCCGAATGCGAAGTGGTGGGCGGTGGTGGCGTGATGGTCGCGCCCGTCGTGGCCGCACGGGCTCGAGTGGATGATGGCCCTGACCCAACAGGCGGATGTCGTGGAGGAGGCGATGGCGGCCCTCCTCGGCGATGGCACAGGCGTCAGGGTCGGCGAGGCGAAGCCGACGAAGCCGGCCACGGTCACCCAGCCGACGTTTCGACCCCCTCGGGTGCAGGAGCCGCTGCCCGACTTCCCACGCCGCCCCCGCCGACGACAGGGCGATCATGGCCACCATGAAGATGCCGGCCAGATCTTCTGACCGGCCGTAGCCATAGGTGCAGCGCTTGGTCGGCGGGCGCCGGCCGACCAGGAAGGCGATGCCCAGGGGCTCGGCGGTGAGCGCGTCGGCGAAGTTGTGGATGGTGTCCCCCAGAAGGCCACTGATCCGCTGATGCACGATGTACGCCCTGGAAGGCGGCCGTGGCCGCCAGCCCGCCCAGCGACACCTTCAGCGCTCGGATTCCCTCGGCACTGGCGGTCAGGGCCGAGTCGATCGACTCGGCCCTGGGACGAGCGCCTCTTCCACGATGCGGCGGAGGTGGTCGTTCTGCGCCAGGTACTACACGTGGGTGCCGCACTTCTTGATAACATCTGTAGAGAGATTCAGACGTCAGGAGCGTGTGTGCCCGAGCCGGTTGCCCTCGACAGCTGCGAGCTGAGGCTGGTCGACCCCGAGCGGGTCCGCGCCGTGCAGGACGCGATGCCCGCCACGGGTGTCATCGACGAGCTGGCCGAGGTGTTCGGGCTCCTCTCCGACCCCAACCGGCTCCGCCTGCTCGCCAGCCTGCTGGAAGGAGGGGAGCTGTGCGTGTGTGACCTCGCCGCCGCCGCCGGCATGGCCGAGTCCACCACCTCCCACGCCCTGCGGCTGCTCCGGGCCCATCACGTGGTCAAGGCACGGCGGGCCGGCCGGATGATGCGGTACTCCCTGCTCGACGGCCATGTCCGGATGCTGCTCGACGTCGCCCTGGAGCACGTCGGCCACGCCGACGGCCCCGGTCCGGTGGCGCGGCGGTGAGCCGGTCGCGCCGCCTGGGGATCGCCCTGGGCCTCAACGTCGCCCTGGTCGCGGCCCAGGTGATCTTCGGCCTCGCCGCTCATTCGCTCGGCCTGCTGGCCGACGCCGGGCACAACCTGAGCGACGTGGCCGCCGTCGTGGTGTCACTGGTGGCGGTGCGCTGGGCCCGCCGCACTCCCACGGCGGCCCGGTCCTACGGGTACCACCGAGGCACCATCCTGGCCGCCCTTGTCAACGCGGCCACGATCCTGGCCGTGACCGGCGTGATCCTGTACGAAGGGTTCCGGCGCCTTACCAACCCTCAGCCGGTCCAGGCGGGCGTCGTCGTGGGCGTGGCCCTGGCCGCCTTTGCCATCAACGCCGGCGCCGCCCTCGTACTGCGCGACCAGGGCGGCGACCTCAACATGCGCTCGGCCCTCCTGCACATGGTCGGCGACGCCGCTGCGTCGCTCGGGGTCGCCCTCGCCGGAGTCGTCATCCTGGTCACCGGGCGGTTCCTGTGGCTGGATTCGCTGGTGTCGATGGCCATCGGGGTGCTCATTGCGGTGGAGGCGCTGCAGCTCGTCCGCCAGGCCGCCGAAGTGCTGCTGGAGTCGACGCCCAAGGACGTGGACCTCGATCACCTGACGACGGCCATGTGCACCGTCGAGGGCGTCGAGACCGTCCATGACCTCCACGTGTGGAGCCTGTCGTCGGAGGTCCGGGCTCTGTCGGCTCACCTCGTTCTGGCTGGGCATCCCAGCCTGGAGGAGGCCCAGCTGGTGGGGGAGCGGGTGAAGGCGACGGTAGCCACACCCTTCTCCATCGCCCACTCCACCCTTGAGCTCGAATGCGTAGCGTGCGCCGACGCCGACGATGGGCCCTGTGGGATGGACACCGCCATGACCGTCCCGTCCCCCGACCGCCATCACCACTGATGTGACTTAGTCCACGACTTCGCTTGCCGCCCGCCGGAGCGGGACGGTGACCGGGCGATCGCCTCCCCTCAACGCGCACCCCGGGAACCGGACGCTCGTCTGATCGGGCCTTGGGTGTCACGGAAAACGACTCCACTTGTGGGAAATGCCCCGGACTAAGGTTCTGAGGCAGTGCCAAGCGGAGAGTCAACCGCCAGCACGCTCAGGGGGGGGATCTCATGACCGCGCGCCGGGGGATGGGCGAGCTGGAATCCGAGGTGATGCGTCAGCTTTGGGCAGCGGGCCACCCGCTGACGCCCTCGGAGGTCCGCGACGCTCTTGCTAGGGACGCCCTCGCCGGGGAACTCGCCTACACCACGGTGATGACCATCCTCGGCCGCCTCTGGGGGAAGGGCCTGGCTCAACGGGAGCGCCGAGGGCGCGCCTATGCCTACTGGCCCAGCTTGTCCGAGGAGGAGCTGACCGCCCAGCGCATGCGCAGCGCCCTCGACCGCGCCGGCGACCGGGAGAAGACCCTGGCGCGTTTCGTCGACTCCCTGTCCTCCAAGGACGCGCGCTCTCTGCGGCGGATCCTGGGACGTCTGAGCAGCGACAGATGATCCCCGGCCTCGTGCTGCCTGCGCTCGGAGCACTCGCCGTCGGCGTCCCCGCCGCCGGATCGCACCGTCGCCTGCACCCTAGCGTGGGGACCCGGGCGCTGGCCTTGGCCACCGCCTCCCTCGCCCTCGGGGTGACCGCAGCGGTTGCCACCGTGGCGGTGGGCTTCGCCTCCTCTGTGCCCTGGATCGCCGAGCATTTCACCTGGTGCCGGAGCATCGCCCGCTCCCATGACGAGGTACCGGCGTGGCTGGGGGTACCTG
Organism: Acidimicrobiales bacterium; assembly: GCA_038231955.1. Taxonomy (GTDB): domain Bacteria; phylum Actinomycetota; class Acidimicrobiia; order Acidimicrobiales; family AC-14; genus CADCTB01. The sequence goes on from JBBSIS010000017.1 coordinate 7,570, forward strand.
CGATCGCCGCGTTGGTGGCGATGGCGGTCGGCGGGGGTCGCGCCTACCGGCGGGTTCGCGGCCGCCTCTGGCAGCCGTCGGCGCCGGGCGGGTTGAAGCTCACCGACGACGATCGCCCCGACGCCTACGCGGTCGGGGGGCGGCCCGGGCACATCGTCATCTCCGCAGGCATGCTCGCGCTGCTCGACGCATCCGAACGTCGGGTGCTGATCGCGCATGAGCGGTCCCATCTCTGGCATCGCCATCACCGCTACATCACCCTCGCCGTGGTCGCATCCGGTGCGGTACCCGTCTTGGGCTTCGTCACCCGTCGGCTCCGCCTCGCCGTGGAGCGGTGGGCGGATGAGGACGCAGCCCGCGAGGTCGGAGATCGCACGCTGGTGGCCCGCACCATCATCCGCGCCGCCCTGGCGACCTCGGACTACGACGGCCGCCTCGGTGTGCTCGGACTCGGCCTCCTCGGGGTGCCGGCCCGGGTCGACGCTCTCCTCATGCCGGCCCCGGCCCCGCCGCTCGCCCCGATCACCGCGGCGATGATCGCCCCCTTGGCCGTTCTCGCGGTGATCACCGGGACGACCCTGCAGGTCCACCATCTCCTTGCTTTCGCCAGCCACGTCTGCGGGTTGTAGCTCCTTCGCTCAGTCGGCAGCTGCACGTCTCAGATCGGCGGCCAGCCGTATCTGGCGAAGCTGCGCTGGAGCGGCACGAAGAAGCTCTGCCAGGCCCCGGAGACGAACAGGGCGCCCACGCCGACGAGGACGGCCCCTCCGACGATCTCCACCGCACGACCGTGCCGGCGTAGCCAGGCGAGAGAGCCCCGGGCGCGTTGGAAGCCCAGGCCGAGGGCGACGAAGGGCACACCGAGGCCAAGCGAATACAACACCAGTAGCACCGCTCCCCAGGCGGCCGTGCCCGTGGCCGCCGCCGCGGTGAGGATGGTGGCCAGTATGGGGCCGATGCAGGGGGTCCACCCGAAGGCGAAGGCGGTACCCATCAGGAACGCCCCACGCGGGCCGCTCCGGACGCGGGCAAGGTCGAAGCGCTTCTCGCGCCCGAGCATCGGGATGCGCAGCAGGCCCATCATGGCGAAGCCCATCACCATGATCCCCGCCCCGCTCACCTGGACGATGAGCGGCAGCCGGCGCAGCAGCGCCGAGCCCACAAGGGCGAGGGAGACGCCAAGCAGGCTGAATACAAGGGTGAAGCCGGCCACGAACAACAGCGATGCCCGTAGAGTCACCGCCCGCGCCTCGCTGCGGCCCAGTTCGGACACGGGCAGGGCCGACACGTAGGACAGATAGCCGGGGATCAACGGGAGGCAGCAGGGCGAGCTGAACGACAGCACCCCGGCGGCGACGGCCAAGAGGGGCAGGAGAAGAGTCCTCATGGGCCGGGCGGTGCCACCGCCGGTGCCCACGGAGTAGCCGGCGCGCCGAACATCCACCGGAGATGCTACTACGCTCTGTCGTGAGCATGGGGAGCGGAACGGGTAGGCGCTGGCGAGTACGGCTCCGGAGAACCGCGCATCGGCGGAGGCTGGCGGCGTCGATGGGCGCGCTGGGGCTGGCGCTGGCTTCGTGCGCGGGATCAGGGGGGGCACTGGGCTTCGTCGCTACGGGGGCGCCCCTGGCCCTTCCGCCGTCGGGATCGCTCAGCCCGGTGTCGGGCGCGGACTTCGAGGGGATGCTGGTCGGACTGAGGGGCAGGCCGGTCGTCGTCAACGTATGGGCATCCTGGTGCGGGCCTTGTCGGGTGGAGGCCCCTCTGCTCCAGAAGGCCAGCCAGCGCTACGGGGACAGCGTGGCCTTCGTGGGGGTGGACGCGCGGGACAACGAAGGCGACGCTCGCGACTTCCTGCGCCGCTACGCCATCATCTATCCGAACCTCGTCGACGCCGACAACGATATCGTCGGCCTCCTGGGCCTGCGCGGCTACCCGAGCACCTACATCTTCGACCGCAACGGGCGTATGGGGGCCAGCGTCATCGGCGGCATCTCCGAACAGGCGCTGGCCGCCCGCATCGAGCAGGCGCTTCGGAAATGATCGACCGCGGCCTGCTGGCCACTGTTGCCATCATCGTGGGGGTGATCACCCTCCTCGATCGCCGTCTACGCCGGCGCGGCGAAGCGAAGGAGCCGATTCTGGCGATGGCATCCGGCCCCCTGATGGCCGGCCTGGCCGCCGCCCGTCTCGCTGCGGTGGCCCTGGATGACCCGGCCACCCTCAGCAGGCCCTTCGACCTCCTGCTCATCCGGGGAGGCATGGAGTACTGGGCGGGGATCGCCGGAGCTGCCGCGATGGTGTGGTTCGCGTGCCGGCGCGAGCAGACGAGCGCGTGGCAGCGACTCGCCGACCTGGCACCCTTCGCGCTCTGGGCATATGCCGCCTTTGAGGCGACCTGCGTGGTGCGCGACGGCTGCTTCGGGCCGTCGTCGCCCGTGGGGCTCCGCCCCGGCGGTCTGGGGGAGCCGCAGCTTCCCACTGGTCTGCTTGTCGGGATGGCGGTGGCGGGCGTGGCCACCGTGCTATGGCGAGAGCTCCCCCGCCTGAGTGCGACCGTCGTCGTCGCCGCCGGTGTCGTCGCTGTAGCCGGAGCGCGCAGCGTGAGCGGGTTCGCACTGCCCAAGGTGACGGCGGGGCTCACTCGTCCCCATCGGGAGTCGCTGGCGGTGCTGACGGCGGCGGCGCTCGTAGGTGCCGGGATGACCGCACGGCGGGCGTTCGGCGCCACCCGCCCCCGGCATTCGACTTCGCACGGCCCTGGTCTCTTGGGTCTCGACGATGGTGCGACGATCTCGGCGTCTGACGACGGCGCCAGTGCAGCGACCTTCCCCGATTCCTCGACTGAACGTCCGTGCTCCGACACATTGTAGTTTGTAGGACGTGGGAGCCGGAGCCGGAGCCGGGAGGGCAGGTTCAGGGCGGGGGTAGCGACAGGGCTGTACTCCGAAACCTGTTGAAGCACCATGGCGGAGTGACGCTTGGACACGGCGACTCCTTGGAACTTGGGGTCATCATCGGACCTCCTTGGCAGGCTGAAGGCCGGCGCTGCTGCGTCGAGCACCGGCCTCGGGATCGGCGCTGGCCGTAGATGAGGCAGGACCACGCCGGCGGCCACGTCGACGTGTTGGTGGGCCCTGCCAACGGCGCTTCCCGCTGACCTCGCTGCCGTCCTCAACACCTATGTTGCCGACGTTTCCCGCCCCGGCGGGCCGCTCAACGCCGACACCGTGAAGGGTCTACTGCTCGAGGGTCTGGCAGTTCCTGGTCTGGCTGGCCGGCGCCGCGATCGACGGCGAACTACTCACCGACGCTGCGGCTCGGGACTGGGCCGTGCGCGACTACCGCCCCCACTTGCTGACCGTGGCCCGGCGCAAGCCGTCCCCCGTCAACGCCCACCTCACCGCGGTCGACGACTTCTACCGGCGGCGGGGACTCTGACCGGCCAACGCACGACGGGAAGGCCTCTCCAATGCCGCCCCGGGGCCCTGGACAAACGGGCCCAGCATCGCTGGCTCCGAGCGGTCGAGCAGGCGTCGCCGCGTGACTGGGCACTGGCGCTGGCCGGCTTCTACGCCGGACTGCGGATCGGCGAGGCCGTCGCCCTCGACCCGGGCGACCTTCGCATGTCAGCGCGGAAGGGCCATCTGGTGGTCCGCTACGGCAAGGGCGGCCGGTACCGGGAGGCCTGCCCGACCCGTAAGCGTTGGTTCTCACGCCAATACTGGCGCTACCCGAGGAGGTTTGATTCGCCAAGGAGTGGCTGCGCCGTCGCATGGCTGTGGGTGCCACCTACTCGCCCACCCAGGACCAGCCTGCGCTGACCACCGTTTTCGACCTCAATGTGGCCCGGGCTGCCTCGCCCTCGTTCGACAAGTGCCATCGGGAGGTGGACCCGTCTTCTCGGGGGCGGGGGCAAAGCCGATCGTCCGTAGTCCTATTCCGGGTGCAGGTCGATGGCGGCGCCGTGGCGGACCAGCAACGCGATCAGGTCATCGGCCACACCGGGGGCGGCGACCACCACTGAGTCGTGCACCGGCGCTCCGCCGTCCAGGCCGGCGGCCCGGGCGCCGGCCTCGGTGGCGACGAGCAGCCCGGCGGCCACGTCCCACGGCTGCCCACCCGCCTCGAAGTAGCCGTCGAGGCGCCCGCAGGCCACCCAGCACAGGTCGAGGGAGGCCACGCCGTTACGGCGGATGTCGCGCACCAGGGGCAAGATATGGGGGAGCACGCCCGCCTGCAGGGCCCGCCGGCTGGCCAGGTACCCGAAACCGGTGCCGACGAGAGCCCGGCCCAGATCGCGCTCGACCGAGGTGGCGATGGGAGCGCCGTTCAGCCACGCCCCCCGGCCGCGTACGGCGGTGAACGTCTCGCCCAGGCCGGGGGCCGCCACCACGCCGACCTCGACCACCCCGTCGACCTCGACGCCGATCGAGATGGCCCAGGTGGGGTGGCGGTACAGGTAGTTCGTCGTGCCGTCGAGGGGGTCGATGATCCAGCGGACGCCGCTCGTGCCGTCCCGCGTGCCGCCCTCCTCACCCAGGATGGCATCGTCGGGGCGCGTGGCGAGGATGCCCTCCACGATGAGCGCCTCCGAGGCCCGGTCCATCTCGCTCACCATGTCGGTGCCGCTGGTCTTGGTGGTCACGTCGACGCGATCGCCCTGGGCGCCGGCCAGCAGCAGGTCGCCGGCGGAGCGGGCCACATGCTGGGCCAGGTCGAGCAGGGCATCGACGTCGGGCGGGGCCGCGGCCGTTGCGTCGGAGGCGGTCAAGGTCTGCCATCGTAAGGCTCGTGAGCCCGCGCCCGCGCCAGATCGGTGCTGCGACCTGATGGGTGCGCTGTACCGCGAGACGCCCGCCCGGGCCCTGGCTGTCTACGCCCACCCCGACGACCCGGAGATCTCCTGCGGGGCGACCCTGGCCCGGTGGGCGGCGGCGGGAAGCGAGGTGCACATCCTGGTCTGCACCCGGGGCGAGAAGGGTTCCAAGGACCCGACGGTCGACCCTACCGAACTGACCCTGCGGCGGGCGGGGGAGATGCAGGCGGCCGGGAAGCTGCTCGGCGTGGCCGGGCGGGACCAACTCGACGTCGCCGATGGCGATCTGGAGAACACCCCCGGGCTCCGGGAGCAGATCGTGACCGTGTTGCGGCGGGTCCGGCCCGACGTGGTCGTCTGCCCCGACCCGACAGCCGTCTTCTTCGGCGACACCTATTTCAACCACGCAGACCATCGCAACACCGGCTGGGCCACCCTGGATGCCGTTTCCCCTTCGGCCGGCAACCCTCACTACTTCCCGTCCGCCGGTCCGGCCCATCAGGTGGGCGCCGTGCTGCTGTCGGCGACGCTGGAGCCAAACCTCTGGATCGATGTCGGCGCCACCCTGGAAACCAAGGTCGACGCCCTCCTGTGCCACGCCAGCCAGTTCGACGGGTCGGGGGAGTGGTTCCGCGACGTGCTGCGGGGCCGGGCCGAGGCGGAGGCCGCGGCCAGCGACACCGACCTGCGCTACGCCGAGGGCTTTCGCCGCCTGACCTTGGGAGGATGACCCCGACCTGCGCCCTCCAATGGTCGGAGCGGCCGCCGCTACGATCATCGCCAAGTTGGAGGGCGTCGGGGTGGGGTGGCTGCGAGGACAATGGCGGAGCTGACAACTTCCGTTCCGATGGCAAGAGCCACCTACGAACTCCTGCTCGTGGAGGACGACCGGGGCGACGCCTTCCTCGTCGAGGAGCTGCTGGCCGACGGCGGCGAGGCATTCCGCACGACCTGAGCCCGCAGCCTCGCCGACGCCAGGGCCCATCTGCCAGGTCCGGCCCAGTGCGTGCTCCTCGACCTCGGCCTGCCCGACGCCACCGGCCTGGACGGACTGCGCGAGATCCTGTGTCTCGCCCCCCACATCGCGGTGGTGGTCCTCACCGGCCTGGGTGACGTGGGCCAGGGTGCGGCGGCCGTCGCCGCCGGCGCCCAGGACTATCTGGTCAAGGGGGAGGCCGACAGTGCCGTCCTGTCCCGTTCCATCCGGTACGCGGTCGAGCGCACGCGGGCCGAGGAGTCCTCCCGGCTCCTGCTCGAGGCCGACCTGCGGCGCGAGCACAACACCCGCCTGGAGCGGGGCCTGCTTCCCGACCTTCTGATCGACGATCCGTCGCTGCGGGCGGCCACCCGCTACCGGCCCGGCGGGGGCCGCTCCCTGCTGGGAGGGGACTTCTACGACGCCGTCGAGCTGGCCGACGGCACCCTGCGACTGGTGATCGGCGACGTGTCCGGGCACGGTCCCGACGAGGCCGCCCTCGGCGTCAACCTGCGCATCGCCTGGCGGACCCTCGTGCTGGCCGGTCACCGGCCGGCCGAGGTGCTGTCGATCCTCGACCAGCTCCTGTGCCGCGAGCGACGGGACGACTTCACGTTCACCACCCTCGCCGACCTCTCACTCGCGCCCGACCGCCACTCGGTCTCCCTGCGCCTCGCCGGTCACCCCCGCCCCGCTCATGCTGGCCGACGGCGTCGGCGCTCTTCCGGGCGACCACCGCGGCCCGCCGCTCGGCGTGGTCGCCGGCGCCGGCTGGCCTGGCCTCGACATCGGCCTGCCGGCGTCGTGGTCGCTGCTCCTCTACACCGACGGCCATCGAGGGCCTGGTCGGGCGGGAAGGAGAACGCCTCGGCATCGAGGGCCTGGCGACCTCGACCGCCGAGCTCGCCGTCAGCCGGTCGGGCCTGGCGCTCGTCGATGCCGTACTGGCCCGGGCCGAGGAGCTAAACGGCGGCGCCCTCCTCGACGACGTCGCCCTCTTTCTCCTCACCCGCACGGCCGGCGCCGGGTGAGCGACGGGGACGGCGCCCGTCCCGGGATCCTGAGCCTTCGCCGTCGGCTGGCGATGCTCTTCGGCGTCGCGCTGTTCGTCGTCGTCGTCCTGCTGGCCGTGGGGGCCAGTGCGTTCGTCGGGCTCCTCGACGCCCGCAAGGCGTTGGTCGACCGGCTCGGCCCGGCCCAGCTCTCGGTGAGCGGCTACTTCACCGCCCTGCTGAACCAGGAGACAGGGGCACGGGGTTTCGTGCTGACCGGCGACGACCGGTTCCTGGAGCCCTACCAGACCGGGCGGAAGACGAGGACGCGGCGCTGGCCGCCGCCGTGCCCAATCTCCGCCAGTTCCCGGCCCTGCGGGCCGACGTGGCCAAGCTCCGTCAGGTGGTCGAGGCTTGGCATGCCCGCTTCGTGGAGCCGGCCATCGCCACCGTGCGCCGAGGAGAGCGCCTACCGGAGGACCGCTTGGCGGCCGACAAGGTGGCGTTCGACAGCGTCCGGGATGCCTATGGCGGCCTTTACGCCGACCTCGACCAACAGCGGCAGGCGTCGCACGTCCGGCTCAACCGGGTCACCACCCGGCTCACCGGAGCCCTGGTCGCATCCGTCGCCGCTCTGGTGGCCATGGGCCTGCTGATCTGGCTGGCTTTCCGCCGCTGGGTCGCAGCCCCCCTGGCCAGCCTGGGCGGCGACGCCCGCCTGGTGGCCGACGGCAACCTGTCGCACGAAGTGGGCCCGACCGGCCCGGCCGAGTTCCAGGCCCTGGCGCGCGATCTGGAGGCCATGCGGGTGCGGATCGTCGCCGAGGTGGACGCGCTCGAGGTGCGGTCCACCGACCTGGCCCGCTCGAACGCCGACCTCGAGCAGTTCGCCTACGTGGCCTCCCACGACCTCCAGGAGCCCCTCCGCAAGGTGGCCAGCTTCTGCCAGCTCCTCCAGAAGCGCTACCAGGGCCAGCTCGACGAGCGGGCCGACCAGTACATCGAGTTCGCCGTCGACGGGGCCAAGCGCATGCAGGCGCTCATCAACGACCTGCTCACCTTCTCCCGCGTCGGTCGTTTGATCGGGGATCTGGCCGAGGTCGACTGTGACGCGGCCCTGGCCCGGGCCCTGGCCAACGTGGAGACGGCGTGCGAGGAGGCCGCCGCCGCCGTCGTCGCCGATCCCTTGCCCGTGGTACAGGGCGACCTGTCGCTGCTCACCGCCCTGTTCCAGAACCTGGTCGACAACGCCATCAAGTACCGCCGGCCCGACGTGGCCCCGGAGGTCTGCATCACCGTGGCTCGGGTCGACGACAATTGGGAGTTCGCGGTGGCCGACAACGGCATCGGCATCGCCCCCGAGTACGCCGAACGGGTCTTCGTGATCTTCCAACGCCTGCATGCCAAAGAGGAGTATCCGGCATCGGCCTGGCCCTCTGCAAGCGCATCGTGGAGTTCCACGGCGGCCGGATCTGGGTCGACACCGACCGGGGCCCGAGCGGCCCCGGTGACCCGGGCCCGGGCACAACCGTACGCTGGGCCCTCCCGGTCTACGAGCCGACCGAGCCGGCGGCGCCGACCGACCGGGAACCCAACGAGCAAGGAGACAACGCCGACCTTGGCCACTGACCACGACGTGAGCCCGATCAACATCCTGCTCGTCGAGGACGATCCCGGCGACGTGCTGATGACCCGGGAAGCCCTCGAAGAGCACAAGGTCATGAACAACCTCTTCGTCGTCAACAACGGCGAGGACGCGGTCAGCTTCCTCACCCGCCAGGGCGACCATGCCGCCGCCCCCGGCCCCGACCTCATCCTCCTCGACCTCAACCTGCCCCGCCTCGACGGGCGGGAGGTGCTGGCCCGCATCAAGGCCGACGAGGAGCTGCGCCGCATCCCCGTGGTGGTGCTGACGACGTCACAGGCCGAGGAGGACATCCTGCGCAGCTACGACCTTCACGCCAACGCCTACGTGGCCAAGCCGGTGGACTTCGAGCAGTTCTCCAGGGTGGTCCGCCAGATCGACGAGTTCTTCATCTCGATCGTCCGCCTCCCGCCCCGGTAGTGGGTCGTCCGCGGCCAAACAGCAGACTGTGTGGGCTCCTCCTCGGAGCCGGCAAGAGCCACGTGCTGCGTGAGGGTTCGCCGCGCCCCGGTAGTGGGCGCCATTGTTACCGGGCCGAGGGGACGGCCATGGCTGGCGGCGACGTGCGGCCCGTCGGCCACTGCGGCGCCTCGACCTGCACAGGCGGCATCCGGCGGGCGGCGACGACAATGAGGGCGATCCACGCCGAGACCAGCATGGCCAGGCCGGCGTAGGCGGCCCTGGCCGGCCAGGGCGGCCCCGGGTGGACCTCCCGTAGGAGCAGGGCGGTATTGCGGACGAACCGCCCGCTGCGCACGGGAAGGGCCGGCACCGCCGGAGCCCCGATCTTGGGGTCGGCGGGCAGGTACACCGGCAGGGCCATCACCTGGTCACCGCGCTGGAGGCTGACCATGGTCTTCCATGAACCGGTGACCGGCATGGGCCGGGACGACACGTAGCGGCCGGGACCGACCTGGTTCAGCGTGGCCCGCTCCGTCGCCGCCCCGCCCTGCCAGGAAGTGACCACGAACGCGGTGGCCTGGCGGGCGGCGGTGGGCGGGTCGAGCGCGACTTCGACGCGGGCCTGGCTACCGACCTGCTGCAAACGGACGGTGGCCGCCACCGGCCCCACCTGGCGGGGGAGCGGGACGGCCAGCGCAGCCAGCAGGGCCACGCCGGCCGCGACCAGGGCAGGCACCGGCAGGTGGGCTCGAGCCGAGGCGACGGCACCGCCCAGCGCAGTGCCCAGGAGGGCGGCGGCGATGGCCGCGCCCGGGGCCAGCAGGGCGATCTTGACCACGAAACCGAGCGGCAGCTCGGTGGTGCCGAAGCCCCACACGGCGATCCACGCCATCTCGGTCACGAGGCCCACTGTCCCGACCAGGGCGCCGGCGGAGAGGGCCAGGCGCAGCGGCCGAACGGTGCCGAGGCGCCACGCCGCCGCCTCCACCAGAAGGGCCGAGCCCAGGTAGAGCGGGAAGTGGGGAACGGTGTGGTGCAGCGCCCCGCCGACGGCCAGGGCCACGAACGTGCGCAGCACGAGGTAGACGGCGGTGACTTTCAGGGCCCCCCATCGGCCCAGCGCCACTCGCGTCGCCAGCAGCGTGAAGCCGGCGGCGATCATGATGATCACGGGTAGGTAGAGGGCCTGGAACTGGGGGACGCCGTAGTCGAACTCGGCCTGCAGGGTGCTCATCCCCACCAGCACGGTCCCCGCCGTCAGGACGTGGATACTGGTGCCCAGCAGCGTCGGAGCCGCGGTGCGTGCCCGGCGGCCCTCGGAGACCATCAGCCAGAGGGCGATGGTGGCCAGCGACCCGGCGGCGATGAGCTGGATGTGGGGCGGGCTCCAGAGGGTGACGTCGATGCCGTAGGCGTCGTGCCACATGGCGTCGAGCGGGAAGGCGGCGACGCCACCGACGCCGAGGGTGCTCAGCAGCACCGCCGACCACGGGATGCGCACCGGCCCGACGCGCAGCCCGACGTCGGCCTTCTCCAGGCTGGCGAAGAGGACGGCGATGGCCGAGGCGTACATGAGCCCGCCCAGACCCACGAGGATCATGACGTGCGAGGGGGTGAAGAGCTGGTCGTCGCGTCCGTTGTCGACGTGCCAGGCCACGTCCCAGTAGAAGCCGATGAGGGCCACCAGCAACATGATCAGACCGCTCAGCACACCGGCCATCGACCAACCCGGGTAGCCGGTGATGCGCTCGAGGGTGTCGGAGATCTGGCCGAAGAAGAAGCGCAGGGGGTTGGTCTCATCGGTGTGCCCGAAGGCGAACAGCGCCAGGCACGACAGCCCGTAGACGCCCAGGGGGACGACCAGCCATCCCCACGCACCCCAGCCCCATGCCCGTGCCAGCGTTTCGACCATGGCCGAACAATACACCGTTTGATGTCACGGACACAAGTGCAATCTTCGGGCTAGGCTGGCGGTGATGTCTCACGAGGGCGGAATGACCATCGACGCGCTGTCCCGCCGATCCGGTGTGACCAGCCGCAACATCCGCGCCTACCAGACGCGAGGCCTGCTGGCGCCGCCCCGGATGACCGGCCGGGTGGGGTACTACGACGACGCCCACCTTGCCCGCCTGACCTACATTTCCGGGCTGCAGGAGCGGGGCTTCTCCCTGGCCGCCATCCAGGCCCTGCTGGACGCGTGGGACGAGGGTCGCGACCTCACCGACGTCTTGGGCTTCGAGGAGGTGCTCAACGCCCCGTGGAGCGACGAAAAGCCCGAGCGGTTCAGCCCCGAACGTCTGCTCGAGATCTTCCCCGAGACGGCCGAGAACCCGGGCCTGCTGGCCCAGGCCATGGCGCTGGGGCTGCTGGTGGTTGTCGACGACGGGTTGGAGGCGCCCAGCCCTCGCCTGATACGGGTGGGCGCCGGATTGGTGGCCGCGGGCATCCCACTGGGCGCCGCCCTGGAGGAGTACGAACGGCTGGCCACCGACGCCGCCCGCATCGCCGAGCGGTTCGTCACTCTGTTCGAGGATCACGTTTGGGAACCGTTCGTGGCCGCCGGGCTACCGCCCGACCAGTTGGCCGGCGTCACCGACGCCCTTCAGCGGGTCCGTCCCCTGGCCGGGGCGGCCATGGACGGGGCCCTGGCCCAGGCCATGGAACGGGCGGTGGCGGCGTCGGCCACCCGCCAGGTCGCCCGTTTCCTACCCGGCGCCACCCCCGACGCCGGCCCGTAGTCACCTGCGCCCACCCGAACTGCTACAGGTGGCGGAGCGGCCGCCGATAGATCTCACATGCCCAAGGAGCAGGCCGGCCCCGCCCATCAGCGCCGATGGACACCGGGGCCGATCTGCCATTCACCCATGGCCCGCAGCACCAACACGGCCACGACGGCGACGCCGCTGGCGCCCAGGACGCCGCCACCCAGCGCGCCGACCCCGATCGGCGTGGCGCAGTCGCCCGCACACTGGATGCGGACGAGGGAGGCGCCGATGAGCAGGCCGCAGAGCCCGGCCACCACGATGGCGGCGAAGGCGATGGCACGCGCCTTGACCGGCGGGAGCGCAGTGGGCCCGGACCGGGGCAGGGGCGGAGGCGTCTCCGGGCCGGGGACGCCGTCGACTGCCACTCAGAGATCGTAGGCTCATCCGATGCGCCCGCTCGTCGTACTCCCGACGTACCAGGAGGCCGAGAACATCGCCGAGGTGCTGCGCCGGCTACGGGAGGCGGCGCCGTCCGCCGAGGTGCTGGTCGTCGACGACTCGAGCCCAGACGGCACCGCGGCCTTGGCCAAGGCTGTGGGCCATGACCTCGGGGGCGTCGACGTGTTGGTACGGGCGTCGAAATCGGGCCTGGGCAGCGCCTATCGAGCCGGCTTCGCCGAGGGCCTGGCTCGCGGCTACGACGTCCTGGTCGAGATGGACAGCGACCTTTCGCACGACCCCTCCCGCCTGCCCGCCCTGCTCGAGGCCGTGGAGGCCGGCGCCGACCTGGTCGTCGGCTCGCGCTACGTCCCGGGCGGCGCCATCCCCGACTGGCCGCTCCACCGTCGCCTGCTGTCCCGCTGGGGCAACCGGTATGCCGACGTGGTGCTCGGCCTGTCGGTGCGCGATGCCACGTCGGGCTTCCGGGCCTACCGGGCCGACGCTCTGCGGGCCATGGATCTCGGCGACGTCAGCGCCGACGGCTACGGCTTCCAGATCGAGATGGCCTATCGCGTGGCCACCAACGGCGGGACCATCGTGGAAATCCCGATCGAGTTCGTCGACCGCCAGCGGGGGACGTCGAAAATGTCGTTCCGGATCATCGCCGAGGCCCTCGCCCTGGTCACCTGGTGGGGCCTACGCGACCGGATCACCCACCGTGGCGGCTGGTCCACGGCAGCCTAGGCCGTCGAGCCCCACCCTCAGCGCGACAATCGGGACCATCGCCGAGCGGACCATCCTCCACGTCGACATGGACGCGTTCTACGCCTCCGTCGAGGTGCTCGTCGACCCGTCGCTGGCCGGCAGGCCGGTGATCGTCGGTGGTTCGGGCGGCCGGGGGGTGGTGGCCTCCTGTTCCTACGAGGCCCGCTCCTACGGGATCCACTCGGCCATGCCGTCGAGCCGGGCCCGTCGGCTGTGCCCGAGGGCGATCTTCGTCGACGGTCGCTACGACCTCTACCAGGAGCACAGCCGCCGCCTGCACGAGGTTCTCACCTCCTTCACCCCGCTGGTGGAGGGAATCGGCCTCGACGAGGCCTTCCTCGACGTCACCGGATCCCGACGACTGTGGGGGAGTGGTCCCCAGATCGCCGCCGCCATCCGGACCCGGGTCCTCGACGACACCGGTTTGTGGTGCTCGGTGGGTGTGGCGCCCAGCAAGTTCCTGGCCAAGCTGGCGTCGGAGGCGGCCAAGCCGCGGGCCGGGCCGCCGGGGCGCGCCCCGTTGCCCGGCCCGGGCGTCAGGGTGGTGGAGGCCGGAGAGGAGCTGGCCTTCCTCCACCCGTTGCCGGTCGAAGCGCTGTGGGGGGTCGGCCCCGCCACCCGTCGCCGCCTCGACCGCTTCGGGATCCGCTCCGTCGGCGACTTGGCCGCCCTTCCGGTGGAGGCCCTCGTGGGCGCCCTCGGCCAGGCGCAGGGCCGCCACCTGCACGCCCTGGCCTGGGCACGCGACGCCCGCGCCGTCGAGCCGGAGCGGGCCACCAAGTCGGTCGGCCACGAGGAGACCTACGCCGCCGACCATCACCGCCTGGACACGCTGCACGACGAGGCGGTGCGCCTGTCCGACGGGGTGTCGCGCCGGCTACGGGTTGCGGGGCTGGCCGGGCGGACCGTCACCCTCAAGGTGCGGTTCCACACCTTCCAGACCATCACCCGGTCGCGGACCCTGCCGGCGCCGGTCGACGGGGGCGCGGCCCTGGCCCGGGTGGCGACCGAGCTGCTGGCCGGGATCGACCCGTCGCCCGGTGTGCGGCTCCTCGGGGTCAGCGTCTCCAACCTGGCGCCACGCCGGGCCGAGCAGTTGTCCCTCGACGGCGACGCCACCACCCTGGGCGACGACCCCGCCGTCGCCCTGGCCGTCGATCAGGTCCGCCGACGCTTTGGCGACGCCGCCGTGGGCCCGGCGACGCTGCTCCGGGGCGGTGACGGCCTGGTCCTCAAGCGCCGGGGCGACCAGCAATGGGGCCCGAGCGGCCCGAGCGGAGCGGGGGACCAGGGCCCGAGCGGCCCGAGCGGAGCGGGGGACCAGGGCCCGAGCGGCGATGCGGGTCGGTAGCGCGTTGTTGAAGCGTGCGGGCTGTGCGAAGATGGCCTTCAGTAGCGGACCGGGGCATTGGAAGGGTAGGACGTGCCGCTTTCCGAGGAAGAACAGCGAATCCTCCACGAAATAGAGCAGCAGTTCTACGAGAGCGATCCTGCCTTCGCGCGTGGTGTGGGTCAGACCACGCTGTACCGCCACGCCGGGCGCAACCTCAAGTGGGCGGCGCTCGGGTTCCTCGCCGGATTCTTCCTGCTGGTGGGATCCTTCGCCACCTCGCTGCTGCTCGGCTTCCTCGGCTTCGCCGTCATGCTGGGCTGCGCCTTCGTCTTCGAGCGCAACCTCCGCAAGATGGGCCGTGCCGGATGGCAGCAGGTGACCGGCAACCTCAAGACCGGCCAGGTCAAGGAACACTTCGGCGATGTCGGCAAGCGGCTGAAGAAGCGCTTCCGCCGCGAAGACTGACAGAGGCTCGTCAGTCGGCATCCCGGCTGGGCCCGGCGGCGACATGGGCCTGCCGCCTCGGGCGGGCTCGCACGCGGCGGGGGTCGAGGATCTTGCGGGTCCGTGCCGGCAAGGTCGACTGGGCGTCGAGCTCCCGGGCGATCGTCGCCGCCCCGGCCACGGCTCGCCCGGCGACGTCGGCGGCCACGCCGCCCGACGACCATGCCGCAATCGAGGCGTCGCCGGCCAGGCGGATGAGCGAGGGACCGGCACCGCCGGCCGGGCGGGCGACCCGGTGCGCGAACTCGGCGGCTGTTTCCGAAGGCCGCGGGGCCAGCCCGAAGGCGGCCAGATCCTCCTCGGCGTCGGCCCACGCCACGAGCACCCGGGCGGTGGCGGTGGTGGCCGCCTCGCGTCGCTTGCGCCGCCGGCGGCGGCTCGCCCACGGGACTCCGACGACATAGGCGCCGATCAGGGCGAACAGGGCCGCGGCGGGGATCCACGGGCGGTGGGGCGACGTCACCGTGACGGGGGCGAGGGGCGCTTCGGTGACCTCCGGCGTCGGCGCCACCGTCGTCACCTCGGGAGCGGTGGTCATCGCCGGGGTGGACTCGACAGGGGCCTGGGTGGCCTGGGCCGGCGCCACGCCGGTGTAGTTCTCGGCGCCGGGCATGCCTCGGCCCGGCGTGGGCTCGAAGGCCACCCACCCGTACCCGCTGAGGTAGACCTCGGGCCAGGCGTGGGCCTCCTTGCCGGTGACGTGGTAGCGGCCGTCGGACTGCCGAGTGCCGCTGGTGAAGCCCACCGCCACTCGCGCCGGCAGGCCCAGGAGTCGGGCCATGGCGGCATAGGTGCCGGCGAACTGCTCGCAGTAGCCCTCCCGTTGGGCGAGGAACGTGTCCATGGCCCGCTCGTCATGGCCCGGGGCCACCTGGAGGTTGTACGTGAAGTTGGCCCGGAACCAGTCTTGTAACGCCTTGGCCTTCCCGTACGGACTGGTCTGGGCTCCGGCCACCTGCTGGGCCGTCCGGCGCACGCGGTTGCTGATGTTGGCGGGCAGGGTCAGGTAGCGCTGCGAAATCTCCGGGGGAACGGCCGACGTCACCGGCGCCAGCTCCTCGGCGGTGACGCGGGGCAGCGACGACTCGACGGTGTAGCGCAGGCCGTCGGAGGTGGTCTTGTCGGTGGCCAGGCTGGCGGAATCGGGATCGAAGCGGACGTCGCCCGAGGGGCTGAGCCGGTCGGGCCGGTAGGCGGCGGGCAACCAGATCGACGACAGCCCCTCGATGAGGAACTGCTGGGTCGACCTCGTCGTCTCGCCCCGCCCGGCGTCGGGGCCGAGCCCCGGCAGCGTGCGGCTGGCCGGGCGGTAGTTGCTGAGCGACGACCAGATGGTGCCGTCGAAGCGGTCGAGGGAGGTGATCCGCCAGTAGGTCGGCGCATCGGCGGCCACCGAGAACATCTCGACGTTGGACTGGCTGACCAGCCGGCCCCGGATGTCGACCAGGGGACTGAGGGTGACGCGGGTGCCGTTGCTCGCATTCTTGTTCCGCCAGCCGATCAGGCCCGTGTCGTAGGCGCCGGGCAGGTGGGGACCCACGACCAGGCCGATGACCAGGGCGACGGCGCCCATGGCCAGCCCGGAGCGGAGCAGCGCGGCTTCGCCGGGGCGGCGGAGGCCGACGATCCACGGTCGGGCCTGGGGCTGCGCCGCCACCTCGGCGAGGACGACGAAGAGCAGCACGGCGGCCAGGTACAGGCCGGCGGCCAGCAGGCGGTTGCGCTCACCCCCGAGCAGGGCGCCGAACAGGAAGACGGTGAAGGAGGGGACGATGGCCTCCACCCGGGTGCGGGCCCGGAACGCGAACAGGTCGGCCACGAACGCGCACAGCCACACGCCGAGCACCGATCCGAGGGCAAACCCGGGGGTGAGCTTGGTGGGCGCCACCACCTCGCCGAAGCGCTGCCACGCCTCGCGCAGGTCGGCCGACGCCGCCTGCCACACCGACGGGCCCGGGACCAGCGAGACGTGGGCCTCGATGACCCACGTCACGAACAGCGCCAGGCCGGCCACCGACACCAGCAGCGACACCAGCGGGCTCACGCCCCGCCGCCGACAGGTCAGTGCCAGGCCGTGGACCGTGAGCACGGCCAGCAGCACCGGGGCGACGAAGGCCCCGTCGCCGAAGAGGCGGCACAGGCCGAGGGCGGCGGCCGCGCTCATCACGATCAGCCCGACCTCGGCCGCCCACCCGGGTAGCTCGGCGTCGGGGGCGTCCACCTCGGCGACGGCGGTCATTGCGCCCGGGCCATGCGGGCCGAGGCCATGGCCCGGTTCCAGGCCGGGGCCAGGGATTCGCCGGCGGCCACGAGCACCGTCGTCGCCCTGACCGGGGCCGGGCCGGCGGTCGCGGGTGCGGGCCGACCGCCCTGGTCCCCGTGGTGACCGACGACCACCACGGTGAGCGCCGCCGGTCGCCCGCCCCGGCGAGCCAGGAGGGCGACGTCGGCAGCCGGCACGCTGGCGGTCACGATCAGGGCTACTGCGCCGGACACCTCGGGAAGAGCGGCCACGTCGTCGGGAACCACCTCGGCCCGGGCCAGGCGGTCGAGCAGGGCATCGAGATGGGCCGGCCCGGCCCCGAAACCGGAATCGGCCCCGTCGGTGCCGACGAGGCGGACCTGGGAGCCCCCCGTCGTCCCGCCCGAGGGGCCGCTCGGGCCCCGGCCACAGGACACGAGGATGCTCGCCGCCGCGGAGATGGCCTGCTCGAGGGAGTCCTCGTCGTGGGAGGCGGCCCGGAGGTCGATCAGCACGGTGGCCCGCCCCTGCCAGGGGACGTCGTGCTGGCGGACCATGAGCTCGTCCCGACGGGCGGTCGAGGGCCAGTGGACCCGCCGGAGGTCGTCGCCGATCACCCAGGGCCGCAGGGCGTAGAAGTCTTCGCCCGCCTGTCCCGTGGCCGTGGCGTGGCGGGATCCCCCGCGCCGGTCGTCGCCGGGGGCGTGGGGGAGAGCCATCAGCGCCTCGATCGCGGGATAGACGACCAGCTCGGTCAGTGGGGCGACGACCCTGGCCGTCGTGGCCAGGCCGAGAGGATCGAAGCGGCGGGCCTCGAGGGGGCCGACGCTGAGCACACCGCGCTGCTCGGTGGGAATGCGGTAGTTGGCCCGCTCCTCGGCCCCGGGCAGGAGAGGGCCGAGCAGCAGTCGGGCCCGTCGGGGGCCGCCGTCGACCGGGTCGCGCAGCTCCACCACTGCGCTGCGGCGCGAGCCCGAGTTGGTCACCGACAGCTCGACCAGGCTCTCCTCGCCGGTCTGGACGCGAGCCGGCGTGAGGACTCGCCGGGCCTCCAGATCCGACGGCCGCGTGGCCAGGAAGACCAGAGCGGCGCCCATGAGGGCCCAGGCCCCTGCGGCCAGCACGTAGAGCTCCAGGATCCCGAGGACCCGACCGGTCGCGGCCAGCGCCAGGGCCCCGACGGTCAGGCCCCACCCCCGCCGGGTCAGCACGCCGGTCGTTCCCGCCACTGAGCACCCGAACCGGGGCCCCTCACCGGACGGCCGGGATGGCCACGCTGCCCAGCACTTCGCGGAGCACCGCGGGGCGGGTGACGCCGCGGAGCTGGGCGTCGGGGGTCAGCACCAGGCGGTGTTCGAGGACGGGCCCGGCGAGCGCCTTGAGGTCGTCGGGGACCACATAGTCCCGCCCGAGGGACGCCGCGCTGGCCCGGGCCGCCCGCAGGAGGCCGAGGGCGGCCCTGGGCGACACGCCGAGGGCCAGGCCGGGGTGGCGGCGGCTGGCCGTGGCCACGTCGACGATGTAGCCCTTCAGGCTCGGGGCGACATGGACCCCATGCGCCATCGTCACCATGGCCCGTACGTCGCCCGCCGACGCCACCGGCGACAGGCGGTCCATCGGGGGCGCGCCTTGGGCGTGGGTGTCGAGGATGGCGATCTCCGCGGCCCGGCCCGGGTAACCCATGCCGATGCGCATCAGGAAGCGGTCGAGCTGGCTCTCGGGCAGGGGATAGGTGCCCTCGTGCTCCACCGGGTTCTGGGTGGCGATGACCATGAACGGCGGCGGCAGCTCGTAGGTTGTGCCGTCGACGGTGACGTGATGCTCCTCCATGGCTTCGAGCAGGGCCGACTGGGTCTTGGGGGAGGCCCGGTTGATCTCGTCGGCCAGGACCAGGTTGGCGAAGATGCCCCCGGGTCGGAACTCGAAGGCCCCGGTGGCCCGGTTGTAGATGCTTACGCCGGTGACGTCGGACGGCAGCAGGTCGGGCGTGAACTGGATGCGCCCCCACGAGCAGTCCAGGCTGGCGGCCACCGCCTTGGCCAAGCTGGTCTTGCCCACACCGGGGACGTCCTCGATGAGGAGGTGGCCCTCGGCGATCAGGCAGACCAGGGCCAACCGGATGGCCTCGTCTTTGCCTTGGACCACCGTGGCCACGTTGTCCACGATGGCGTCGAAGCCCTCGGAGAACGACTGGAACGTGCGGGGCGCCACCCGTGGTGTCGACGTCATGCCCGCGGTGCCCACCTCATGACCGTCGTGTCCACTTCATGGAGTGGCCCACGGTAGCGGCTGGGGCCCGAGCGGCCCCGTCACAGCGGGCAATCTGGGCCCGAGCGGCCCCGGCAGAGCGGGCAATCGGTCGCCGCCATCTAGCCTCGCTCCCGTGGACATGGCGCTGGCAGTCGACATCGGCGGCACCAAGATGGCCGCCGGCCTGGTCAGCGCAGACGGAG
>JBBSIS010000018.1:0-26704 GCA_038231955.1 Acidimicrobiales bacterium
CGACCCTCTGATGGACGACGGGAGGCATCAGGTCTTCGGTCCGGGCATCCCGGTCCAGCTGGCATCGACGAAGAACCGCGTCCGCTCGATCATCTCCCCGGCCAGCACGGCCACGAGGGCCACGAGGGCGAGGGCGGCGCCCGGGGCGGACAGGGCGACGACCATGGCCGCTGCCCCCAACGCGTACCGAGCCCGCCCGATGGCGGGCAGTGGGAAGGGCCGCAACACCACCGAAGACTCCCACGCCAGCTTGGCGGCCAGGCCGGCCACGAGGACCATCGCCGCGGCATGGCCGCCGCCGGTGGTAAGAGCCACGGCCGCTCCCCCGACCACCGATCCGAGAAGGAAACGCACACCGGTGAGGCTGGCCCCCCACGAGGGACGGCGGGTGGCCACGTAGAGCATGGCCGAACACGCCACGCCGGCCACGCCGGCCACCGCGGCGGCAATGGCGGGGACGCGCCAGCCGGTCACGACGGCCGCCGAAGCCAGCGCCGTGAACAGGCCCAGGGTGGCCACCTCGCGACTGAGCCAGGAGTGACGGATCCCGTTCATGGCCCGCCAGGCCCGCTCCGGTCGTCCGAGATGGAGGATGCTCGCCGTCAGCCCGGCCAGGCCGAGCACCAGGCCCAGGGCCAGGGTGGATCGGTGGTGCCGGCTCAGTACGGCGTCGAGGACGAAGGCGCCGGCGGAGGCCTGGGTGAGCACGAGCATGGCCACCAGCGGCTCATGCGACCGGCCACCCCCGCCAGGAGCGGTCCCTGCGGCGGTGAGGCCGTCGGGGAGGCCCCAGTCGCTGCGGTAGGTGGTCGTCGGCACGGTGATGTCGGAGGGCGGCGCGGTGGGCACGAGCGTGTGCCCCTTGACCTCCCGGCTGTGGGCGGCGGTGTCGACGACGGTGATGGTGATCGCCCCGTTGGGGCAGGCCGACACGCAACCGGGATCCTGGCCTTCCGAGAGCCGGTCGCTGCACATGTCGCACTTGCGGACCACGCCCCGGGCGCTGTTGAACTGCGGCACCTCGTAGGGGCAGGTCCACGTGCAGTACCCGCAGCCCAGGCACCGGCCCTCGATGTGGGCGACGATGCCGGTGACGAGGTCTTTCTCGTATGCGTTGGTCGGGCACCCGGCCAGACAGGCGGGGTCGACGCAGTGATGACAGGCGGCGGTCACCGTCTGCTGGAACGGCTGCGCCGGGAGCCCGGCCTTGGCGGGCGTCGCCCCTTTCAGCAGGCCGACGGTGCGGAACGACTCGCCTTCGTCGAGGCCGTTGACGTTGTGGCACGCGGTGACGCACGCCTTACACCCGGTGCAGGTGTCGAGGTTGACGTCGAACGCGTACTGCTGGCCCGGCTGCGGTCGGGTCAGGGGGATGCGGTCCTGCCAGATGCCGGCGTCGGGTGCGGTGCCGGCATCGTGGGCGACGGCGAAGCGCTCTACCGGCGTGAGGTCGGCCTGCTCGGCCAGATACCGCTCGAGAGGGGTCGTGTGGGTGCTGGGCATCAGGGGTGGTGCGACAACGTCACTGACGTCGAGGTCACTGACGTCAAGGTCACTGACGTCAAGGTCAAGGCGTGGCGACCTGCACCACACCGTCGGAGACCCGCACCTCGAAGGTCGGCACCGAGACGGCGGGGTCGTCGATGCACTCGCCGGTCTCGAGGTCGAAGCTCTGCTTGTAGACGGGCGACGCCACCTTTGTCCGGTCGCCCTTCGAGCCCACGATGCCGCGCGACAACACGTTGGCCCGACTGAAGGGGTCGTAGTTCGACAGGGCGTAGACGTCGTCGGCCCCGACCCGGTACACGGCAACCTGGTGCAGCCCGACGAGAGCGCAGACGCCCCGACCGGGGATCAGCCTGTCGAAGGCGCACACGTCGACCCAATCCCGGGTGGACCGGAGGTCGTCGGAGGGAGAGATGACCAGCGTCATGGCTTGGCTCCTATCGAGAGCAGTACGGGATCGGGCTTCTCGTGGTCGAAGGCCGGGCGGGGCTGGCCCCGCTCGGTGACGAAGACCACGTTGGGATCACCCTCGTCGGAGTTGACGAAGGTGCGGAAACGGTCGAGGCGCTCGGGGTCGTCGAGGGTGGCCTTCCACTCGCACTCGTAGCTCTCGACATGGCGGGCCATGTCGGCCTCCAATTCGGCGCAAATTCCCAGCACGTCGTCGATGACGACCCGGCGCAGGTACTCGATGCCTCCGTTGAGCTTGCCCAGCCAGACCGACGTGCGCTCGAGGCGGTCGGCGGTGCGCACGTAAAACATCAGGAACCGGTCGAGGTAGCGGAAGACGGTGTCACGATCGAGGTCGGCGGCCAGCAGCTCGGCATGCCTGGGCCGCATGCCCCCGTTGCCGCCGACGTAAAGATTCCATCCCTGCTCGGTGGCAATGACGCCGAAGTCCTTGCCCTGGGCCTCGGCGCACTCCCGTGTGCAGCCGGACACGCCGCCCTTGATCTTGTGGGGCGCCCGCAGGCCCCGGTAGCGGAGCTCGAGGTCGATGGCCAGGGCGGTGGAGTCCTGGACGCCGAACCGGCACCACGTCGTGCCCACGCACGATTTCACCGTGCGCAGCGCCTTGCCGTAGGCGTGGCCGGACTCCATACCCACGTCGACGAGCCGGCGCCAGATGGCGGGGAGCTGGTCGACCCGGGCGCCGAAGAGGTCGATGCGCTGGCCGCCGGTGATCTTGGTGTAGAGGCTGAACTCCTTGGCCACCTCGCCCAGCGCGATGAGCTGGTCGGGGGTGATCTCCCCGCCCGGCACCCGGGGAACGACCGAATAGGTGCCATCCCGCTGCAGGTTGGCCAGGAAGTGGTCGTTGCTGTCCTGGATGGCGGCCTGCTCGCCGTCGAGGATGTGGCCGTTGCTCAGGGAGGCCAGCATCGACGCCATCGCCGGCTTGCAGACTTCGCAGCCCTTCCCGCTCCCGTAAGCGGTCAGAACCTCGGAGAAGGAGGTCATCCGGTCGATCCGGACGATGTCGAACAGCTCCTGGCGCGAGTAGGCGAAGTGCTCGCACAGCGTATTGGTGACGGCCACGCCGGCCTTGCGCTGCTCGTCACGGAGGATGTCGGTCACCAGGGGCACGCAGCCCCCGCAGCCCGTTCCCGCCTTGGTGCAGGCCTTGATCTCGGCGATGTCGGCGCACCCGCCCGCCACCGCCGCGCAGATGGCGCCCTTGTCGACGTTGTTACAGGAGCAGATCATGGCCGAGTCGGCCAGGGCGCCGACACCCACGGTCGGGCCGGCGTCGCCAGAGCGGGCCGGGAAGATGAGCTCCTCCGGGTGCTCGGGCGTGGGCATGTCGCCCCGGCACATCTGCAGGAGGTTCTGATAGACGGTGGCGTCGCCCACGAGGATGCCCCCGGCGACATTGCGGACGCCCTCACCGTCGGGCGGCCCCAGGACCAGGCGCTTGTAGATGTTGGCGACGGGGTCGCGGTAGGTGATGGCCTCGGCGCCCGCTCCGGTGGCGAAGGCGTCGCCGAAGCTGGCCACGTCGATCCCCATCAGTTTGAGCTTGGTGGACATGTCGGCCCCGGTGAAGGTGGCCTCCCCGCCCAGGAGACGGTCGGCCACCACCCGGGCCATCTGATAGCCGGGGGCGACCAGGCCGTAGATGCGGTTCACATACAGGGCGCACTCGCCGATGGCGAAAATGCGGCGGTCGGACGTGCGACATGCCTCGTCGACCACCACGCCGCCCCGCTCGCCGACCTCCAGCCCGGCCTGGCGGGCCAGCTCGTCCCGGGGCCGGATGCCGGTGGAGAACACCACCACGTCGACCGGGAGGTCGTCACCCTCCTTGAACCGCATGGCCGCCACCCGCCCGCCCTTGCCGGCCACGATCTCGGTCGTCGCCATGCCCGTGTGGACCGACACGCCCAGATCCTCGATCCGCCGGCGCAGCACCGATCCGCCGCCCTCGTCGACCTGGACGGGCATGAGCCGCTCGGCGAACTCGACCACGTGGGTCTCCAGGCCCAGGCTGCGAAGGGCGTTGGCCGCTTCGAGCCCGAGCAGGCCCCCACCGACGACCGCCCCGACCCGACGACCCTTCGCGTAGCGCTGGATGGCCTCCAGGTCGTCGAGGGTCCGGTAGACGAAGCAGCCCTTCAGATCCTTGCCCGGGACGGGTGGGACGAAGGGGTAGGACCCCGTGGCCAGGACGATGGCGTCATAGCGGATGGCCTTGCCCTGGGCCGAGTGGACCGTAGCCGAGGGCCGGTCGATCGACGTCACCGCATCGTTCATGTGGATGGTGAGGCCGGTCTGGTCGAAGAACCCGGGCGCCACCAGGGACAGTTCCTCGGCGCTGGTCCCGTTGAAGAAGGAGCTGAGGCCCACCCGGTCGTAGGCCGGCCGGCCCTCCTCGCAGAAAGTGAGGATGTCCCACGTGGCCGTGGCCCCCAGCTCGACCAGGAGCTCCAGCAGCTTGTGGCCGACCATGCCGTTGCCGGCCACCACCAACGTCCGCCTGGACGTGGCATCGACTCGGCCGCCGCCGACGGCACCAGTGCGGATTCCCATGTGATCGAGTCAAGCAAGCGCATGTGAGCCGGTCGTTGCCGGCATGTGAACTCCCGTGAACGCCGACTGACCTCCAACTGGCCGTCTGTAGGCGGCCGTACAGGGACAGTTCTCGCGGACGTCACACTTCCACGGGGGCGAGTCGGGCAGCGGTACTGTCACCTTGAATGACGGCCCAGGCGCCGCCACGTCGAAAAACGAACACCAGCGGCAGGAGGGGGTCGAACCGATGCGTAAGACCCCATCGCCCCGCCGGCGGTCGTCCCGTCGCCATGTGAACGACCCGCGGCGGTTCCCCGGCCTCCTGCGGGCCCACGCGTTGCTGATCGTTTTTTCGCTCCTGGCCTCCTCGGTCACCGTGATGGTCCGTTCCACCGCCCGTAGCGCGGCATCGGTGGGCGGTCGGAGCCCGGCGCCCGTCCTGGGCCTCGGCGCTGCCATCGGTCCCGTCCCGTCCTCGGCGCCGTCGCAGCCCCCGGATCCTCTCGACGCCCGCCTCGCCGCCGCCGGCTACGGGTTGTCGCCGCACGCCTTGGTGTACGGCGCCGAGGTGGTCGGCGGTCCCAACGGTCCCACGTACCGGCCGTTCGAGGCGGGAGAGGGAGCCCTGGCCGAGGACTTCTGGCCGGCGTCGTCGATCAAGGTCCTGGCCGCCCTGGGCGCACTGGACTTCGCCCGGTCCCTCGGCTTCACCGGCGACGCGCTGGTCGTCTTCGACATCGGCGAGAGGGCCCGCACGCTGCGCTCCATCTACGACGCCGCCATCAGGGACAGCTCGAACGCCGATTACGACCTGCTGGTGCAGATTGCCGGCCGCGATCGGCTGAACAGCCAGTTCCTCACCGCGGCCCACGGGTTCCCGGCCACATCGATCACCCGGTCCTACGCCGGCGCCGACTTCGACACCTCACCGCCGATGATCATGGAGCAGGGCGACCGCCGGACCTATGTCCCCGAGCGGTCGGCGGTTCTCAAGCCGGAGTGCCAGGCCGGCAACTGCTCGAACCTCTTCGAGATGACGGAGTCGGTCCGCCGGGTCGTCCTCAACGACGAGATCCCGCTTTTCGAACGCTTCGACATCGACGCCAGTGACGTGGCGGGGCTCCGCCAGGCCCTGCTAGGCGCCGACGGCTTCTTCCCCGCCGCGGTGGCCGCCACCTTGGGCACGGGCGCCCGCATCTACGCCAAGCCCGGCGACGCCGCAGACCGGGACTGCCTCGACATTGCCCTCATCGAGTCGACCACGGGCCGGCGCTACCTCCTCGCCGCGTCGGTGCCCCACAGTGAGGGCGGCTGCGATGCCCTCATGGCCCTCGCCGCCAACGTGCTGAGGGTGGTGGCCGCCTGACGACGCGGCATGGTCAGGGCAGGCCGCCCCTCAGCGCTTGGAGGCGCACTCCATGCAAAGGCCGGCGGCCGGCTTGGCTTCCAGGCGGTCGGGCGGGATCGATTGACCACAACCTTCACACACGCCGTACTCACCGCCGTCGAGCTTGACGAGGGCGGCCTCGACATCGGTCAGCGACTCCCGCAGCGACCCGGCCAGCGCCTCGACCTCGCCCCGCTCGGCCGTGACCTGGCTCGTGTCGGCGAAATTCTGGTCGAAGGCGATCTCACCGTCGCTGAGACTCCCCATTTCGGCCAGGCGTGCCCTCAGGGTGGACCGCTCCATCTCCAGGGTGGCCCGCAGATCGGACAGGGTCGCATCGCTCAACACGGGACAACCCTACTCGGGGCGGATCGCTACTCGGATGTCCTGATTCTGGCGCGGGGGTGGGCGGCGTCGTAGATCTGGCGGAGCCGGCCGGTGGAGACGTTGGTGTACACCTGGGTGGTCGAGATCGACGCATGCCCGAGGAGCTCCTGGACAACCCGGATGTCGGCGCCGTGGTCGAGCATGTGGGTGGCGCAGGAATGGCGCAGGACATGCGGCGACAGGCGGTCACCCAACCCGACGGTCTGCCCGTGGTGGCGCACGATGCCCCAGGCCCCCTGACGGGACAGCCGCCCGCCCCGGGCGTTGAGGAACACCGCCTCGGCATCGCCCCGCCGGGCCCACCGGTCGGGGACGAGCTGGGGCCGGCCGCCCACCGCCAGCCAGGCGGCCAGTGCCTCTGTGGCCAGGCGCCCGACCGGCACCACCCGCTCCTTGGCGCCCTTGCCGAAGGCCCGCAGGAGCCCGGCGGCCAGATCGAGGTCGGCCAGGCTGAGACCGACCAGCTCCGAGACCCGCAGCCCGCAGCCGTAGAGGACCTCGAGGATGGCCCGGTCGCGCCGGGCGATGGGACCGTCGCCCGCCACGGCGCCGAGCAGGGCGCCGACCTCGGCCTCCGACAGGGCCTTGGGCAGCCCCGACGGCACCTTGGGCCGAGCCACCTCCTCGGCCGGGTTGGAGAGGGAACGGCCCTCGTCCTCCATGAACCGGTGGAGCGACCGGACCGACACGAGGGCCCGCGCCACCGACGCCGGCGCCTTGCCCGATGCCCGCAGGAAGGCCAGGTAGTCCTCGACCACCGGCTCGGTCACCTCGCCGGCCTGCAGGCCCCGTCCGTGCAGGAACTCGGCGTACGCAGCCAGGTCGCGGCGGTACGCGGCCAGGGTATTGGCCGACCGGCCCCGCTCGACGGAGAGCCACGACAGCAGCTCGTCGACCTGATGGCGAGTATCGGAGCCGGGGCCCTCGGCCTCGATCCGGGCCACCGCTATCCGGCGAGGGCGACGAGGGGATCGGCCGGCGGTCGGCCCAGCGCGTCGGCCACGGCTGGGTTCGTGATCTGGCCGGCGACGGTGTTGACTCCCGCCCGCAGCGCCGGATCCCGGGTGGCGGCGCCGAGCGCGCCCGATTCGGCCACAGCCAGGACGTACGGCAGGGTGGCGTTCGTGAGCGCGTAGGTCGACGTGTGAGGCACGGCCGCCGGCACGTTGCCCACGCCGTAGTGAAGGACGCCGTGGCGCTCGTAGACGGGGGCGGCGTGGGTGGTCTCGTGGATGGTCTCCACCGAACCGCCCTGGTCGACGGCGATGTCGACGATGACCGCTCCCTCCTTCATCCCCCGCACCATGTCCTCGGTGACGATGGTCGGCGCCCGGCCACCGGGCACGAGGACGGCGCCGATGACCAGGTCGGCGCCGGCCACCGCCCGCTCCACCGCACCCCTGTTCGATGCCAGCGTCATGATCCGGCCCTTGTGGATCTGGTCGACGAAACGCAGCCGGTCGAGGCTCTTGTCGAGCAACAGCACCTCGGCTTCCATGCCCTGGGCGATCCAGGCCGCGTTCCACCCGACGTTGCCCGCGCCGATCACCACCACCCGGGCCGGTCGGACACCGGGCGCGCCCCCTAGCAGGACGCCGCGGCCGCCGCCGTCGCGCTCCAGGAAATGGGCGCCGATCTGCGTGGCCATTCGCCCGGCCACCTCGCTCATAGGGGCCAGCAGGGGCAGGCCACCCCCCTCCACCTGCACGGTCTCATATGCCAGCGCAGTGGTATGGGTACGCAGGAGGGCTTCGGCCAGCTCCGGCTCGGCGGCCAGGTGCAGGTAGGTGAAAAGGACGAGATCGGGGCGGAGGTAGGCGAGCTCGCCGGCCTGGGGCTCTTTGACCTTCACCACGAGCGCGGCGGCCCAGGCGTCGTCGGCGCCGACCACAGTGGCGCCCGCTGCCATGTACTGCTGGTCTGGGAACGACGAGTCGGCGCCGGCCCCGGATTGCACCAGCACCTCGTGACCGTGGGCGGCCAGCTCTCGCACGCCGTCGGGCGTCATCGCCACCCGGTGCTCGCCCTCCTTGGTCTCGGACGGTACACCGACGATCATCGGCCGGCGGGCCGGCGCCCGTCGACCGGGCGGCCCCCGCCGCCCAAGTCGCCCGGCGGTGTCCGGGCCGCCTGGCCACGTTCGATCTCGGCCCGCAGCTCGACCTCCCGCTCCCGCATGCCGGCTTTGCCGTCGTCGAGGGCGGCCCGCAGATCGGCGCCGACCGACCGGGCGCCGGTGAGCACGTCCTGCGTGAGGCGCTCGGGCATGAGGCGCTCCATCACCCGTCGGACCTTGCGCATGACCCAGAACGAGCCGCCGGAGCCCAGCGCCAGCCCGACGATCAACCAGAAGAGCCGTTTGAACATCGCCTTACCGCCCGCCGCCGCGAATCCGGCGCAGGGCCCGGCTGGAGCCCGACGCGAAGGCCAGCACCTTGACCACCGGGTTCGAGACCACGGCGTAGGCCAGGCGCGACGCGGAGTCGACAGTGCCGGTGACCGACTCAGCCGTCTCCAGCAGGGACTCCATACGGACGAGGTCGCCGTTGGTCTGGCGGATGGCCTTGTGGGCATCGCTCAACAGCGGCACCGCGGCGCGGCGCACGTCGTCGACCGCCACCCGCACGGTGGCCAGCGTCCGGATCAACGCCCCCACGGCAAAGAGCACGCCGACGGCGACGATCCCAGCGGCCACGGCAGCCACCGTCGCCGCCACCTCCGTGGCGTTCAAGGCTGGTCCCCGCTCTCGGCCGCTCGGGCCCGGTCCCCCCGTGTTCGCATGCGCTCGGCGACCTCCCGTTCGAAGCCGTGGTCAGAGGGCCGGTAGTAGACCCGTTCCGCCACCTCGGGAGGGCGGTGCTCCTGGGCGACCCACCCTCGCGGGTCGTCGTGAGGATACTCGTAGCCGATCCCATGGCCGAGATTCTGGGCGCCGTGGTACGAGGCACTGCGCAGGTGGAGTGGTACCTGGCCGGCCGGGCGGTCCTTCACGTCGGCCTGGGCCGCGCCGAGGGCGACGATGACCCGGTTCGACTTGGCCGCGGTGGCCAGGTGGACGACGGCGTGGGCCAGGTTGAGCTGGGCTTCTGGCAGCCCGACGAACTCGACGGCCCGTGCCGCGGCGTCGGCGACCAGGAGTGAGATCGGGTCAGCCATGCCGACGTCCTCCGAGGCCAGGATGACCAACCGCCGGGCGATGAAGCGGGCGTCTTCCCCGGCTTCGAGCATGCGGGCCAGCCAGTAGAGGCCGGCATCGGGATCGGAGCCGCGAATGCTCTTGATGAAGGCGGAGACGATGTCGTAGTGCTCGTCGCGCTCGTAGCGCAGCGCCCGGGCGTCGAGGGCGGCCTCGGCGTCGGCCAGCGTGACCGGGTGGTCACCGGCGAGGGCGATGGCCACCTCGAGGGCGGTAAGGGCCACCCGGGCGTCGCCGTCGGCCCGGCCGACGAGGTGGTCGAGTGCGTCCTCGTCGGCCTCGGCCTTCTCGTGCTCGAGGCCCCGCCGGAGCAGCCCGCGCACCGCGGCGGGCGGCAGCGGCTCCAATCGGAACAGGCTGGAGCGGGACAGTAGCGGCGCGTTGACCTCGAAGTACGGGTTCTCCGTCGTCGCCGCGATCAGGACGAGGAGGCCTTCCTCGACCGACGGCAAGAGGGCGTCCTGCTGCGACTTGTTGAAGCGATGGACCTCGTCGAGGAACAGGATCGTGCCCTGGCCCTGCTCGGCCAGCCGTCGCCGAGATCGCTCCAGCACTTCACGGACGTCCTTCACGCCCGCGCTCACCGCCGACAGCGTCTCAAACGAACGCTCGGTCGCCCCGGCGATGAGCCGGGCGAGGGTGGTCTTGCCCGTCCCCGGCGGCCCCCAGAGGATCACCGACGACATGCGGTCCGCCTCGATCAACCGTCGCAGCGGCCCTTCCGGCCCGAGCAGGTGCTCCTGGCCGACCACCTCGTCGAGCGTGGCCGGCCGCAATCGGGCCGGCAGCGGCGCCTGGCGGCTGAGCCGCTCCTGCAGCGCGGCCCCGAACAGATCCTCGGCCATCCCCGCCAACCTAGCGTTTGGTCAATTCGCGCCCCTATGCGACCCTCGATTGACCAAACCCGAGCCGGCGCCGGTGGTTCAGGCCGGTGGGGGGAGGACTCGAAGACCGAGCTCGGTGAGCTGGCGGGCGTCGATGGGACCGGGGGCGCCGGTGAGGGGGTCGGCGCCCGACTGGGTCTTGGGGAAGGCGATGACCTCACGGATGTTCTCCTCGCCGGCCAGGATGGCCACGAGGCGGTCGATGCCGAAGGCGAAGCCGGCATGCGGGGGGGCGCCGTGGCGGAAGGCGTCGAGGAGGAAGCCGAAGCGGGCCTGGGCGTGCTCGGGGTCGATGCCGAGGAGGGAGAAGATCCGCTGCTGGATGTCGGGCCGGTGGATCCGCACGCTGCCGGAGCCCAGCTCCCAGCCGTTGAGGACCAGGTCGTAGGCCTGCGACCGAACCGACAACGCCTCGGTGTCCAAGAGCGCAAGGTCGTCGGGATGCGGCATGGTGAAGGGGTGGTGGGCGGGAACCGGGCGGCCCTCGGAGTCGAGGCTCTCGAACAGGGGGAAGTCGGTGACCCACAGCAGCCGGAGGCCCCCCTCGCCCACCGCCGGGCGCCCGAGCTCGAGGCGCAGCATGCCCAGCACCCCGTCGACGATCGGTCGCTCACCCGCGACCACGAGCAGGAGGTCGCCCGCCTCGGCGCCCAGCGCCTTGGGCAGCGCCACCTGCTCCGGCTCGGAGAGGAACTTCAGGATCGGCGAGTCGAGACCGCCGCCGTCCTGGACCTTGAGCCACACCAGGCCGCCGGCGCCGGCACCACGGGCTGAGTCGGTGAGCCGGTCGACCCGGGCCCGAGTCATCCCCGCCTCACCGACGACACGGATCCCCTTGACGCACGGCGCCTGGAAGGCCCGGAAGCCGGTCCCGGCCACCGCCTCGGTCAGCTCGACCAGCTCCATCCCGAAGCGCACGTCGGGCTTGTCGGAGCCAAAGCGGTCCTGGGCCTCCCGCCACGTCATGCGGGGGATCTCCGAGTCGACCTCGCGCCCGGCGGCCCGGATGGCGGACAGCACCGTGGTCGAGATGAAGCCGATCACGTCCTCCTGGTCGACGAAGGACGCCTCGGCATCGAGCTGGGTGAACTCGAACTGCCGGTCGGCCCGCAGATCCTCGTCGCGCAGGCAGCGGGCCAGCTGGTAGTAGCGGTCGACGCCGCCCACCATGAGCAGTTGCTTGAACAGCTGCGGGCTCTGGGGCAGCGCATAGAAGCTGCCCGGCTGCAGGCGCGACGGCACGACGAAGTCCCGTGCCCCCTCGGGCGTGGAGGCGATGAGGGTGGGCGTCTCGACCTCGACGAAACCCTGCGACTCCATCGACCGCCGGATGGCACTGCTCACCGCAGCTCGCAGCCGCAGGTTGCGCTGCATCGACGGCCGGCGCAGGTCGACGTAGCGGCGGCGCAGCCGCAGGTTTTCATCGGCGTCGACCCGATCGCTCACGGGGAACGGCGGCGGCTCGGCGGCCGAGAGGACCTCGACCGTGCCGTCGCCCAGCTCGACGTCACCCGTGGGCAGGTTGGGGTTGGCCGTGCCCTGCGGACGGGTGCGGACCGTGCCCGTCACCCGCACGACGTACTCCGACCGCAGCTCATGGGCCCCGTCGACCACGCACTGCACAGTGCCGGTGTGGTCGCGGATGTCGACAAAGGCCAGATGCTCCCCGTGCTCACGACGGCTCGCCACCCAGCCGCATACGCTGACTGGCTGGCCGACGTGCTCGGGGCGCAACTCGCCGCAGTAGTGGGTCCGCATCATGAGAGAAGCTCCTGGACGTGGTCGAGCACCTCGGTGCGTTTGACGGTTGCCTGCTCGCCGGTCCGTAGGTCGCGCAGGGTGACGGTGCCGTCCGCCGCCTCCTGGGGGCCGACGATGGCGGCGACACGAGCGCCCGAGCGGTCGGCCGCCTTGAATTGGGACTTCATCGACCGACCGTCGAACGACCGGTCGGCGGCGATCCCCGCGTCTCGCAGCTCGTGGGTGAAGGCCAGGGCGGACGAGCCGCCCGTCGTGTCGAGCACCCACACGTCGACCGACGCGCTCGGGGTCGGGAGGACGCCCTCGGCGTCGCAGGCCAGGAGCAGTCGCTCGATCCCCATGCCGAACCCGATGCCGGGCGTGGGCGGACCGCCGAGAGCCTCGGCCAGCTTGTCGTAGCGCCCGCCGCCGCCCACCGCGTTCTGGGCCGAGTCGAGCGAGCCGGCGGCCAGCTCGAACGTGGTCCGCGTGTAGTAGTCGAGCCCGCGCACCAGGCGGGGCTGCAGGCTGTACGCCACGCCCAGCGCGTCGAGCCCCGCCCGCACCCGGGCGAAGTGCTGCGAACACGGTTCGCACAGGTTGTCGATCAGGCGGGGGGCGGCGGCGGTCGCGGCCCGGCAGGCGTCGCGCTTGCAGTCCAGCACCCGCAGGGGGTTCTCCTCCCAGCGCTCCGCGTGCTCGTCGCACAGTGACTGGCGGCCCAGGAACGCCCGCAGCGAATCGAGGTAGGCGGGCCGGCAGGCGCCGTCGCCCAGGGAGTTGAGCAGCAGGGTCACCTGGGTCAGGCCGAGTTGGGCGCAGACCGACCAGGCCAGGGCGACGACCTCGGTGTCGAGATCGGCATCGTCGGTGCCCAGAGCCTCGAGGCCGACTTGGTGGTGCTGGCGGAAACGGCCGGCCTGCGGTCGCTCGTAGCGGAAGTTGGGCGCCGCGTACCAGGCCTTGAACGGGGGGGTGGGCCGGTGCTGGACGTAGGCCCGCACCACCGACGCCGTCCCCTCAGGACGCAGGGCGATGCGCCGGCCGCCCTTGTCGTCGAAGTCGTACATCTCCTTGCGGACGACGTCGGTCCCTTCGCCCACTCGCTCGAAGACCCCGACCTCCTCGAACATCGGGCTGAGCACCAGCCCGTACCCGGCCCGCTCGACGGTCGACGCGAACAGTGCGATCAGCCGCTCCCAGCGTGCCGACTCAGGCGGCAACACGTCACGGGTGCCCCCCGGGGCGCGAAAAGTGACCATCGTCGCCGCCACGCTATCGGCTGTCGTCGGCCGTCAATTGAGCTATCCGTACTCCTGAGCTCCATGCCGTCGGCCGGTCAGCCGGGTTATCGGCGGGAGCCGGGCAGGACGCGGTAGGCGTCGAAGACCGAGTCCAGCCGCTTGACCGACTTGAGCAACGATTCCAGGTGCGACGGATCGGCCAGCTCGAAGTCGAAGCGCAACCGGGCGACGCGGTCGGTGCCGGTGTGGGTCGAGGAGGCCACGATGTTGACGTGATGGTCGGCCAGCGCGGTCGACACGTCGCCCAACAGCCGGGCCCGGTCGAGCGCCTCCACTTCGATCGAAGCGACAAAGACACCGGGGCGGGTGCCGTCCCACTCCACCTCGATCTGGCGCTCCCCCATGCTGGAGGTAAGGGTGACGGCGTTGGCGCAGTCGGCCCGGTGCACGGAGACGCCCCGGCCGGTGGTGACGAAGCCGACGATCCCGTCGCCGGGGACGGGCGTGCAGCACATGGCCAGGCGCACCATCACGTCGTCGAGGCCCTCGACATGCACACCGCCCGATCCCGACACGCGGGTCCGCGTCGGCCGGCGGGCCGTGGTGGGCAGTTGTTCCTCGTGGTCGCCGCCCCGCAGCTCGCGTGCCAGGCGCTGGGCCACCGACTGCGCCGACACGTGGTTCTCGCCGATGGCCTGGTGCAGGGCGTCGAGGTCGGTGTAGTTGAGGTCGACGGCCACCTTGACCAGCAGCGACGACGCCGAGATCTTCTGCACCGGAAGGCCCTCGCGGCGCATGTGCTTGACCAGGTCGTCGCGGCCGGTCTCGATGGCCTCCTCACGCCGGCTCCGGCTGAACCACTGGCGGATCTTGTTGCGGGCCCGCGGCGTGACGACGATCTGCAGCCAGTCGCGCGACGGTCCGGCGCCCTCGACCTTGGAGGTGAAGATCTCGAGCCGGTCACCGGACTTGAGCTCGGAGTCGAGGGGCACCAGGCGGCCGTTGACGCGAGCGCCGATACAGCGGTGACCGACGTCGGTGTGGATGGCGTAGGCGAAGTCGATCGGCGTGGCGCCGAGGGCCATGGTGACCACGTCGCCCTTGGGGGTGAAGACGAAGACCTCGTCCTGCTCGAGGTCGACCTTCAGCGACTCCATGAACTCGCGGGGGTCGTCGGTCTCCTGCTGCCAGTCGACGATGCGGTGGAGCCACCCCACGTCGGCGACGGGCGCCCCCTCCTTGTAGTTCCAGTGGGCGGCGATGCCGAACTCGGCCCGCTGGTTCATCTCCCGGGTCCGGATCTGAACCTCGATGGGCTTGCCCTGAGGACCGACCACCGTCGTGTGCAGCGATTGGTAGAGGTTGAACTTGGGCATGGCGATGTAGTCCTTGAACCGACCCTGCACCGGCATCCACGTGGAGTGGATGGCGCCCAGGGCGGCATAGCAGTCCTTCACCGTGCCCACCAGCACCCGCAGGCCTACGAGGTCGTAGATCTCGTCGAAGCCCCGCTGCTTGACGACCATCTTCTCGTAGATGCTCCAGTAGTGCTTCGGGCGGCCGATGACCTCGCCCTCCACCTTCACGTCGACCAGCCGGCTGCGTACCATGTCGACGACCTGCGACAGGTAGATGTCGCGCTCGGGCGCCCGGGTGGACACCATCTGCTCGATCTCGGCGTAGCGCTTGGGATACAGGGTGGCGAAGGCCAGGTCCTCGAGCTGCCACTTGATGCCGGCGCAACCCAGGCGGTGGGCCAGTGGCGCGTACACGTCGATGGTCTCCTGGGCGATGCGCTCCTGCTTCTCCTGGGGCAGGGCGGCGATCGTGCGCATGTTGTGGAGGCGGTCGGCCAGCTTGATGAGCAGGACGCGGATGTCCTTGGCCATGGCCACGAGCATCTTGCGCATGGACGCCGCCTGCTGGGCCTCCTTGGAGTCGAACCGCACCCGGTCGAGCTTGGTGACCCCGTCGACCATGGCCGCCACCTGAGCCCCGAAGTCGCGGGTGACGTCGGCCAGCGATACGGCGGTGTCCTCCACCGCGTCGTGGAGGAGGGCGGCGGCCAGGGTCAGGTCGTCGAGGCCGAGCTCGGCCAGGATGGTGGCCACGGCCACCGGGTGGACGATGTAGGGGTCACCCGAGCGCCTGACCTGGCCCTCATGGGCCTCGGCGGCGACGTGGTAGGCCCGACTGAGCAGGGCGGTGTCGGCCTTGGGATGGCGGGTGCGGTACAGCTCGACCAGATCCCGCACGTCGTGAGGGACGGCGGGGGACGTCGCGCTGCGCCGCCATGGCAGTACCCGGTCGACGGCGGTGGCCACTCCCCTCCCTTCCCCGAACCTAGGCGTACGTGACGAGCGACATGACGTCGTAGCCGTCCAGCTTCTCGCGTCCGGCGAGGAAGGTCAGTTCCACCGCGAAGCCGAGGCCGGCCACGGTGGCCCCGAGGCGCTCGATCAGGGCGACGGTGGCCTGCGCCGTGCCCCCGGTGGCGATCACGTCGTCGATAACGATCACCTGGTCGGCCACCGTCACCGCATCGGCGTGCAGCTCGAGGCGGTCGACGCCGTACTCGAGGTCGTACTCGGCCGATTCCGTCTTCCACGGCAGCTTGCCTGGCTTGCGCACGGGCACGAAGCCGGCGCCCAGGCGGTAGGCGACCGGCGCGGCCAGGATGAAGCCTCGGGCCTCCACACCGACCACGGCGTCCACCCGCCGGTCGGCGAAGTAGTCGGCCAAGGCGTCGACGGTGTAGCGAAAAGCCTTCACGTCGTCCAGCAGCGGCGTCAGGTCACGGAAGACGATGCCCGGGGTGGGAAAGTCGGCGACGTCGCGGATGTGTTGCTTGAGCCACTCCGCGTCGGTCATGGTCCAGGCTACTTCGCCGACCAGTGGCCGGTGACGCCTCAGCTCAGCGCTTCTTGCCCTTCTTCCGGGGCCGAGGGGCGCCAGGACGGGGGGCAGCGGGCTTTGGGCGGGGGGTTTGGTCGCGGTCGGCTGTCCCGCGGGGCTGGGCCGGGACCACGAGCAGCTCGTCGCCCTCGTCATCCGGCGCCACGGCCACCTCCACCGGAGCAGCTTTGGGTGCCTTGGTGGCGCCGGCCCTGGCCCGGGGGGCGAGAACGTTGTTGCCCCGGGCCCCGGGGGCGACCATGGCCGCGGCCGCCGCCGGCGTGAGCAGGCCCGTTCCCCCCTTGGAGGTGATGCGCTCGCGCACACTGACATAGCGCGGCTCACGCTCTTTGAGCATGGCCAGCACCGGGGAGGCGACGAAGATCGACGAGTAGGCCCCGGTGAGCAGACCCACGAGGAGGGCGAGGCCGAAGTCGTTCAGGGTGGTGGCGCCGAGGATCCCCGCACCGATGACGAGGATCGACACGATCGGCAAAATGGCCACGATCGAGGTGTTGATCGACCGCATGAGCACCTGGTTCATGGACAGGTTGACGGTGTCGGAGTACGTCAGGCGCCCGAGAGCGGAGAGGCCCTTGGTGTTCTCCTCGACCTTGTCGAAAACCACGATGGTGTCGTAGAGCGAATACCCGAGGATGGTGAGGAAGGCCACGACGGTGGCCGGCGTGACCTCGAAGCGCGACAACGAGTAGACGCCGACGGTGATGAGGATGTCGTGTACGACGGCGGCGAGCGCGGCGACGGCCATCTTCCACTCGAAGCGCAGTGAGATGTAGATCGAGATCAGGATGAAGAAGACGATGAGGGCGTTACGGGCCTTGTTGGTGACGGCCTTGCCCCACGACGGCCCGACGTCGTTCACGCTCACCTGGGCCGGGTCGACCTTGGCCAGGTCGGCCAGGCGCTGGGTGATCTTTGTCTGGTCCTCGGGCGACTGGGCGCCCGACGCCACCCGGATCCGGTTCCCGCTGATGGTCTGGATGGTGGCGTCGCCCAATCCGAGGGGACGGACCGCGTCGCGGGCCGCGGCCACCGACACGCCGGGCGCGTTCAGCTCCCACGACGTGCCGCCCTTGAAGTCGATGCCGTAGTTCAGGCCCTGGGCCAGTAGGGAGATGACCCCCACGAGGATGACCAGGCCGGAGACGAGGAACCAGACGTTCTTGCGGCCCACGAAGTTGATGGCTGTCTCGCCGTGGTACAGGCGGTGCCGAATCGACGCCTTCGCCGGCGCTGCAGTGTCAGTCATGCTCCACTCCCTGCCGCCGGGGCGGCGTTCAGGCCCCTGGCCACACCCACCCACTTGGCTTCGGTGAACAGGCGGCTCCGGCCCAGGAGCACGACCATGGGGCGGGTGAAGAAGTAGGCCAGGAAGATGTCGAGCAATGACGACAGGCCCAGGAAGAATGCGAAGCCCCGGACCGAGCCCACGCTGAGCAGGTAGAGGACGGCGGCGCCGATGATCGACGCCGCGTCGGCGGCGAGGATGGTGCGGTACGCCCGGGCGAAGCCCCGGTCCACCGACGACCGGATGGTCTTGCCGGAGCGGATCTCGTCCTTCAGGCGCTCGAAGTACACGACGTAGGAGTCGACGGTGACGCCGACCGACACGATGATGCCCGTCGCCCCAGCCAGGCTGAGGGCCAGGCCGCTGGTGGTGCCGAGGAAGGTGACGAGTGAGTACATGATGGCTCCGGTGAGGGCCAGGCCGACCCACACGACCAGGCCCAAGGCCCGGTAGTACAACACCATGTAGATGCCGACCAGCAACAGGCCGACCATGCCGGCGAGGAGGCCGGCGTGCAGGGAGTCCTTGCCCAGGCTGGCCGAGACGGTCTGGACGGTCTGGCGGTCGAGCTGCACGGGCAGGGCGCCGTAGCGCAGGACCAGGGCCAGGTCCTTGGCCTCGCTCTGGGTGAAGTTCCCCGAGATCACGCCCGAGCCCGGGAAGTTGGTGGAGTTCAGGCTGGGCGCCGAGCGGACGACGCCGTCGAGGTCGATGGCGATCTGGTTGCCGACCCCCACCTTCACCGCCATGTCGTTCCACTGCTTGGTTCCTTCGCCCGTGAGGTCGAACTGCACCTCCCACGAGGCGTTGGTGGGGTTGACGACGGCACTGGCCGACGACAGGGCCTGACCCTTCACCGCCGCCGGGGCGAGGAGATAGCGCGCCGTCACCCGCCCGGTGGCGTCCTTGTCGGGCAGGACCACCTGCTCGCCTTCGGCGTCCTGTTCGGGCGGAGTGGTCTTGTTGAGGTCGATCGTGGGCGGCGGCGCGGTCGTGGTGGGGGGTGTCGCCGGCGTGCCCTCGACCGTCGTGGTGGTGGTCGGGGGCGCCGTGGTCGTCGTCGCCGTTCCCTCGGCCGGCAACTGCTGCACGACCGGGCGGAAGAGGAGTTGGGCGGTCTGGCCCACCACCTGCAGGGCGCGGTCGGTGTTCTTCAGACCAGGGAGGGAGACGATGATCGAGTCACCCTGGCGGGTGATCTCGGGCTCGGCCACGCCCAGGGCGTCGACGCGGTTCCGGATGATCTCGATGGCCTGGTCGAGCACGCCCGATGGCACCTTGTTCCGGGGCTGGAGCACCACCGAGGCGCCGCCCTGGAGGTCGAGGCCCAGCTGGGGCGAATGCCCGGTCAGGATGGTGGCGCCGAGGGCCCCGATCGCCACCACGAAAACCGCGATGAGAGAAACGGCGAGCGAGCGGCGCATCAGACCTCTTCTTCCTTCTCGGCTGCAGCGATTCCCCCGGGTGGTGTGGCGTCAAGCACGTGGTCCTCGTCGGCGATCCCGTCGGAGTCGGTGATGTCGGCCTCGGCCGGCGCCACCCGCTGGGTGACGGCGTTGCGCAGAACCTGGAGGACGACTCCGGGCGCCACGTCGACCGAAAGGGTCTCCTCGGCCACACCGACGACAGTGCCGTAGACGCCGCCGGCGGTCACGACCTCGTCGCCCACCTCCAGCGAGGCGATGACGGCCTGGTGCTGACGCATGCGGCGCTGTTGAGGACGGATCAGTAGGGCCCACATGAGGCCGAATGTGATCAGAAGCGCGAGAATTGGTCCCATGAGAAGTGTGGGTCGCCGGGCGACCGCCTTGCAGGTTACCGCGGAGGCGATGCTGCGCCGGGTCGGCGCAGTCACCGGCGACGCCGACGTGCGGGCGGATCAGCCGAAGAGCCCGGCCGGGGCCGGTCCAGACGCCTCGGGCGGCGTCATCCCGAGATGGGCCCAGGCCGCCGGCGTCGCCATTCGGCCCCTCGGTGTGCGCTGGAGCATGCCCAGCTGGAGCAGGAAGGGCTCGTACATGTCCTCGACCGTCTCCGGCTCCTCGCCCACGCAGATGGCCAGGGTCGACAACCCGACGGGACCGCCGGCGAAGCGGCGGCACACGGCGGTGAGGATGGCCCTGTCGACCTTGTCGAGGCCGATGTCGTCAACCTCGAAGAGCGCCAACCCGTCGCGGGCGGCGGCCTCGGTGACGATCCCATCGGCGCGCACTTCGGCGTAGTCGCGCACCCGCCTGAGGAGCCGGTTGGCGATGCGGGGCGTCCCGCGGGCCCGGCGGGCGACCTCGTGGCCCCCGGCCGGGTCGAGGGCGACCCCCATGATGCGGGCGGCCCGGACGACGATGGCCTCCAACTCGGCCACGTCGTAGTAGTCGAGCCGGGCCACGAAGCCGAAGCGGTCCCGGAGGGGCCCGGTGATGAGGCCGGTGCGGGTGGTGGCCCCGACCAGGGTGAAGCGGGGCAGGTCGAGGCGCAGCGAGCGGGCCGACGGGCCCTTGCCCAGCACGATGTCGAGCTGGAAGTCCTCCATGGCCGGGTAGAGAACCTCCTCAACGATCCGGGGCAGGCGGTGGATCTCGTCGATGAAGAGCACGTCGCCCTCGTCGAGATTGGTGAGCACCGAAGCCAGATCGCCGGCCCGCTCCAGGGCCGGGCCCGACGTGATCCGCAGGGAGACGTCCATCTCGGCGGCGACGATGCCGGCCAGGCTGGTCTTGCCCAGCCCGGGCGGACCGGCCAGCAGCAGGTGGTCGGCGGGCTCGCCCCGGCGGCGAGCGGCCTCGAGGAGGATCTCGAGGTGCTGGCGGAGCTGGGCCTGACCCACGAACTCGGCCAGCCGCCGGGGCCGAAGGCTGACCTCCTCGACCTGCTCCCCCGGGGCGCTCACCGGCGCCAATAGCTCGTTGCGGGTCACCGCTGGTGCCCGAGCGTCTGGAGCGCGGCACGGACGAGAGCGGTGACGTCGCCCTCCGCAGGCAGTTCGCCGATGGCCCGGCGAACCTCGTCGGGCTGGTAACCCAGGGCGCCGAGGGCGGCCCGCACCTCGGCCTTGGAACTGCCGCCGGCCCCGGGGCCCGGGCCCTCGCCGTCGAACCCGGCGTCGTCGGGCACGTCGAGGCGGGACTTGAGCTCCAGTAGGAGTCGGGCCGCGGTCTTGCGCCCTACGCCGGGCACCAGGGTGAGGGCGTCGAGGTCGCCGTCGAAGACGGCAACCCGCAGCTCGTCGGGGCCGTGGACGGAGAGGATGGCCAGGGCCAGGCCGGGGCCGACCCCGTGGGCGCCCAGCAGCGACTCGAAGCAGTCCCGTCCCGCAGCGGTGGCGAAGCCGTAGAGGGTGAGAGCGTCCTCGCGGACGTGCAGGTGGGTGTGGACGACCACCTCGTCGCCGACGGCGCCCAGGGCGGCGATGGTGGACGGCGACACGGTGACCCGGTACCCGACCCCGGCTACGTCGACCACCACCTCGGCCCTGGCCCGGTGGGCCAGCATCCCCCGCAGTCGGCCGATCACAAGGCTCTCGCCTTGTGAACATCCCTGGACCGACCTCCCGGGCCGGTCATCAAGGCCGCGCCGGTCATCGGGGCGCGGCCTTGAGCCGGGCCTTGAGGGGCGCCATGGCCAGGTGGCACAGGGCCAGAGCCAGGGCGTCGGCTGCATCGGGAGGGCGGGGTATCTCGGTCAGGCCGAGCAACGACTGCACCATGCGCTGGACCTGCTCCTTGGTGGCCGCGCCGTAGCCGGCTACTGCCTGCTTGACCTCGTTGGGCGTGTACTGGACGACCTCGCAGCCGGCGTGGGCGGCGGCGGCCATGGCCAGGCCGCTGGCCTGGCCCACCGACATGGCCGTACGGGCATTGACCTGGAAGAACACCCGCTCCACCGCCACCGCCACCGGGTGGAACTCGGCGATCAGGCTACGCAGATCCCGGTCGAGGGCGGCCAACCGGTCCGGGAGAGGATCGGAGGGCGGCGTGGTCAGCACGCCGACGGCCACCACCTTGGGCGCCACGCCCGTGCCACCCGACACGCAGCCGTAGCCGCAACGGGACACCCCCGGATCGATCCCGAGCACGAACATGAGTTCGGAGTTTAGCGGAACGACCGACGACGACCGCGGATGGGCCCGGCCAGGAAAGCTGTCCTTGGCTATGCGACTCCTCTATCGCCCGGGCGAAGGATCTCAAGGTCGGTGGCCGCGAAGTCAGCGCCCGTGCACACCAGCGGCAGGCCGGTCTGGTCGCACAGGGCGTAGACGAACAGTCCCCGAAGTTGAGCGCAGCCGGGTGGCGTCCCTTGCCGTACCGACGCCAAGCACCGAGCGCCCGGTCGGCGAGATCCGCAGTCACGTCGACGATCTCGATCTCGGCGTCGCGCAAGAACCTGCTGACCACGTCAGCTCCAGCCGGCCCGAGCCGGGCCTCGACCACGATTCCCAGCTCTACTCGGCTGGCGGTCGACATGAATCGAGCGCCGGCCTCCCCTAGGATGGCGATCAACTCGTCGCTCCCAGGCTCAGCGGGGAGGAGGGCCACCGCAGCCGAGGTGTCGACCACCACTGGCCCTCCGGGCCGCTCGATCACTCCGAAAGGCCGTGGTCGCCATAGCCGACGATCTCGTCGGGTGTCCGCCGGTCGACCACGGGCAACGCCGCCACCTCTGATTGGATCCGGCGCAGCCGGGCGGTCATTCCAGCCACGCCCCGCGCCCGGTGGCGCACGAGCCGCTCCCGCAAGGCGGTCACGACCGCCTCCGTGAGTGACTCCCCCGTCGCCGAGGCCAGTTCCCGGGCCAGGCGGTCCGCCTCGTCACTCTTCATGCTCAACGCCATAGCAGAAGTATAGATACTCAGGGTGCCTTCCTCCTCCGAATGGTTCCGAAGGAACTCCTCACGGGAGGGGTCGGAGACTGCCTCTGGCCTCGGCGTACGCTGGAACGACCCATCTACAGAGAGAACTCCACCCGGTAGAGCCGCATCGGTCGATCCAGGTCGCGTAGCTCCTGTTCGCCCAGATCGGTCAGCCGTACGGCCGGGAGCGAACCGAGGGCCAGGCACTCCTCCGTCACCACGACCTGCCCGCCGGCGGCCACGCCGGCGACCCGCGCCGTCTCATGAAGAGCGAGCCCGACGAGCTCGCCGGCGTGCTCGCTGACTGCGCCCTGATGGACACCCACGCGGATACGAACCTCGGCGCCCGTGGGAAATGCGTGGCGGTGGAGATCACGGTGGGCGTCGACGGACGCGGCGATCGCCGCCGTCGGCGCGGGGAACCAGGCGAACCGGGCATCTCCGGACGCGCCGAAGCGACGACCACCGTGGCTCACGATCGCGGCGTCGACGATGCGGTTGTGGTCGGCGAGAACGGCCGGGTAACGCTCGCCCAAGCGGCGGACCAGGGCGGTCGACCCGTCGATGTCAGTGAATAGCAAGGCTCGCACCTCGGCGGGCCGACGCTCGCCCACGCCAGACCGGCGGGCCTGATCGATCGCCGCCGCCCGGTCGACGACGTGCAGCTTGGTGAGCAGGCTGGAAATATTGTTCCGCACCGTCTTGTCGGCCACCCCCATGCGAGACGCGATGGCAGGAGTCTGTAGCCCGGCGACGAGGTGGCCGAGCACCTCCCGTTCCCGGGGGGTCAGCTCGGGGAAGGCCTCGTCCCGCTCGACCGGCGCCACCATGCGCTCGAGCACCCGGGCCGCAACCCCCGGACCGAAGACGGCATGGCCGGCGGCGACGGCCGCCACGCCGGCGCGCAGCTCGTCGCGCCGCGTCCCTTTGAGCAGGTACCCGCGGGCGCCGGCCTGCACCGCGGCAAAGACGGAATCGTCATCGTTGAACATCGTCAGGGCGAGCACTGCAGTGCCCGGGCGGGCAGCCAGGATGCGCCGGGTCGCCTCGATCCCGCCCATGCCAGGCATCTGGAGGTCCATCACCACCACGTCGGGGTGATGCACCTCCACCGCGGCCAGGGCCTGGATGCCGTCGGCGGCCTCGGCCACCACGTCGATGGCAGGATCACTGCCGAGCACGCCCCGTAGGCCGGCCCGCACCAGCTCATGGTCGTCGACGACCACGACTCGGACAGGCGTCTGCGTCGCATCGCCGCTGGTGTTCATAGTCGCGACAACGGTATGCGGGCGTCGACGACGCAGCCGCCGTCGTCGGTTCGCCCGATCGTGCAACTGCCTCCCAGTTCCTCGGCCCGCTCGCGCATCGAAGTTGTCCCCACGCCCTCGGGCGTCCCGCGCCAGCCCGTCCCATCGTCGGTCACCCGGAGACGGACGTCCGGTCCGACGTGGAGGCTCACTGTGCAGGACCGGGCGTGGGCGTGCCGGACGACATTGGTGACCGCCTCGGTCGCTATCCGGTACACGGCAACTTCAACCGCTGCCGGCAACGTGAGGCTTTCCTCGGGGAGGTCGGCATGCAGGCGCAACCCGCTGCGCTCGGTCCTGGTGAGCACCTCCCGGAGCGCGCCGCAGAGACCCACCTCGTCGAGCCGGGGCGGACGGAGCCCCTGAACGAGCCGCCGGACGTCGGCGATGGCTTCCTCGACCTCGACGCGCAAGCGGTCGGCCGCTGCCCCCAAGCCGTCTGCCTCGGCGCCTTCGGCGACCAGATCGAGACCCAGCGCCACACCGGTGAGCTG
Organism: Acidimicrobiales bacterium; assembly: GCA_038231955.1. Taxonomy (GTDB): domain Bacteria; phylum Actinomycetota; class Acidimicrobiia; order Acidimicrobiales; family AC-14; genus CADCTB01. The sequence continues at coordinate 24,208 of JBBSIS010000018.1, forward strand.
AGGGCCGAGACCGTCGTGGAGGTCGTGACGGAGCCGCTGGCGCTCCTCCTCCCGCGCCGTCACGATGCGCTCCCGGGACCGACGAAGGTCCTCGGTGAGCACCACGTTGGCGGCGGCCACTGCGGCCTGGCTGGCCAGGTCTTCGAGCAGCGTCCGCTCCCGCTTCGGGATGTCACGTTGACCGGGCCGCTTGCCCACGACAAGGGCGCCCATCGTCCGACCTTGATGGACGAGCGGTATACGCGTGACGTCGGCAGGCGCGGCGCCGTGGGAGATGACCTCGATCCCGGCCGGCGATGTCAGTTCCACGCCGACATAGGGGACCCGCAACGCGTCGGCGGCGGCGGCGACGAGGCCGGGGAGGAGCTGCTCAGCCGAGCCGGCCGCGCCCAGTTGGGCGGCGACGCGGGACACAACCGTTGACGGCTCGTCCCTCTGGCCGTACAGGAGCCGGTTCACCCCCCGCTGGATCCGAGCCCGCGCCGGGGCCAGGACGAAGGCGGCAGCGAGGGCGGCGACGAACGAGGGTGCGTGAGCCCCGGCCCCCAGCAGGTCGGCGACCCCGATGACCGCCCCGTAGGCGGCGGCCACGACCACGGTCAGGCTGGCGTAGACCAGCGTGCGGTTCAGCACGACCTCGATCCCGTAGACGCGATGGCGGAGGGTGGCGGCGACGATGAACGACACCTCGATGAGGGTCGACCCCTGGGCGACGGCTGCACCGGCACCGACAGGAAGGGCGATGACCGAGATCGGGATGATGATCGCGGCCGGCACCTCGAACGCGACGAGCCATGACAGCACCCGCCGCTCGTCGCCTTGGGCTCGCCTCCACCGCAGCACCAGGATGGAGATCACCGCGAGAGCCGAAGGGCCGAAGAACGCCGGATCCCAGCCCGCGGACAGGTGAAGCGACGCAAGGCTGACGGGATTGTGCAGAAGGGCCAGCGACGGGACAGTCGCTCCGCTCCCAGGGAACGGGTCGAGCGCGGCGTTCACCACTCCCGCGCTGGCGAGCGCGATCGCGCCGACAGTCGCCTTGCCCTTCCAGCCACAAGGGAGACGACCGTTGGGATAGAGACCGTAGAAGGCGGTGAGGACGGCTTGCTCGACGAGCGGGCACCACCCCGCCAGCCATAGCCCCACAGTGGGAAATGGCAGCTGGCGCCCCGCGAGTTGGTCGGCCACGGCGACTTCAACGCCCACTCCAGCCAGCCCGTGGGCGATGCCTGCCACCAACGCCAGCCAGCCGAACACCACCGCGGGACGCTTCGTTGCCAGGTACCACCCCGGCACCGTGAAGAGCAGACCCGACGATGCGTTGATCAACCAGAAGGGCTGGAACAGGTCTGGCAACGCCGTACCCACCGGAAAATGGCGGTTGGCCGCATGGGCAGCCACCGTCGCCAGCGAGAGAGCGACACCTGAGACCAGGCCGGCGCGCCCGACCCACACGCCCGCCCTCCCGTCCAGGGGGCCCATCGCCTCCCTATTCAGCTTTTCGGCCATGGGCCATGGTGGCCGCTGACGGTCCCGGATGTCCCGGGAACCTCCCGTGCCACCCGGGACGTCGTCCCGTGTCGTCCCGGCCGGCTTCCCGCCGAGCGGCGGCTCGTTCCCGTGCGCTTTCCGGCGCCAGGGCGCAGAGTCGAACGAACGCCGGCGTCGGGCCGGACGATCAAAGGAGTGAGCAATGAGCCGAATGGACGGGACAGGAACCGACGACCGCAGAATGCACAGGCGGACCGCAGCAGCGTGGATGGCGGGCGGCGCGCTGTGGCTGGCGGCCGGCGTCGGCGGCAGCGGGCATCACGGCTGGCGCTTCGACGTTTTCGAGGCGTTGTGGATCACCGCCGACCTCTTGCTGCTGGCCGGTCTCCTCGGTCTGCGCCGCCTCCGGCCGTACCGGACCAGCCGAGCGGGCGACATCGGCACCGGGATCGCCATCGTCGGCCGGGTGGTCTTCGTCGCCGCCGAGACGGTCAGCCTCGTCCAGCAGACCGACGAGAACGTTCTGCTGCCCCTCGGTGCGCTGCTCAGCGCACTGGGCATGCTCGCCCTCGGCGTCGCCATCGCCCGGGGCGGCGTATGGCAGGGCCTTCCCCGGTTCGGGCCGCTCGTGATGGGCCTCTACCCGTTCGTGGTGATGTTCCCGCTCCTCGCCGCCAGCGGCGGCAACCCGCCGGTCGCCGCCATCACCGGCTGGGGCTTGGCTGCGGTCGTCGTGGGCGCGGCGGTCCGAGCGCACGTAGCGACGGTCCGAGATGGCCAGCAGGTGACGCCGTGGCCGTCGACCACGGCGCGGGCGTAGGCCCTTTATCGCTAGCGCTAGCTGGACATGGTGGCCAGGATCTGGTCGGGGATGTCGAAGTTGGCGTAGACGGCCTGCACGTCGTCGTGTTCCTCCAGTGCGTCGACCACGCGCAGCACCTTGCGGGCGTCGCCCTCGGACTCCAGGGCGATGGTGCTGGTAGGCACCATGGTGAGCTCGGCCGAC